>CAMAWP010000183.1 GCA_945861765.1 Akkermansia muciniphila | reverse complement strand
CCACGACTCCGCGAACCGGCCCTAAATCCTTCCTCATGGCGATCCTTGTCATGGGCGCAGTGTTGGCCCTGATTTTTCATAAGAGCTTTGCCCCGGACCTCATCGTCTTCTCGAACGATGGTCCGCTCGGTGCCATCAGCGCGAAGTCGGGCGAACTCCCGTCAGGGTTTACTGGGGTCTGGCAAGATTTGAACTGGATCGGAGTCAAAGGAATCAGTGCGCCTCCGAATCTCACCGCGCTGTTAGATTGGATCGTCGGCCCCTACATCTTTTCGAAGTTTTATCCGCCAATGGCGTTGTTGTTCCTCGGCCTAAGCGTGTGGGTCTTTTTTCGGCAACTCGGTTTTCATCCTGCGGTCTGTGTCTTGGGAGGACTGGCGGCAGCTCTGAACATGGACGTATTCTCTCACGCCTGTTGGGGGCTTCCTACGCGCGCACTGACTCTTGGTGGAGTCTTCTTGGCCTTGGCGGCGCTTTACAGCGCAACTCGCAGCCTACCCTGGATCAAGGTCGCCTTGGCCGGATGGGCTGTCGCTCTTGGAATTATGGAAGGCTTCGACGTGGGAGCAATTTTCAGCGTTTACGTTGCCGCCTTCGCGTTCTTTCTCTCGCTCACTGAATCCGGTTCAGCTCCGCAAAGAATTACCAAAGGCGCTCTCCGAGTGGTGATTGTTGCTTTGTGCGCCGGGCTTTTTGCCGCCCACGCGCTGACGAGCCTGGTCGGGACACAAATTCAAGGCGTTGCCGAAATGAAGCAGGACCCATCAACCAAAGGGCAGCGCTGGGATGCGGCGACGATGTGGAGTTTGCCGAAGATAGAGACCCTCCGCGTCATCATCCCAGGTTTGTTTGGTTACCGCATGGAGCCGACCGACGAAAGTAATTACTGGGGCAGCGTTGGCCAAACCCCGGGCGTCCCCCAAACGCGACACTCCGGCTCGGGAGAGTATGCAGGGGTGTTGGTCGTTCTGGTGGCGCTCTGGGGCCTCTACCGCTCGGCGCAGAAAAAGGAGAGCCCATTTACCGAAACTGAGCGGAAGTTTATTTGGTTTTGGGGAGGAGCAACATTCCTTTCGCTCCTGTTCGCGTTCGGCCGTCACGCGCCCTTCTACCAAATCATTTATAAGCTGCCCTATTTCTCGACCATCCGGAATCCAATCAAATTCATGCACCCATTTCAGTTGGGGTTGCTGGTCTTGTTTGGATACGGCTTGCAAGGACTATTTCGACGCTGCCTGGAAAAAAACCTTCTGAAAACAGGCTCATTGAAAGGTCAACTGAAGGCCTGGTGGCCGACGGCTTCTCCACTGGACAAAAAATGGACCATCGGATCAATCGCCTTCCTCGCACTCTGCGTTGTCAGTTGGTTGCTCTACTTTTCTTCGCGCAGAGAACTCGATCGTTATCTCCAGACCGCCGGCTTCGCTGCGGACATGGCAACGTCGATGGCCCGCTTTAGCTCCGGCGAAGTTGGATTGTTCATTGTATTTGCCGCCCTCTCAATCCTCTTGCTGATCGTCATCCTCAGCGGTGGGCTCTCGGGTCCACGCACGAAACTGGCTTGGATTGCATTGGGTATTTTGTTGGTGGTCGATCTCAGTCGCGCAAACACGCCGTGGCTAATCTATTGGAATTTCAAAGAGAAGTACGCGACCAACCCTGTTATCGATTTCTTAAAGCAACAACCTCTCGAACAGCGTGTGTCAGCGCGGTTCATGCCGATGTCCAGAGCGTTCTTAGTGCCGGACACAACCGTCCCCGTCTTGTTCGAGTGGCTCCAGCACCATTTCCAATACTACAATATCCAGTCTCTGGACACTGTCCAAATGCCGCGCGTGCCGGAAATGGACGAGGCTTACCTGCAAGCTCTGGCACCGAAGAGCAAGACGGATATCGCGTCGATTGGCCGGCTCTGGCAGCTCACCAGCACGCGGCACTTGCTGGGTGCCAAGGAATACCTGGATACATTGAATCAGCAGATCGATCCCGAGAAACATCGCTTTCGCATCCAAGCGCCGTTCGACTTCGCCCTACGGAATCCTCCTTCAACGAACGCCCCAAGGATTGAAGATGTTACCGCCATGACAAACGCCGCGGGACAATATGCGATCTTCGAGTTTGCCGGCGCGCTTCCTCGCGCGAAGCTTTATTCGCAATGGCAGACCAGAACCAACGACAAGGAGGTTTTACAAATGTTGCCGGACCCATCCTTTGATCCAGCGCAAACTGTCTTGGTTTCAAACGCCTCCCCCATTCCCAGTTCAGGCCCTATCTCGACGAATCCAAATCCGAGCACGGTTACCTTCGTGGATTATGCCCCAAAACGTCTCCATTTGAAATCTCAGGCCGCCACTCCGACAGTTCTCCTGCTTAACGATAAGTTCGACCCTGATTGGAAAGTGACGGTGGACGGCAAGCCAGAAACTTTGCTTCGCTGCAATTTCATCATGCGCGGCGTCTATTTGTCGGCAGGGAACCACACGATCGAGTTTAGCTTCGAACCGCCGCTCACCGGCCTTTACATTAGTTTGGGAGCGATTGCCGCAGGACTGATCTTGTGTGGAATGGTGGCCTTCTCTCCAACACCACCGGGGGCATCGACGGCTTTGCACTCGACCGATACCGCCGCTCAGAAGTCGAAGCTCGAACCCACCAAGGCAACATGAGCCATCAGGAAACCTATCGTCATAATGAAGCGTATGCCGAGTTCCTGGCGAATTGGGACGCCAACTTTTACGCGAAATACGCGGATTACCTGAACCCAGGGAAAGCAGGAGCACGGGTGTTGGACGTCGGCTGCGGGGCTGGCCAGGTCGTCGGACGCTTGACCGAAGCGGGTGTTGAAGCGCACGGGGTTGATGTTTCGGAACCGAACATTGAAAAGGCTCGGAGGTTCAGTTCGCGTTGCCAGCTTTACGACGGAACGAAATTACCGTTCCCAGATCGCTTCTTCGCAAGTGCCGGGGCGTTGAATGTTCTGGAACACGTCGAGCAGCCGGAGGCCTTCATTCCCGAGTTGGTGCGAGTCGTTGAGCCGGGCGGGCGGATTGTGCTTTCAAGTCCGAATTTTTTCCGAGTCTTCGGCTTTCGCGATTATCATCCTAAAATGCGCGGACTCAGTAACAAATGGCTCAACTGGCAGCGGCTGTCGGAAAAACGCCACCTCATGAAGACCGATCCGAACGCGGTGAGATTTGATCGGATGACGCCAATCGTCAAAGAGCCATTCACTCCTGACGACGATGCGATCATCGCAACCAATGCGCTTGAAATGGAATTCTTTCTCAACCGGGCTGATTGCAAGGTCGAAAGCGTTTTCTGCACGGACCGCTATGTGGCCAAGGCTATCGACTTCATTCTGAATCTCACGCCGACCCGTTACTTGATGTTCAACTCCTTTGTGGTGGCCAGACGGAAGATGCGATGATGGGTTTCTTATCTTGGAGCCGGGATTTTTCTGATTTTTAGCCGTTGCAGAACCGGGAGCCATGGCTATCCTGTCAAAGACAGTTCACCATTAACCATTATGCGTTTACTCAAATTATCTATCCTCATTGCGGCAGTGTCGATGCTGACGCTCGCTCAGGCTGCTGAGCCAAAGAATGCAGCCAAAAACAAATCCGCTCAATCGGCAGCTCCTGCTGTCGCTGACGGAAACATCAACTTGACTGTATCAGGGATGACCTGACCCGTCGGGTGCGCCCAAAAAGTGCAGTCTGCACTTTCTAAAGTTCCTGGAGTGATTAAGGCGGAAGTGACCATGCCAGATCAGGCAGTCGTCAAGGTGGACAAGAATAAGGTAACTGCCGCCAAGCTGATCGAGGCGGTGAAGAAGGCGGGTTACAGTGCGAAGGAAAAGAAAGCGAAGTCCTAACCCTTCATTCGAAAAAAGCTCTCAAGCCACACCCCGCCCTACTACCGGAGCGGGGTGTCTAGTTTTTTGCCAGAACTGCAGCTTCACCTGCGAAGGCGGGAAGATCCTCTACAACCCGGAAGGGTGATCAAGGAAAACCCACGGCACCTGGAACCTATCGGCAAGATGAGCGGCGAGGGCTTTGACACCAAAAGTCTCCGTCGCGTAGTGGCCGCCGTATAAAACGTTGATCCCTAATTCCTCGGCCAAGGCAAAGGTCCAATGAACGCCTTCGCCCGTAATGAACGTGTCCACGCCTTCGCTCGCGGCCAGCTTGAGTTCATTGCCAGCGCCGCCCGTCACAACTCCGATCCTCCGACACACTGGCGGCCCGCCGGGGATCAAGCTTGGGTGCCTACCCACCGCTTGATCCAAACGCTGGAGCAACACATCGCGGGACAGCTTGGTCATCGATCGGAGTCCGATGAATTGGCCTTTTAGAAAAAAGAAAGGCTTCAACTTCCTCAAACCTAAAGCCGCGCAGAGACGAGCGTTGTTCCCCAACTTGGGATGAGCATCGAGCGGCAAATGCGAGCTATAGATGGCGAGGTTGCTATCGAGCAGGAGCCGCAACATCTCGTAGCGTTTGCCAGTCCACGGATGCGACGCGCTCCAGAACAAGCCATGATGAACAATCAAAAGATCGGCGCGTGCAGCGACAGCCAGCCGAATGGTGGCCAAACTGCCGTCCACCGCTGCTGCAATCCGGCTAACCGTCCCTCGATTTTCCACCTGCAAACCATTCACGGCTCCCTCCCAGTCTTTGAACTCGATGGTTTTTAGCAGACGATCCGAGTACTTGATGATCAAAGAAAGAGAAGCTCGTGGCATGGCGGTATGGAAACGAGCCTGCGGACGCAAATCAAGAAGCGCTGTAAAATATTTTATTACGCATATTGAATTCTGCGAAGGCGTCCTTATAGTGCGCACGATTTGAATAATACTAATGAGTGAATTTTCAGACGCCTCTAAGCCGTGGGATATCCAGAGTGCGCGCACCTTGTACAACATCGATCGATGGGGGGCGAAATATTTCGACATCAACGAGGCGGGCCATGTTATCGCGACGCCGCTGCAAGAAGCAGGCGCTGCGGTAGATATCACCGACGTCATCGAGGAGGCCAAAGGACGCGGGTTAAAGTTTCCGGTGCTGATTCGGTTTCAAGACATCCTGCGACATCGCGTGGATTCGATTAACCAGGCTTTCCGGAATTCGATTGCCGAATTCAATTACCAGGGAAAATACCGCGGCGTGTTTCCGATCAAGGTAAATCAGCTTCGCGAGGTGGTAGAGGAAATCCTTGAAGCCGGGAAGCCTTACGATTTCGGCTTGGAAGTGGGGAGCAAGCCCGAGCTCTTCGCTGGGTTGGCGTTGCAGGACCAAGTCGGCAGCCTGATCATCTGCAACGGCTACAAGGACACCACGTTTATCAGAATGGCCCTGATGGGCATCAAGCTTGGCAAGAAGGTGATCATGGTGGTGGAAAAGCTCGAGGAGTTAAAACAGATCCTTGCCGTTTCCAAGCAGTTCGGGGTTGAGCCGCTGATCGGTATTCGCGCTCGCCTGCTCAGCAAAGGCATGGGCAAATGGGCGGAAAGTGGAGGCGAGAATGCGAAGTTCGGCCTCAGCACAGCGGAGATGCTGGCAGCGGCGGAATTGCTGCAAGCCGAAAAACTCACCCATTGCTTCAAGCTGCTCCATTTCCATATCGGGTCCCAGGTGCCCGATATCCTAACCGTCAAGAAAGCTGTGCAGGAAGCCGCCCGCTTCTACGCCAAACTTTACAAAATGGGTTTTCCCATCGAATACCTCGATGTGGGCGGCGGACTGGGAGTTGATTACGATGGGAGCCGCTCCGCCTTCGACAGCTCCACAAATTACAGCCTGCAGGAATATACCAACGACGTGGTTTATTACATCGCCGATGTCTGCAACGCCGAAAAGGTGCAGCATCCCGAAATCGTGAGCGAGAGCGGACGCGCCATCGTCGCTCATCATAGCGTCCTCATCGTCGAAGTCTTCGGCGCGATCGGCAAGGTCCGCCACGACCACAACTTTAATTACGGTGAAAACGAGCATCCCTTGGTGAAGGAGCTCCTCGACATCCGCAAGAATTTGGCGAAGCTCAATAAACTCGAAGCCTACCACGACGCGTTGGAACGGAGGGATGATGCCCATAATATGTTCACGCTCGGCTTGCTGGAGCTGCCGGACAAAGCGAAGATCGAAAACCTTTATTGGGAGATCAGCCAGGATGTGGTGCAGACTTTTCGCGGCCAGGCGTATATCCCGGAAGAAATCCGGAAGCTGGAAGACAGTCTGGGCGATCAATACCTGTGCAACTTTTCCGTCTTCCAGTCGCTCCTCGATCATTGGGCGCTCGGCCAATTGTTCCCGATCATGCCGGTGAACCGCCTCACTGAACGTCCCACTCGCGAAACGACGTTGGTGGACATCACGTGCGACTCGGATGGTCAGATCAACAAGTTTATTGACCTGCGCGATGTCCGCGACACCTTGCCCTTGCACCAGCTCAATTGGAACGGCCAGGTCCAGGAGCCTTACTACCTCGGTTTCTTTCTAATGGGCGCGTACCAGGATATCATGGGCGATCTGCACAACCTCTTTGGCCGCGTCAACGAGGTCCACGTTTTCCTCGATCCCGATGAGCCAACCGGCTACTACGTCGAGGAGATCATCGAAGGCAACACCATCGTTCAAGCGTTGGCCGCTGTGCAATACGATGAAAATGAGCTCAAGCGCCAGATGAAGGCGCAAATTGACGTCGCTATTAAAACCGACAGAATGAAGCCTTCCGAAGCCATGAGACTCCTGGACGATTACGAGCGCGGTCTCAAAGAATACACATACCTCACGATTTAGCGCGAAACGGGATCGTTCATGTCTGAACCCGCTCTCAAAGCCGAATTGATGCGCTCTTTGAGTCGGCTGGTGCGCGGACTTTCAGCACTTTTCTGGGGGCTCCCCATCACTCTGTTGGTGTGCGTGAAGACGGCCACGAGCGAATGGCTGAAACCACTCGGGATCTTTCCTCCCATCCTGGCCACGGCCTTGCTGGCTTATGGTTTGTGGCAGTTGGGCTGTTTTCAGAAGCAAGAGAGGATCTGGCACCACGCGCTGGACCGAGCCAAGTTGCTGAGCGTCGTCAATATTGGATTGTCTCCTTTTGTGTTCTGGTGGAATCAAATTCCGAATGTCCCCTTGTTCACTCTCGCTGTCGGTATCCTCATGCTCTCAAGCTTGCTGTTTCTGTTTAATTTAAATCGCGTTTTGCAACGCTTGACCGCGATGCTGCCAGACGAAACTTTGCGCCTGGAAACTCAATTCTTCACCTCCCTGAATCTGTATCTGCTCTTGGCCCTTATTCTATTGGTGACGGCTTACCTCATTCTCCAGCAGATCGATTCGCTACCCATTCTCGTCCTTGACGTGCTCAGAGCTTTGGAGTTGGTGAAGCAATGGGGACTTATTTTTTTGATCCTCCTCCCGCTCGCCATGACCATGACGCTCATCTGGAAAATCAAGGAAGTTATTTTGGCCAGCGTGTTCGGCCCGGAGTAATTCCAAGTTGCTTTCAACTTGGAATAAGGAGCTGGTCGCGCAGCCGAACCGGACTGGCCATTTACGATCTCAGTTTCGCAAGAGCTTATACCAGTTATCTCGCTGGCGCGCCTCATAACCGAGTTCCTCAATGAGCCGCCGCATATCCGCAACTCCCATGCGAAAGGTTGTTCCAGCCTGCGACACCACATTCTCCTCAATCATAATACTGCCCAAATCATTGGCTCCGAATTTAAGCGCAACTTGACCTATCTCTTGCCCTTGAGTGACCCAGGAGCTTTGGATGTTCAAAATGTTATCGAGATAAATCCGACTGAGCGCCTGCGTCCGCAAATATTCGTGAGCGCCAACCGTCGGCGCTCGTAGCTTGGTATTCTCAGCCTGAAATGTCCAAGCGATGAACGCCGTGAAGCCGCCCGTCTTGTCCTGCTGGGCGCGGACACGTTCCAAGTGCTCGATCCGTTCCTCGACCGTTTCAACATGGCCAAACATCATCGTGGCCGTCGAGTTCAAGCCGAGCCGGTGAGCCACATCCATCACGCTGAGCCAGTCGTCACTCATCGCTTTAAGCGGCGAAATACGCTTTCGCACTCGATCCACGAGGATTTCCCCTCCGCCACCGGGAATCGAACCCAGCCCGGCTCTGACAAATTGGGAAATGATTTCCTCTAGCGAGAGATTGAATACTTCTCGGAAATGGATGAACTCGCTTGGGCTGAAGCCGTGAATGTTGATTTCTGGAAATTTGCTTTTGATGTGCGAGAGCAAATCCAGATACCACTGCAGGGTGAGCTTCGGATGGTGCCCTCCTTGCATGAGAATTTGCGTGCCCCCGAGCGCAATTGTCTCCTCGATCTTTCGGTCCATCTCCTCGTGCGTGATGATGTAAGCATCCTCATCCCCCTCCACTCGGTAGAAAGCGCAAAACTTGCAATAGACGTTGCACACGTTGGTGTAATTGACGTTGCGATCCACGATATATGTGATGATTTGGTTGCCGCGCCCGTCGTAAGCCTGAGCTTTAGCAAGCTCTCGCCTACGATCCGCCAACGCGCCCAACTGCTCCAAAGGAAGCCGGGAAAGCCGCAGCGCGTCAGCTCGGTCAATCCGTTCGCCAACCCAAACCTTCTGAAACAAATCATCCAATGATGCGTCGTAAACCATGTGCGGAAGGAAGAAAATTTCTATCGTCAATCAACCCGAAAGCCCGGCGGCGGATCTTTTTCCGATCCGCAGCAAACCATGAAGCGCGCTCCGCCCTTACGGGTCAATCCGAGCCGCTTGACTGGCCGTCACGGTCCAAGATCCAGCCAGTGAATTATCGTTATTCCACCGGCGATGCCATTTTTCATTCTTGGGATCGATCACGTCGTTGCGTTGGGCAGCTTCGGCATGCCCATCGCAGAACATTAGAACAGTGCGGCGATTGTGACGATTGGATGGCCACTCTTGCGCGGTGGTCGGATCGATATTCCCGTCGTACAACCCGCGGGTTGGCTTCGCGTTGCCACTGCCATCACCAGGTTTGCTGTCGCCCAACATAATCATATCTGTCGGAGCTTTGACCGCCGACTCCTTAACTTCGTATGAAAGAGTGTCCACATCTCCGCCCAAGCCCTTGTCTGAGAATGCAGGGAAAGCTCCCCAGTCGTTGTAACCCACCGAGAAAAGCGCGGTCTCGCTGATGCCCCACGGGTCCCTGCCACCGCCATATAAGTTCGGCGCGCCAAGGGTCTTGTTGACGTTCGTGTCCCATCGGCTTTCGGGCCTGGCCGATGGACATGCAAATACGGCTCGGTTCGTTCCCATCTGAGTAAACAACCTTGCTGGCCACACGTACCGGACGCCGCCTTGCGCGAAGAGTGTCCCCGGATACTTTTCGTTGTCATGCACGTACATGACCGTCGCGATGCCCAGTTGACGCATGTTGTTGAGGCAAGCGGTCTGGTGTGCTTTGGCTTTGGCTTTGGCCAGCGCCGGGAGCAGCATGCCAGCAAGGATCGCGATAATCGCAATGACGACCAGCAACTCGATCAGCGTAAACGCAGCGGTTCGAGATCGAAGCGAGCCGGATGGGCTCCTGAGGCAGATCTTCCCGACAACGGAAGCGGACAACTTGGGGTTAGATGGCAATTGAGTGTTTCTCATGGACAGCATTTCTCAAGAAAGTGCGTTCAATAAAGTGGGGTCAGGGTACGGATGCTGGCAGTATTTCGCCACACAATTCTGCTTCAGACAAGTCGGGTATGTTCCCGGAGAATGGATTGAATTGGCTCTTCCGTTAGATCGCCCATCGCAAGCACCGCCCGGGTGGGTGCTGACGTCCTTCCGAGGCGCGGGTACCGTGCTGGGAGATTGCCACGCCTGGGACAATGCTGTAAGTAGCTACGCCATGATCAGCTGTTTCACTCAGGCGTCCTCCCGGCTCAAGCGCCTCGTTTTGGAACAACTCCAAGCTCGTGCCTACGCTCCCAGAAACATTGTTATCAAGCCGAATTGGGTCTTGCACGAAACCGACACGGCTTTTCCGATTAAAGCGCTGGTCACCGACGCACGGGTGATTGAAGCCACCGTGGAAGCATGTCTCCATCTTTACCCCAAGGCGGAATCTATTATCGTCGGCGACTGTCCTTTGCAATATGCCAACTGGCCTCTGATGTGCCGCCAGTCTGGTCTCGACGCAGTTATCGAGCGACTCTCAAAGAGCTCGGACGGAAAGGTCGTGTTTCGCGATTTGAGAAAAGACGCGTTTCGCAAAGATGAACATAATTTCCTCGCGACCAGCGGCGACGAGCATGGCGATCCCAAAGGATACCGAGAAGTTGAACTCGGAACGCGGAGCCACCTGGAACCTATCTCCGATCAATCCGAGCGTTTTGCGGTGAATGATTATAGCTCCGCTGTCACGAGCAGCAACCACCGCCAGGGCTCGCACCGCTATCTGGTCAGCCAAACCGTTCTTGATGCCGACCTGTTCATTAACGTGCCGAAATGGAAGTCTCATCAGAAAAGCGGCATTACCTGCGCCTTGAAAAATTTGGTTGGCATTAACGGTGACAAAGCATACCTGCCGCATTTCCGAAAGGGCGCTCCCAAATGGGGAGGTGACGAATACCGTGACGACAATCGCTGGCTGTACCTCGCCCAAACGCACCTGCGCGAACGTTTTCAAAAGCGAAGTCAGCTAGCCTACAAACTCTTAAAGCCGGGGTGGGAACTGATCAAACGTGTCCGCGGCATCGAGACACGCATGGACAACCCGAAGGCAGCTCCGAAAAGTTTCTATGTCGCGGGCGGCGCTTGGTACGGCAATGAGACCATTTGGCGGATGATCTACGATTTGAACCTGATCGTCCAATGTGTCGATGCGGAAGGGATGCTTCAGCCGACTCCGCAAAGAAGCTATTTTTGCATCGCCGATGGGTTGATCAGCGGAGAAGGCAACGGGCCGTTGCAACCGCTGCCGAAAGAAACGGACTGGCTCGTCTGCGGCTCTGACCCTTTTGAAATCGACTCGGCATTGAGTTGGTTCATGGGCTTTGATCCGAACAAACTGCCGATCATTGCACGCCGCAGTCAATTCACCGGCCTTGGGTGGGGCGATTTTGACCTGACTGGCCTGACAGTTGAATTGGATGGGCAACCATTGAAGGCCCTGGAGTCATCGATCAATTTTCATTTCGTGCCACCGCCCGGTTGGAGGGATCACATTGAACGTTGATTGGCTTTCTCGGTTGCCGGGTCCTCTTCGGGCGACGCTCTACTTCGGGTTGCAACAAGGCATTGGCTCGAAGATCTTTTCGAAGTGGAAGAAGCTGCAAGCCTGGCAACGCTTCTCGGTAGCCGAGCTGGATCAAGCCATTGAACAAAGCCTCTCGCACCTGCTCATTGCCGCAACGAGCCAATCAGCCTATTACCGGCAACTCGGCCTGACAAGGAAGCCTGGCGAGAGTGCTCAACAGTTCTTGAAACAATTCCCGATCCTGACGCGCGAACAAATTCGAACGCATTTCGGCGATTTGGTGATCGACCCGCTACGACGCGAAATCACTTCGCCCGAGAGTGTCGCGAAAAATAGATACGATTGGCTCGTAGTGAAAACCGGCGGAACAACAGGCGTCCCCACCACAGTCGTCCACGATGCGGAGTTCCGAGATTGGGGCCGAGCGACGCGATTGCTCTCGCAGAAACTTTGCGGATTTCCGCTCGGCGTGCGCTACTTTCGTCTTTGGGGTTCGGAGCAAGACCTATTGCAACAAACAGAGAAGCTCGACCGACGGGTTCTAAAAAATCTTTTGGGCGAAGTCTCCATGAACTCTTTCCGAGCCAAGGCCACAGAGTTGACGCACCACCTGGAGACCATCCAGAACCATCGCGACATTCAACACATGATGGCCTATGTGGACGCATCGGTCAGTTTGGCAACGTTCATCGAAGATCGCAGACTACCGAAGCCGAAGTTGAAAACGATCATGGCTTGCGCCGGTACTGTGACCCAGGAATGGCGTGAAATCCTGCAGCGGACATTCCAGGCGGAAGTGTTCGACAAATACGGTTCCCGAGAGTGCGCGGACATCGCCTGCGAATGCTCCAGCCACACCGGGCTGCATGTCTATTCACCGAATGTCTTTGTGGAAGTTGTGGATGAAGCCGGTCAGCCTTGTCCGCCTGGGCAAATGGGCCGCCTCCTGATCACGCTTCTGAACAACGTGACCTTTCCCATGATCCGTTATCACATCGGTGATATGGGTATATGGGCCGAGCCCGCGGCATGCCCGTGCCAACTGCCTTTTCCAAAGCTGCAAAGCCTGCAAGGCCGCGCCGATGACATGCTCACCACTGAGGATGGCACATTGCTCTCTTCAGTGTTCATCCGGCATTTCGTTGGGGTCAGCCTGAATCGACAACTCATTAGCGAATGGCAATTCGAGCAAACAGGCCATAACATCTTTGTCTTTCGTTATATCCCTCTCAAGAAAGACGGTCTCGAATCCAATCTCGGCCAACTGCAATCCAGTTTCCAAACTGCTCTGGGAAAATCAGCAACTATTCAGATGCAGCAAGTAGCTGAGATTCCTCCATCTCCCACAGGAAAGTCACGGTGGATTCTTAATCGGTGGAACAAATGAACTGCGTCACCGCTAGTGTAGAACCACAGCCTCGAAGCCCAGGCTTCAGATCGGCGCGACAACCAAATCGACCTCAAATATGAGCTGACCGTCGCACGGGACGTGCGACAGTTTTCGTCATAGTGCACTTAAGGCTTGCTTTTTTCTGCTGAGGCTATATTGATATTGACCATGCATGTGACAGCCACAAGTACGCTCAGTATCCAAGGTTATCAGAGACCTCAGCAGGTTTCTTTGCAGTCTCGTTCAGGCACTGCGAGCACCTCGTCCGACCTAGCGAGTGCTTCCTCACAGAGATCCGGAGTTCGAGCTCAAGATTCCCAGATGGATCAGAAGCTGGCTAGTCTCAGCCGGTTTGGGACCGCGGTAAGCATGGCAATTCAAATGGGCAAAGATGTCGAGCCTTTGTTATCTCGCATCGAATAAGTTGAGTTTTCTTCCAACTCACCTCTCGGATCCGATCATAGCTCGTCCGACGCAAACGGCGCCTGTCCAATTGTTTGTGGACTGTTTACCCCTCGTCTCATTCCATCGCGGGGAAAGTTTATTAAATTGAACTCGATGGCAAGGGGAGGTGCGAGGAGATGCCGATTTCTCATTCCCGCGGTTCTTGACAGAATTTTTCTCAGTGCAAGGGTTTAGAGGTTGGGGATTTATTTCGTGAAAGCGGAACTGGAAAGTTTGATTGCAACTCTGCGCGAGGAGTTAACCCAATATGGGGAGTTGCTGGCTCTTTTAGAGCAGCAGCAAGACCTTATTGTCAGCCGCTCAGCCGAGGGGCTTTTGGAAAACTTAGGCGCTATCAATGCCCAAGTCCCAGTCGTGGCCGCCGCTCGCCAGCATCGCGATCAACTCCGCAAGGACCTCGCCTCCGCTATGGGACAACC
>CAMAWP010000182.1 GCA_945861765.1 Akkermansia muciniphila | reverse complement strand
GTCGCCGCCGCTGTAAAGGCAACGGCGAAGTCATTCGCCGAACTCGTCTCTGACCAAATTAGTGCCGGTAAAAGCAAGTCCGACAGCGTGCGATTCTGCATCGTAAACCATCCAAAAGAATATGCCGCGGCAAGAGTCGTCGGCATCCCATCCTTGTAACCTCAACCCAGATAAAAAATATGGCAATCGAAGAACTCCAAGAACCAATCCGCGGCGAACCTTCAACCAAAGTCCTTGACTGGTTGAACCAACAAAAATGTCCCGAATTCAATGCACTGACGGAGTTGCGCGCGAAGGCACAGCGCGAGCGAAGCGTGATGCCTCAAATCAACTTCTGGCTCGAAAACCTGCGGACCGACATCACCAAGGCTCATGTGGTGTTTCAGAATGAGCCCACGCTGAAAAACTTTCAGGCATGGGCAGACTCCGCCCACGCCTCGGGCGCCGCGAATTCGTGTTACCCTGACTTCGCGGGCGTCGCAGCCACTTTGGGATCTCGCGTTTTTCAATCCCAAACCGCCAAGGCCGTTTTGATCGAGGCCTTGAAAAAGGGAATCTCGCTTTTGAATCAAAGGCTCGCGCATGTTGAAATGATTGGCAAAAAAGCTTTTCTCGCTGGCGGGCTCGATTGGGATAGCGGCCAACATCAGCCAGTCGTTTCGTTGCGGCAACACATCTCGAAACTGCGCGATGGCGCGGAGGAGTGCGAGCTTGAAATGGACAACGCCAAAGTCGGGCAGATGCACGGCAAATATGGCGTTTTGCTGCCGTTGACCACGGCGTGACATTTTTCGCCCAGTCCTGACCGGCTTGGGCGATCCGGGAGCGGGTGACGACGTCTGCCAAGATAAAGTCATCCGCTCTTTTTTTTAAGGAGTTTCGTCGGCCTTTTCCTCATAGGCCGACCTGCGGGGAGGCGGGTGGTGTCACTGTTCAGCCATGAAAAAGTCATCACTCGCCTTTTTTGTCTTCTCGAACCAGCACCGGGCACACCGTTGTCTCGCCGAGGGAAGCAGTGGCACCGGAAGCACTGGCGGTTTGCGCGCCGCTGGCGGACCACGGCGGAGTCATTCCGCCTTGTGCGCCCTTTCGCGTGGAGGTGACACACGGCCTTGGCTGTTCAGTCTTCACAGTTTGGCGCGGACGCGAGCCGCTGGTTACGTGCGGGCTGGCTTGGACTCCCGAGGGCGCGGCTGAAGCGTGGCCTGGCATCGAGGAGCTTTACTTGGGACTCAGTGATCGAGCGCCGCAACTCATGGCCGCAACCAAAACAGCCGATCAACCCACCGCGTTGCCGTGGCTGGCGGTCGTTATCATGCCGTCCATTCACACCTTGCGCCCTGAAGACGTCGGCTGGCTTGGAGATTTTGAGCGTTGCCTAGCATGGGCGATTTTAGAGCGCGCCAGTTCTCCGCCACGCTTGTAACACGGCCTCGCCATCGTCCTGGACATCACCGACACCGGCACGGATCTCGCATCGCCAGTGGATCTCACATCACCAGGGAATCTCATCTCTCGTGGATCTCGCGCATCACCATCGCCAGTGGATCTCACGCACCGGCACCGCCACGCTACGCAAGGGCAGCGGGAGCTACTCTGACAAGGGGCAGTCCTGCGGGTAATCCATCGAGGGCGTGAATTAAGAGACGTGCCCGCAACGTCGCTACGAGTCCCGTTGTGTCCCGTTGTATCCCGCATTGTATCCCGCACGCGTTATTTTGAGATAGAATGGGAAAACGAGAGAAAAGAACAAAGTGAATAATCCCCAATATCCATGCGGCTTTGATAACGTATGACAACTTGAGAGAAAGTGAGAGAAAACCGCCTTCTTTGATTAAGAGTCAACTGCTCTACCAACTGAGCTACCGAGGCAACATGGTGAAAGTAAACTGCGGCCCACGCCTTTCCAAAGACGGAAATCGGAGGTCATCTCCCCAACTTCCCAATTCGCTGCATTACTTCATGCACGAGAACTTATTTCGCACGGCCTCACTTCAACGGCAAGATATTTCGCGAAAGTCTTCAAAAAATAGCCTTCAACACCGCAGCGATCGAGCTTCACAATTTCGCAACGGAGCCGACTCCGATCGCCCAGCTTTCTCTTCAGCAGCCTATACGACAACGTGCCCGTGCTCCACGATAGGCATGGCCCTCGCCGTGGCTTCAACCTGATTGCCATTTCGTCCGCGAGCGAAAGCGATAGCTCGCTCATTGAAGCGGGAGTCACCGTCCGGAAGCGTGATCGTCCGGCGGGCTGACGACACGTTTGCAAAACGCTTGGAATTTAGTGCGCGCCTCATAATAGTGAGGTCATGAAGAAAGCACCGGCAAGCAGACAACGAACTTCGCCGAAGCCAGCCAGCAAGGGATTTGATCCTCTGCTCGGTGCGAAGATTCATCCCGTGGTGATTTATCCGTTTCGGCAGCCAAGAGACTACTCGGACTTGGAAGAACTCTATCGTTTGATCGCCCGGCTTGATTCGGAAAAAGGTAAATATGCCCGCCCCATCACGGTGATTGATCGCAAGACTCATTACACATTGGAAGGAAGTAAACCATTCATCGAGTTCAGGAACAACACGGTGGCTCGGCATTCCGATATTCTGGATGCGTGGGGTGTCGATACTTGCCAAATGTGGTACAGCGGCCTCGGCATGGCTTTTGAGAAAGGTGGCCCGGACGATGTCTATTGGTTAATTCCCGGCGACTTCAATTACGGCACCGCAATTGGGAAAGACGTTTTGGGTCGGCTGCACGATCTGCCGGAGATCATCATGGAGCTCAAGCAAGACATTTGCGTCGGAGAGATCGCGACCGATCACGGCAACTCGAAGCAGCTCATTGACACCTACGGAACGTTTGCTTTGCTCTACAATTGGTTTCCAAAAGAAGCCCAGGAAATTCGCCAATTCACCGAGCGGCCCCGCTCCGAGTTTTTCGCCGTCCGTCACAGTTTCTTGCACGAGGTGTTGCAACAACGTTGGTATGCCTATGAGCAGACCGTCGTCATGTTGTTGCAGGCCATATTCAACAACAAGCGCATCAGCCGGTTTTTCGTCGGCAACATTTCGGACTTGCCAGAAGGACGAGAATCACTCGGGTCCGCAATGCAACAGGTGGAGCGCACTGAGCGCGTTCTCAAAACGATTTGGCGTGAACGGAACCAGCCGAGGGTCGGCTGGACTGAACAGTATAGGATTCTCGAGAGCCAATCGGAGCAAGTCCGCCGGACTGCTTTCCTCATTCTCCAGAATCTTTTGGGTTGAATCCGTGACTGGCCAAATTTCAGGATTGATCGTGCCATTTCCACCTCTATCACAAGCCAGGATCCCAACTTTGGGGCGGCCTCGACACGCGCTATGAACCCGCGCTCCCTTGTCCCCAAGAAGACGTTGCGCGCGGCCACTTTTATTTGCAACGCGCCGCACGCTCTGGCTGTTTTTTTGACGGGTGACTTCAACGGATGGAGCCCGGCCTCGCATCCCATGAAACGTATGCCCGACGGGGCCTGGTTCCTGACGGTGGAGCTGAATCATGGTCACCACCGTTACGCCTTCCTGGTCGATGGCGCTTTGACCCTCGATCCCAAAGCCCAAGGAATCACCCGCAACGATAAAGGCGAGCGGGTTTCTCTCATGCCGGTCAGTTGAGCCTGGAACAATTCTCGGCGCTTGCCTTTTCGCGACCTTGATGAAAACAATCCTCTCATGAACACGAATCTCTTTCTCCGAAAAATCTGGATCCGAGCCTTGGGCGAATACGACAGGCCGTAAATGGTCCGAGCGTCCGTGGCTGTTCTCGTCCGGGAAAGGGCGCTGACCGCAACCGGACTGATGTTCACCCGCGCTGCCCAGATACGCGGGCTTTGGACATCACCGCAAAGGCATGGGCGGTCGGGACACGTTGCACTTTTTAATGAAAGCCGATTTGAAACTTATTAAACAAATGAAACTCCATCGTTATCTACTTCCCTTGCTCGGCTGTTTTATCGTGACCGCCGCGCGTGGTGCGGACCGGGTTACCTACGACGCAAAGACTGGCCCAGGCCAAGGCAAACACATCGTCTTTCTCACTGGCGACGAGGAATACAGGTCCGAGGAAGGCCTGCCGATGCTCGCCAAGATTCTTAGCCAACGGCATGGGTTTAAGTGCACAGTGCTTTTCGCCATCGACGACGACGGGGCGATCAACCCAGATGCCAAGACCAGCTTGCCCGGGGCGGAGGCTCTCGATTCAGCCGACGCGATTGTCATGCTGTTGCGCTTCCGCGCCTGGCCAGACGAGCCGATGAAGCATTTCGTGGATGCCTATCAGCGAGGCGTGCCGATCATTGGTTTGCGCACCAGCACTCATGCGTTCACGCCTTCGAGCAGCAGTGCTTACAAGAGCTTCGGCAGTTTTGGCAAGAGGGTGCTCGGCGAGCAATGGGTCAGCCACTGGGCTCGGCACAAGCAGGAAGCGACGCGCGGAGTTATCGACGCATCCGCCAAGACCGACCCCATCCTGCGGGGAGTGACAGATCTTTTCGGCGACTCCGACGTTTATGAGGCTTACCCACCGGCCGACGCGAAGATCCTCGTTCACGGCGAGGTGCTCAAAGGCATGAACCAATCCGCCGCTCCGGCTGACTACAAAAAGAAGCGCAGCACGGACAAACAAGAACAGGGCATCAACGATCCGATGATGCCGGTTGCCTGGACGCGGTTGCACAGGAATGAAGCCGGGAAGGAGAACAAGATCCTCTGTACAACCCTGGGCGCGGCGACAGATTTGCAGAACGAGGGTCTGAGGCGTCTCGTTGTCAACGCAGTTTATTGGGGCATCGGCCTCGATGTGCCAGCCAAGGCCGATGTCACTTACGTGGATGACTACAAGCCCTCCATGTACGGTTTCAAAGGCTACCGACGCGGACTCAAGGTGGCCGACCACGCGATTGGCAAGGTGCTGCCCGCCGGGGTATCGACGCAGTCGGAGGAGAAAAAGCCCAAGTAACAGAAGGGGTCCAACACTGAAGCGGATTATGAGCGCGCCTCGGGGCTTGAAGCAGCATTCAGGACTTTACATTCTTTGCGTCCTCACATGAACACAAAGACTTTCATCCGCGCTTTAATTTATCTGGTAGTTTTCACGTCGCTTTTCGCCACGACGAACGCCGCCACATGGAAAGTTGGTGTCGCCTCGGTGATCATCACACCGGACCAACCGATGTGGATGGCGGGCTATGCGAGCCGAACGAATGTCTCGCAAGGGAAGGTGCAAGAACTTTACGCCAAAGCTTTGGCCTTGGAAGATGACCGGGGCGCTCGGTTGGTTTTGGTGACGCTCGACCTCATCAGCATCCCGCGTTCATTGCGCGACGGCGTCGAGGCTGCTGTGATGAAGGAGCAGGGGTTGCCGCGCGAGGGACTGTTGATGAACTGTTCGCACACGCATAGTGGACCTGAATTCCGGATCGGCCGCGGCCCGAGCGACTGGGCGATGTTTGGTCCAAATGGAATTCCAGGTGCGAAGCCTGGGGACGAGTACGGGCGCGAGCTCCAGGAAAAGATCATAGGCGTCGTTCGCGCCGCGCTGGGCAGCCGAGCGCCAGCCACGCTGAGCTACCAGCATTCTCGTTGCGGATTTGCAATGAACCGCCGGACGTTGGTCGGGACAAACTACAACAATTTTCCCAATCCAGACGGTCCGGTCGATCATGACGTGCCATTGCTGCGCGTGGAGGGTCCCAATGGCAAGCTGCGCGCCGTGCTCTTTGGCTATGCGTGTCACAACACGACGCTGGCGCTCTACCAGATTTCCGGCGACTACGCGGGCTACGCTCAACAGTATTTCCAAGAGGCGAATCCCGGTGTTACAGCTCTTTTCATGCTGGGCTGCGGCGGCGACCAAAATCCCTACCCTCGGGGCACCGTCGAACTCGCTCAAACCCACGGTCGCACCCTTGCCGCCGCGGTGGAAGCAGGGCTTCAGACGCGTCCGCGTCCGCTGACCGGGCCATTGCGACTGGGCTACGGCGAAGTGGCAATCTATTACGCCGGTCCTCCGGCTCGCGCCGAGTATGAGGCAAAGCTTAAGTCGTCGGATCGCTATGAAGTTCAGCACGCGCAACGGATGCTCGACCGCCTCAACAAGGGTGAGAGGTTGCCGGAGAAGTATTCCTATCCGGTGCAAGTCGTCCAGTTCGGGAGCGATTTAACTCTGACCGGGTTGGCCGGCGAAACCGTCGTGGACTATTCACTCCGTCTGAAGAAGGAGCTCGCAGGTCCCGCGCTTTGGGTGGCTGGCTACTGCAATGATGTCATGTCGTATATCCCGAGCGCGCGGCTGCTTGGAGAGGGAGGCTACGAGCCGCGCACCTCAATCTTCTTCAGCGAAATTCACCCAAGCCCTTGGTTGCCGACATTGGAAGATCGGATCATTGCCAAAGTCCACGAATTGAACGAACGACTCAGTGCAGGCGCGAGGTAGAGAAATCAAATTTCACACACTGAAAGTTGCAAGGGCAGGGCGCATACCGGGAACGACCTTGATACTGAGCGCACGATTTCCGCGAGTGTTGACAGGGCGGTACAAATTTCCGAGCCTTGACCCCCGAAACCTGAAATTTCTATGCGCTTCCTTGTGATCATTGGCTTGTGGCTGACGCTGGGAGCCACAACATTAGCCGCCGACCCACCTTTCGGGCTGGAGCGGCGGATTCCATGGACGACATCTCGAATGATCGGCTCGCCGGAGCCACCGCCGCTTTACTCAGTCGAAAAGACTTTTACAAATATTGTATGGAAGTCACCGTTGTACATCGCCGCCGAGCCGGGGACGGATCAGCTTCTCGTGGTCAAGCAGGGCGGCGACAAGGACGTGCCTTCAAAAGTTTTGCGTGTTAAGAATGATCCTGCAGCTACTGGGACGGAAACGCTTCTCGAAGTGACGAACCGGCTGGTTTACGGACTTACTTTTCATCCGGGATACAAGACGAATGGCTATCTGTTCATTTTCAGCAATGGACCTTGGGGAACGGACGCTCGAACGAACCGTGTCTCACGGTTTACCATTGAGCGTCAATCGCCGCATCGCTGCGATCTTGGGTCGGAACAGACGATTATCGAATGGAAGTCCGGCGGTCACGATGGCGGCGACCTGGCGTTCGGGCTCGACGGCATGTTGTACATCACGACGGGTGATGGCACGAGCGATTCCGATGCGTGGACGAGCGGGCAAGACATGAGCCGTTTGCTCGCGGCTCTCTTGCGCATTGACGTCGATCATCCCGATCCAGGCCGGTTGTATTCCGTGCCATCGGACAATCCATTCGTTCATCTGCCCGGCGCGCGACCCGAGAGATGGGCTTATGGTTTTCGCAATCCCTGGCGTCTCACCGTTGATCGCAAGACCGGCCACGTTTGGGTTGGCAACAATGGTCAGGACTTGTGGGAAACGGCATATCTTGTTCGGCGGGGCGACAACTTTGGTTGGAGCGTGTATGAAGGGAGCCACCCATTCTACCTCAATCGCCAGCGCGGTCCCACGCCGGTCGCCAAGCCCACCATCGAGCATCATCACTCTGAGTTTCGATCGCTCACTGGCGGTGTGGTGTATTACGGCGATACGCTTCCAGACCTGAACGGCGTTTATGTCTATGGCGACTACTCGACCGGAAAGATCTGGGGCATGCGGCACGATGGCAAGAACGTCCTCTGGCACGGAGAATTGACAGACTCCTCCTTGCAAATTGCTGGCTTCGGCGTGGATCACAAGGGCGAATTGCTCATCGTGGATTTGGCGGGCGGTATTTACCGTTTAGTGCCGACTCCCAAGAAGACAGCTCAGTCGAAATTCCCCGCGAAGCTGAGCGAGACAGGGCTGTTCACGTCGGTGAAAGATCATCAGGTGGATCCCGGGCTCATCCCGTACTCCGTCAATGCCCCAGGCTGGGCGGACGGCGCGCGCGCTGAACGCTATCTCGCGCTGACCGGAGATTCGAAAATCAATTACAAGAACTCGCGAGGGTGGGACTTCCCGGAAGGCGCCGTGTTGGTTCAAACACTTTCGCTTCCGCTCGAAGCCAGCCGCCCGGCATCAGCGCATCGAATTGAAACGCGGCTGCTATTGCGTCAGCAGGGTGAGTGGGTTGGTTATTCGTATCGATGGAATGCGGAGCAGACAGAGGCTGAGTTGGTTTCCGCCAAAGGCGCGGACCATACGTTTAATATCAAGGATTCATCCGCGCCCGGCGGTCTTCGGACGCAAACATGGCGGTTTCCCAGTCGCACGGAATGCATGATGTGCCATGCCCGCGCGGTGAACTTTGTTTTGGCGATGACGGAACCGCAGATGAACAAGGAACACGATTACGGAGGAATTCGTGACAATCAATTGCGAACGCTCGAACATATCGGTGTGTTTGCCGGATCATTGCCGAGCCGGCCCGAAAAAATGAGCAAGCTCACCGATCCTTACGACTCCACCGGTGATCTCGATGCGCGGGCTCGATCTTATCTCCATGCGAATTGCTCGGTTTGCCATGTCGAGGCTGGCGGAGGCAATGCGAAGATGGAACTCGAATTCAATCGGGAAAGGGACAAGATGCAACTCTTCGGCGCGCGCCCGCAGCATGACACGTTTGGGATCGATAACGCGATGCTCGTCGCGCCGGGGGATCCGGACCGCTCGGTTTTGCGCCATCGCGTATCGCGCCGTGGCCCAGGCCAGATGCCGCCTCTCGTCACCGGAGTTGTCGATCAACAGGCTGTGCAACTGCTGCGGGAGTGGATCGCGCAGATGAAACCTGAGAAGGCCTTCGTTCGCGATTGGCAGATGGCGGACTTCGACCCGGCGTTGGACGAAGTCAAAACGAAGCGCTCCTTCGAATCCGGCAGGGCGGCCTTCCGCGACAGCGGTTGCATTCAGTGTCATCGCTTCGCCGACGAAGGCGGCAGCGTGGGGCCCGACCTCACGGGAGTGAGCCGACGCTTGAGCATCCGGGACGTGCTCGAGTCAACCGTTCTGCCGTCCAACGTCATTTCAGAACAGTACGCCGCGACTCAAATCGAAACCAAAGACGGTGAACTCATCGTAGGCCATATCGAGCAAGAGGACGGGATGACTATCGTGATCCGGACCAACTCACTGGCTCCGGACAACACTGTGGTGCAAAAAGCTGACATCAAGCGGCGGAGCCTATCGAAGATTTCCAACATGCCAGCGGGGATTATCAATGTCCTTTTGAGAGAGCAGGTGCTCGACTTACTGGCGTATTTGATCTCGGATGGCAACGCGAGTGACGGGGCGTTCAGTAAATGAATTCAGGGGCCGAGTCTCCGTGTTCGACCATTCTCGATCCACTCTGGTTGTGAGCGCCGCCTTTTTCCTTGTATTGCGATGCTCGCGGATCTTACCTTGAACTCAGAGGTGAGCGACAAGGCTTGTCACTCATCGACCTCGAAGCTTAGGTTTTTGGCACGCGGTATGGTCTAATGACTCACCCGGCAAGACCATGTTGCAGCTATGCCGATCAGCAGTTCAGAATTTCTATACGCGCAGGAGCTAATGGTGTCTCGTTCAGGCGTCATCCTGGCCGAGAGGGAGAAGTATTTGGCAGAAGCTCGATTGGCGCCGCTGGCTCGTCTGAAAAATTTAAGTTCTGTGAGCGAGCTGATTGCCAAGGCTCAAAGCGAGACCGACGGCGGTCTGCCGGATCTCCTTCTGGACGCTTTATTGCCAACCGAGTCAGCCTTCTTCCGAGACGCTCCGTTGTATGATTTCCTGAAGAATCAGCTCTTTAAGGTCTTGGAGATGAAGCGCAGCCATGAACGTAAGATTCGCATCTGGTGCGCCGGCTGCTCGAGTGGCCAGGAAGCTTATTCGATCGCGATGATACTGCATCGCTATTGTTCCCAGCTCTTGAAGTGGGATCTGGAAATCCTGGGAACTGATCTTTCCGACGCCTCGATTGCAAAAGCGGCGGAAGGGCGATTCGACGAAGTGGAAGTTCACCGCGGAGTCATGCCGATGCTGATCCGTGAGTACTTCCGGGCAGACGGTCCGCGCCTTTTTGTGAAGGATGAGATTGGCAACCTGCTTCGCGTCGATCGGTTGAATCTCCTCGGCGACTGGGCCACTGTGCCGCAGGCAGATGTTGTCTTCCTCCGAAATGTGCTCCTCCACATGACCCCGGAAGCCCAGCGGATCGTGCTGCAAAAAATGAGGCAGGTTCTAAAGCCCGATGGCTATCTGTTCATGGGCTCTCGGGAATCAGCCTCTGAAATCGACACTTCTTACCACATGATTTCCACTGAGAAGACGGTTTATTTCCAACTATCCTCGTAGCAAAGTGCGTTTTGAGATCACATGAATTTACCCACCGACGATAATCGAAACGCCACGCTGAATCTCAGATCAGGCGAACGCCCTCGCAGGACGGCGGAGCGGATGGCGGCTGGGAAACCTCGATTGCTAAAAGCTACTGTCTTAAACCGCGTCTCGCGGCAGAGTGCGAGCGCGCACACGGAGTGCGATTGGAAATCAGAAGATGAAGGAAGCATATGAACTTGATTGATATAGAAGCTTTGATCCAAAAGGCAGATGAGCTGCAACCGCTTCCGGTCAGTGCCGTCAAGCTCGTTTCTTTGCTGGCCGCCGGGGAAAGCAACGTGGAAGCAATTACGAAAATTATTCGGTTCGATCCAGCGTTGACCGTGAAGTTGCTGCGCCTCGCTAACTCTGCATTCAGCGGTGCCTCGGTTGCGATCACCACAGTCCACGAGGCGGTGTCCAGGCTCGGGACGACTCGAGTATTATCCGTCGCGGTGGCCTCGCATACGAAGCCTCTCATGGGAGTGAAAGTGAGTGCTTACGGTTACCAGGAAGGCGAGCTGTGGCGCCACTCGGTCATCGCTATGCTGGCCGCTGAGCTGGCTCCTCGAGTCTGCCAGTCCATAGTGCCTCCCGCCTCGTCCACCGCCGCGATGCTTCATGACATCGGCAAATTGGTGATGGCCAGTTTCCTCGATCCGGAAATTCTCGATCTCTTAGGCCGGGCTCAAACGGAAGGCGGCCTTACCTCCCTGCAAGCGGAGACACAGATCCTTCAAATCCATCACGGTGAACTCGGCGGCCTTATCGCCCGGCACTGGAAGTTGCCGGAACTCATCATCAACGGCATCACTTACCACGAAAACCCAGAACAAGGCGGAGATCTTGTCTGTGACGCCGTGCATCTCGCCGACAAAGTAGCCAAGCAGGTCGAAGCCAAATTGGCCAACAAGAAGTCGGAGGCTATGGTAAGTGCAGTCGCTGCCAAGAATCTCGGATTCCCGCTCGGAGAGTTTGAGTGGCTTTGCAACGAAACGTCTGCCTCCTTTGCGAAAGTGGGGGCTCTCTTCGGCGCTGCTTAACACGCGCGGACATTAACGCCGCCGGATCATGTCGTCATGCCGGGCTTCCAGAAGACCTCGACTGGCTCTGAGCCGATTAACACCATGCGACTCTCGACCGAGGCACTGTGCAGGATAATGATTCCTTCCTGCTGTGTTAGTCGGTGTGTGGTCGGGTTCTTTCTCCTTCTTATCGCATCGAGTAACCGCGCTGCGGCCGGGGTCGAGCGCGTTGAGTTCACCCGGATGGTCGCGCACTGGGCTGATTACGCGGATCCGGGTTACCTTTCATTCATCGAGGAGGCGAAACCAGAAATCGTGCAAGTAGGCTTTTACGGCGCTCATTTCTGGGGACTTGCCAACACAGCGTTTGGAAAGGGTTACCCGGCGCATTTGCCGAGGCTTGGTCACCGGGAATGCGCCGAGTGGTTCTCGCGGTTGAACGCCGATTTACACCGACGCGGGGTGAAAGTCATCGGCCACATGAACGTGAAATTCCTCGTGGGAGATCCGGATGGACCCGAGGGTTCGCGCGGGTTCTTTCGGTTTTACCGTGAACAATGGGACGCCGAATCGCTCGGCCCTAGGCCAGTCGAAGATCCGGCGGAGTTATTAGAGAGAGACCGCGATGGCAAACCCATCTCGAATCAGAGCTACAGTATCGGAGGGATGCGCGAATATTGGGCGTGCCTGAACAATCCTGCCTGGCTGGAGGTCCTGAAGGCTTGGACTCGATTTGCTATTCAGCAGGGCGTGGACGGTCTTATCGCCAACTATTTTTATCGCCATGACTGCCACTGCCAACATTGCGTCACCGGATTTCGAAACTATCTACGCGAACGGTTTTCATCCGCCGAGCTAAAGGAACGCTTCCAGATCAGCGAACTTCAAAGCCATCGTTTCGACGAGATCGTTGCTTGGCACGATCCGGCGCAAACCTCGCCTCTGCGCCGGGAAATGCTCCGCTTTTCGCAACTCGCCAACAAGCGCGCTTTCGACGAAGTGTTTGTGAAATTCGGAAGGTCGATTAAACCCGATCTGATCGTTGGGCAGTGGAATCATCTGGGCGACTTCGACCAGATCAGCGGTGATGAGCGCTGCCTGCTGCCGGGCGAGGCGTGGGGGCGGGACGAAGATTACCTCTGGTACAGCACTGGCGGTGCAGCCAACTTTACCGATCTCAACGCGGGCATCCTCGGCGAAGCGACGTTGCAAGCCCGGTACATCAGGGGCGCCTTCGATGACAAGCCCTTCACGCTCGGTAAGTACGAGAGCACGCGCATCCGCGTGGCCATCGCCGAACTCGCGGCCAACGGCGGCGCGCCCATGGGGTTCTATACGCCGTTCACCGACGCGATGGCTCGGCAAGAAATCGTCCGCTACTACGGCTTTCTACGTCGTTACGATTCCTTGTTCCACGCGAACCTGTCGCAGGCCGAGGTTTTGTTGCTCTTTCCGCGCGCGTCAGTCCATGGTGGGAATGTGGCTGCTGTCACGGAATTCAAGGAAATCGGCAAACGTCTCTTGGACGCGCATGTGCTATTCGACATTCTTCCGGACGACCTTGCAGCCGGTCGAACAGACCGATACGTTCGGGTGATCAACCCGGTTGATACGCGCATCTCAGCCGCCTCTATCGTGGAGCAACTGCCACGTTCCCTGAGTCGATTTGAAGCGCCGGTAACCGTCCGAGTTTCGGCCAGCCGCCCAGCCGCCGGAAACGAAATCACGCTCCATTTCGTGAACTACAACCGAGAGGAGCCAGCACAGAAGCGAAGTCCCGGATCGGGAATCAAAGACGAAAAGCCGATCATCGCGCCCGGCATTCGCGTTCAGTTCCGAATGCCGCCGGGGATGAAGCCATCGCGTATCGAGTTCATCACGCCGGAGAATCCGGAGCCGCGAGCTTTGAAGTTCGAGCAAAGCGCCGGCGAAGCGCGGTTCGAAGTGCCAGGTTTTCTGGTTTACGGAGTCGCACGCCTCTCCACTAAGGCTCGCCTTTCTGGCGGCGAAGATGAGAAGTTAGCCCGGTAAGTCAACTCGTGGCTGCAATAACCCTCTCCCCCCGTTGCGGCGATGAACCTATCCTGGGGCGATCCCGGTCCGACTCGCTGGAAACTTTGAGGGCCGATTGCGGCAGTGAGTTTGTT
>CAMAWP010000181.1 GCA_945861765.1 Akkermansia muciniphila | reverse complement strand
GTCGCTGCGGCGCAACCGGTGCTCCGCTAGGAAACCCCGAATACACAGATACGGCTTTTGAACGAGAGGTCGTGCGAAGTTCGATTCTCCGAAATTGGAATCGAGAGTTGGGCTTCCCAAATTGGGGGAAACAGAAGGAAAGTAAACATTGGGGAAAACCTGCTTTCTGGGCAGTTTTGCCTTCTGTTACCTCTCAAATAATTTTCTAGTTCCGTGCCCGAGATTTACTTCCCGGTTCTTAACCACTTTAAAATGCCGTGGTTGAATAAGTTTGAGCGGGTGAACGGAATCGATCCACACGCTCTCCTGCCAATGTCTTTTTCGAATCGAAGGCTTCCGCGGCGCAAGCGAAGGCTATGAACGCGAAGAAAACCGCGCAGGAGAATTTCATGAGCAGAGGTTAAGCGGAATGTCGGAGACACTCAACACGTGAGATGAAATCGGCAAAGCGCTCGCGGTTGCCGTAGAAGCCAGCCATGGGAGCGGCGACATCCCTGTCGCCGTACCGACCAACTCATTCGCTCCGCCTCACCTTGCTGACGAGGCGACAAGGATGTCGCTTTTCCTTGGAGCGGTTATTGCCTGCGCTGCTGTGGTTCAGACTGTTGCGGAACACGCGAAGGGGATGATCCTCCTCATGGGACCATTTCACAGAGATGTCTCAGCTTCCAAGCAAGAGCCAGTGTTTATCACGATCTTTGCCAAGGCCAAAACGAGGAAAGGCTTTCAAGGAGAAAGTCACGGCCACTGTGATGTCATCCGGCTCCGTTCGGCGGTCGCGAAAGCGAAGAGTCAAAGCGGCGGTCCAGTTTCGAAGGTCGCGATAGATGGTGTAGTATTGCTCTTCAAGAACACCGTCACGGGCTTCAAAATGATGCGTCATCCGAGCGCCCCAGTTTTCATTGAAACGACAATAAATGCTGCTGCGGATCAGATTGTTGCCTGAATCTGGGCCGAACGCTGGATTATCTTTGAAGTAGAGGTGGCCGAGAGAAGCGCTCCAGACATCGTTGGGCTGTAAGGTCGCCAGATGATTGGCATAATTGACGGCCTCCGCATCGACGTCGTAGCGCACCTCCGAGCTGAGCGTCAGCCATGACCATGGCCGAAGGTCCAACTCAGAAAAGAGGTCGGCGAAGCGGCCTTGATCCCGGCGCGGGTCGAGTCGCCAATCGGTATAAAGCGCCCAGTTAGCGAAATTATCGACTTCTCCCTTGCGTTTGGTCTGCACCTTGTTCCTGAGGGTCAGGCGCAAGACGTTCTGGCTGTCGATGGCATCGATGGCGTTGTAATCTGGAAACTCGATGGGCAGGAGTCTGAGGCTGGGAATTTCGGTATCGAACTGCGGCAGCTCGCGCGGGGACCTGCTAGGGGAGGGAACAAAAACATAATTGATGGAAGGTTGGACGATATGGCGCAACTCATTGATCTCCCAAAATTTGCTGCGAACTCCACCCCAGATGCGGGAGGCTTTAAAGGAGACCTCGGCTCCGGTGTTGAACACTCCCCGGTCGCGCTCGGCGAAACTCGTGCCGGTTCCTTCGGTTTCGCCGTAATGGGTCAAGCGTCCTCCGACCCTCGGAGTCACGTTCAACCAACCGAACAATGTCTGCGGCAAAATAATCTGATGAAATGAATCGGCGCGGAAGGCAGCATACTCGTTGGTGACTGAGCCTTCGGCTGGTTGGAAACGAAAATAACCAACGGAGTTTTCACCTTCGTAAAAAAATGGAGAGGCTCCTAATCGCTGCTGGAAAGCGGTGAGCTTGACGTCGGGCAAACGTTCAACGGTTTGAGAAAAATCGTTGAGCTGTGCCTGTCCCAGCACGTTCAGGCTGTAATTGGGCCACAGTTGGTTGACTTCAAAAAGAGATTTTGGTTGAGGGTTGCCCCGATATTCCGATTCGAAGAAATCGCGGATCATCTGGGCGTCGCTCTGTTCCCGAACCACGACTTTGGCGGTCAGGTTCGTCAGCAGACTGGCGCGATGCGAAAAGTTGAATCGATGGCGGTCATTGCGAATTGGGCGATTGTTGGGATCGATGCCCGGCTCTTCATCATGCAGATAGTAGAGGGACGCCGATCCCTGGCCCCATCTTCCGAGATTGTAGTCCATGTCTGGCCCCAAGCCGACACCTCGCTTTTGTCTGTAATCGAGGTTAAATGCGCTATTCAAATTCGTGTTCGAATACCAGTTGTAGGACCCCAGAAGAAACGGGCCATACAGGCTGCGATAACCTGGAGTGAGAAGAAATCTACTCGGGTGAGCATCGAGACGCCGGGAGTAATGTGGAAAAAACATGACAGGCACCTTTCCCAAATAAACCGTGGCTCCCTCAGCCTCGATAGACTTGCCTGGAATGACCTTAAGGCTTTTCATCCGGATTTTGTAAGAAGGCTCAGCCAGGTCGTCGGTAGTGACGAAAGCATTGGTGGCGCTATATGTCTGGTTCGTCTGGCTTACACTTAAGCCCTGTCCAAAAGCATAAAAAGGGTGAAGACCCACTCGAAAAGTATCCGCGCGCATCTCCTTGGTTTTGAAATTATAGATGAGGCTTTCGCCGCGCCAGAGGCGTCCTTCACTTTGCAGACTGACTCCACCTTCTGCGGCGACTTCGCCCGATTTGTCATTCAGGCTGATGCTGTCCGCCACCAAGACCGCATTCGTTCCATATCGGACAACCACGCCGTTGGTCCCGATCCAGACCCCGCTTTCAACGGAACCAATCAGCTCGCTATCGGAGGATGGATGCAACGGTTCGATCACGATTTGTGCCTCATCTTGCGCCAGGAGGGCTGGGGAAAATGCCAAGAAGAAAATGGCCAGCAAGTAGATCCAAGGTGGTTTATTCATTTGGCGCGGTCAGCCTAACCAAAACGCTTCGGAACTGCCAAGAGGGATTTGTTCGAATGCCATCGTTTTTGTGCGCATCTCTGAATGAAGACAGGCGCGCTGCGGAGTCTTCCTTCCTCTCCATGAACCGACCCACCCCTACCCCTCCCAGGAGGGGACCGGACAATGCTCCCCTCCTGGGAGGGGTAGGGGTGGGTTCAGAGTCGCCCTGCGCGCGCGAAGTCCGGGGTGGTCTCTCCCTGCGAGGCACGAAGTTTTGGCCCGTCCTCATTCGGAGATGCGCGCATCCGATATTCGAATCCCCTATTGCCATTGACGCGCGACCCGGCTGTCCGAGCAAAGCCAACGGGAGCGGAAGATGGAGGCCCAGGAGCTCGAAGGGCTACGCCAGGAGCATAAAGAACTGGTGCGCCTGCGGGGCCAGGTCGCTTTGCTGCGAGCACGCGAGACCGAGTTGGCTCAGGTCCAGGCTGAGAATCGCCAGTTAAAGTCCGACGCGCAGAAGGCTCCGGCGACCCCAGAAGCTCCGAAGATATCTGCGCTCAATCCTTCGCGCCAGCCAGCCGAGTCTTGGGCCAACGTCGGCTTTGCGACACCTGTGGCAGCGCTCCAGACTCTCAACTGGGCAATGTCCCATCGTGATACCAATGTCCTGGCGGGCGGCCTGATCTGGGCAGATGATCAGAACCGTGCGAAAGCGGAAGCGGCCTTCGCTGCGGCGCCCGATTCGTTCCGTGCCCTCCATGGCTCGCTCGAAGGATTCATCTACAGCTTTATGATAGGGACAGTTAACCCTGCAGGATTTCGTATTGTCTCTCAAGTTGACCGAGGGGACATGTCGATGGTTGTCGTAGAAAGGGATTTCGCCAATGGAGCCGTCAGACCGGATAAAGTCCAGTTCCAGCGCGAGGGTGAGGGCTTCCGGCAGGTCATTGCCCCAGGGTTGGTTGAGAGGATGATCCGAAGCGAGCTTTCGACAACCTCGAATGGCAGGTAACCGAGGGATTTTCCCGCGCACGGTCATTTATGTTCGTCTGAAACCTCGCGAAAAGCGGAGCAAGACACTACCACGATCAGAACTGATCTTCTCCGGCTTTCCGCCGCTTGCCTCGGCAACGAGTCCTGCGTAGAATCACATTATTCGTCCATTCGAATGACACTCAGCGTACACATGCGCGATGCGAAACCTCGGAGGACCGAATCAGGACACCTTATGAAGTCGTATCAATGCATCAGAAAGGGCGAGTCGTTTTTGGGGAACACGACGTTGCTCGTCTTCCTGGCAACTGCCTCCGCGCTTTCCGCGATCCCCCGAACCGAGGTATCCGCGAATGTCGTCCTATGGGACACGGGCTCACCTTTGACTGGGGTGACCAATGGTGACGACCGGTCGAGATGGAAACGAGTGCCTACAGATCTTTTTACGCTGGAAGCTGACCCTCCAAAAGCCGCCTCCGATCCGGGGTACTATGGCAGGGATTACTCATTCAAGGGCGACGCGGTAGTCGAAAACCGTCGTGTGACTGCCGTGTTCAAGTCCTCCACCGGACGGGTGATGATTTACTCAAAGCAGGATGGTGGCTCGCCTATTGGGACGCCGCTCGATCCAATTCTCGGCAAGAAAGTCGCGGAATTCACCCCGCTTCAGGGAAAAACACAGCCAACGAGCATCACCCGCGTCGAAGTCCTGCGGAACGCGGGTGATGACGTGGTATTGGAAGTTTCATTCTCGGCTAAAAACTCGACGGACATTTCTGCCGTATTCGCGTTTGGAAAGTCAGAGATCGTGGAGATTAATCCCGGCAAAGAAATGAAGGGTGTCAGCCTGTTCAGCCCAATCGAGTATGGAGTTTTGCCGAGCTTTATTGGCGACGACTTGATTTTCAACCCAGAGGAATACACGTCGGTGAAAACTCTTTCTGTTCCCGCAGAAAATCTGTTCATAGGAATGCTGAAGGGCGAAGAGAACCTGTTAGTCATGACTTGGCCGAAGGGAAAACAGCAGATGAGTCTCAAGCTGAGCAGTGACCTGCAAGGAACTCGTCAGATCGAATCGATCGACTTTGACAACGATGGACAGAGCTTCTATCTGGCCGCGTTAGGAGCACCCGGCATTTGGCACAGGGAAAAGCTGCATCCTTCCTACCTGGAAAAAGACGTCGCAATCAAATGGAAGAAGCCTTTTTCTGCAAAATGGAAAACACAATTGGACGAAGCCGGAGTCAAAGCCGCCTTTGCCTTTCGAGAAGCCAAATCGCAGGTCTGGCGAGGTGTGCCGGGTTCGTATAGCTATCCCGTCTGGTTCAGTGGAAATAACGCATTCTTTCATCTCAGCAAGAAAGTGCCTCCGAAAGGCGAGTGTCTCATCTATTTCGTCGAAGGAAGCGACACTCCCGTTTCAGTCTCAACGCCGGTCGATATCATGAAGGAGACGTTGGGCAGGCAGATGGCGGGCACCATACTCGATGTTGCTGGCCGAAAGCTCCGCACCCACCATCGACGCGGTGGCGAAGGAGTTCATCGAGCTTGCACCTGCGGATACACCGAGGCTATCCAAGCTGTTTTTGAAACTGGCGAGGAGATCAGCAAGAAAGATTACATTCAAGGTGCGTTGGATGATATGATCTATTTTGTTCGGCAGCATGTGGAGCGGATCGAGGAGTACAGGCGTTTTGCCGATGACACGATCAAGTTGTTGCGGGCTCAAGGACTCTCTTCTCCGGAGCTGAAGCCATTCCTCGAAGGCCTCGAGCAGATCGCCCAGCAGATACCGCAGGAATACGATGTGCAGAAAGAGAACATGAAATCGCTCCCATACGCCGATGAACTGGCTCGCCAGACCGCCGCCTTGGCCAGTAAAAAGGACCCGAACAACTTGAAGGCTTACATGGATCTCCTCAAAGCATGGAGAGCCATGGGCGGTTCCCAAGACTACGTTCTCGCGCAGTGTCACACAATCACTCGGAAATTGTTTCAAGAGGCTGGCTACGGGTGTGTCCATCAGCCGAAGGCCGTGGAATTTGCTCAGGAGATCAGAAAACGATGTCGGCAGTCTCTCAGAAATGCCGATGGATATGAGATATGGCCGGAGTACTAGGGGAACCCCTGCGCGGTCGTTTGACGCAACTCATGCCGGATCGTCGTGCCGACTCGAAGGTCGTTCGCAAATCCGAACATCGATTGAATTACAGAACCATGAAGTATTACATTGTCACCGCTTTTCTCCTGTCCGTAGCTTTGTCACTGCTGCCAGGTTGTGAACGCAAGGCTCCATCGGATGCCGCGCAAGCGCCAGCCCCCAACTCGCATTCAACAGGTGCGAACTCTAACAACTCCGCGACCCTCTCCAACAAGTCAGGAACTGACCCCAAAACGGAGATGATTCAGATTCCCGGCGGCCGTTTCATGATGGGAGACAAGAATGAAGTCGATGCAACACCTCACGAGGTTTCTGTCACTTCGTTCTACATCGACAAAACTCTCGTGACGCAAGAGCACTTTCAAAAGGTCACGGGCGCGAATCCGTCCCGGTGGAAAGGAGATAAGAATCCCGTTGAGCAGGTACGCTGGTCCGACGCGGTGAGATTTTGCAATCAACGGTCTGAGCTGGAAGGGCTTCAGCCTTGCTACGACCTCAAGACCTGGCAGTGCAACTTCGAAGCGACCGGATACAGGCTGCCGACAGAAGCGGAGTGGGAATACGCCTGTCGCGGTGGAAGCACGACCGCCTATTTCTTTGGTGATTCCCCCGCAAAGCTAGGAGATTTCGCTTGGTTCGACAAGAATTCGGGCGGCCATCCTCGGCCGGTCGGGCAAAAGCAGCCCAATCCGTTTGGACTTTACGATATCTGCGGTAACACATGGGAGTGGTGCAACGATTTCTACAAGGTCGATTATTATCAGGAGTCACCCAAGGAAGACCCGAGAGGACCAAAAGAGGGGGAGAATAAAGTGGTTCGCGGCGGTGCCTGGAGATTTAGTTCCGAGAGCTGTCGCTCCGGGTATCGCTACAATGAGAGTCCCGGTTATGCAGATGTCTGCTTCGGATATGATATCTACGGTTTTCGCTGCGTGAAAAAAGCCGCGAACGCGGTGCGGAACTAAGACAATGTTTCCCATGAGTGAAAGCAGCAAATGCCCGCTGAACCGAACCATTGAGATACCTTGGATCGCTCGACGACTCGACGCTTCAATTGAACGGCGAACCGAAATCAACGGGGATGTTAAGCGAAGGGTACGCGACGCCTCTCGGAAGAGAATTTGCCGTGTTGAACGAATTTCTAGTAACCCACACATAATCTGACATCATGACGCCTCCAAAAATTATTCTTGTTCCAGGTTTGCCGACTGCCAACCCCACCTACAACCACGCGGTCCGGTTGGGCGACACGATCTATGTTTCTGGCCAGATTGGAATCGATCCGACGACTGGGAAACTTGTGAGCGGTGGGCAGATCGCCGAGTATGAGCAAGCTCTTCGGAATCTCGAAACTATTCTACAGGCCGCCGGAAGTTCCCTCCAGCGCGTGGTGAAGACGACGATTTATATGACCGATGTGAGTCAACTCCCGGAGCTAAACCGCCTCTATGCCGGGTTTTTCCCTTTGTCGCCGCCTGCCAAAACAGGTGTCGAGGTGAGCCGCCTGGCCGTGGGAGCAAAGATTGAGATCGAAGCCATCGCGGCGGCGGGCGAGTAGGGAGTAAAGCTGCGAGTCAGTGCTTGGACAACAGTTCGTCCAATGGCTCGATAAAATGGAACGGTTCCCACACAGCCCTTCCGCGCCTCCACGTCGCAGCGTCCCTTCGAAAGCACGCGAGATGTTCATGCTACGGCCGGAGGAGGGAGACGATCGATCGAAACTTCGTCGCGTTGTCACCTGGGTTCTGCAAGCTCAGGTGATCGTCGCCTGCGTCCCATAATTTCGAATCAAAGGCTTGTTTCGTGGTGCTAAACGAGACATGGACATCACCCCACAGAGTGTTCAGGCCCGTTGGATTGCGGCTGGTGGTATGAGGCCTTGTTCTCAGCGTGTAGATCAGGTCCGTGACGACGGAGCGTTGAGCGACTAACTGGGATGATTTCTCCGCCACGAGTGACCACTCCTCTTCCCCGGGCTTTGGGGTCTTTTTTGCGAGCTGGTTGGACTGCGGGTAATACATGTAGTTGCCCCGTACGTGGTCTCTTTTGTCGTCCGACTTAGGCCACGGATATTTGGCATTCTCGTAATGTTTCATCTCGAAGCGAATGGGCAGCAGGTCCGGATGCTTGAGGCCGGGGTCATAAAAAGTCTTGGGTGTCGTGATCAGCTTCGTGGTGTAGAGGTAAGCCAAGTTGAACGGAGTAGATACGTCCGCCGGTCTTCCTGCTGCGCCGTAGAACAGAAAATAACCTTGGAACGGACCGGACCCGGGATCTTTCTCCGGGTTGAAGAGCGTGGGAGGCAGCTTGTCGTCGGCTCCATCCGCGTACATGGCGAGCGCCAAGCCGAGCTGCCGGAGGTTATTGGTGCAGCTCACCCGCAAGGCGCGATTCTTGGCATTGCTCAATGCGGGCAAAAGCATCGCGGCCAGAATCGCAATGATCGCGATGACCACGAGCAGTTCGATCAAGGTGAAAGCGTGAGCTGCCGATTCAATCCCGTTCTGCCGAACATTACGGTTTCCCTCTGCAAGATGAACGTCAAATTTCATGAAAACTGGGTGGTCAAAAAGGCACCTCAAGCGATGCATTTCAAAAGCACGGAACAAGTGCTTTAGCCTTCAGAGACGAAGTTATCGCCCGCGAGGGATGCACAACATTACAATGGGTCGGGAGCATTTATGGCGGAGTGATTTCGATTCCCTCAGATGTTGCCCTGATTTTCACAGGCCAGCTAGGCGGGTCTCAGCATCGCCGAAGCGGTCCAACTTAACTCCCATACGATCCATGATCGAGAGATACATGCTGCAGAGCTTGCGGTTGTCGTCGCCTTTATCTGTGTAGTCCAACACGCGCCCGGTTTCTATGGTGCCGCCCAAGCCGCCCGCCAGAAGCACTGGCACCTTGGTGGAGTCGTGCTTGCTGCCCGACCACATGTTCGAAATCCAGAGCAGACAGGAGTTGTCGAGCACTGTGCCTTCGCCCTCCTGCATCGATTCGAGGCGGCTTGCCAAGTAAGCGAGCTGGCTGCAGTAGTACCGGGACACTTTTTCATAGGCGTCAGATCGATCATCGTGAGAGGCTGGATGATGCGCCGAACGGACGCCGAGGAACGGATAAAAAAGGCCGGAGATATCACGGCAAAGCAACAGCGTGGCGACGCGGGTCTTATCCGTTTGAAATCCGAGAGCAACGATATCGCACATGAGCCGCATGTGCTCGCGGATATCCTCCGGCAAACCGTTATCGGGCCGCTTCATGGTGATGAGAGAGCGACCTCGCTCCTTGGCATGCTCTTCCGCTGTCACCTTTGTGGATCGCATGGCATCGATGCGTTTCTCGACTTCGCGCACGCTGGTCAGATACTCGTCGAGTTTAGCTTTATCGCTGGCACTGACCTTCCGGCTCAGACTCGCGGCCTGCTCTTTGACGCGGTCCAGAATGCTTCGGTTTCTTTGGTTGCCGTGGTTGTCGAATAGGCTATCGAAGGCTAGCGAAGGATAGACCTCCATTGGGACTGGGGATGTCTTGCTTTGCCAGGAAATGTGCGAGCTATAGGCCATCGAGAAATTCGTCTCGTGGTAGCCGGTGATCGGTTGTTCGCAGCCCAGGACCATGCTCGGTTGCACAGTCTCCTGTCCCCAATGGTTGGCCAGCACCTGATCCATGCTGATGTCGCCCTTGAGCTCGGCTCCCTTCTGCAAAGCCGCGCCGGAAAGGATATTGCCAGTCTGGCCAGGATGAATGCCAACGCCAGTCGCGTGCTTATTGAACAGGCCGGTGATGAAGTTCATTTTAGTCTTCAGCGGTGCCATAGGCTCAAGGCTCTTGCCAAGTTCCATCTCGGCTCCCGTACCCTTCGCCCACCAGTGATCCGAATTGATGCCGCAGGCCATGAACAACGTGGCGAAGCGTTTTGGAAATGGGCCCGGCAACCCACCTGTCGTTGACGCTGAGCCCCAAGCTGGAATCGACTCAAGCCAGGGCAATGTCATGGCAACGCCAACGCCACGGAGAAAGGTTCGCCGAGAGACTCGGTGACGATTGGCTTTGATGTAGTGAGGCTGTGATGCGTTCATATCATTTATTGCTTTGCGAGGTCGTCTTGACCTCTTTTGGTTAGGAACTGCGGGCTCGTGACAATGCTTTCGACCAAACTTCCGAAACGGTGATGATCCGCCGCCAGTTTGGCGCGCATCTCTCTGAGAGTCGAATCATCCGAGAGCAGCAAACCACGTCCCAGCCCGTAGGCTAGCAGCTTGCGACAGAGATTGTCGAGGAACTCCTCCTGTCGGTTTTCACGAAGATAAGTGCGCAAGCCATCCAGGCCAATGCCTGAGCTGCCGCCTGGAAAGACGGCCTGAGTGTCCACCGGCCGCCCGCCAAAGTCTTTGGCGCGCCGTTCGCCAGTCGGGCCGTAACCCTCGAAGACCAGCCCGATGGCATCAAAGCGCGCGTGGCATGTGGCGCAGCTTTTGTCGGCTCGATGTTTGGCCAGCGTTTCGCGCAGAGTAAGCTCACCCAGTTTCACCTCATCGCTGGGCAGCTCGGGAACTTTGGGCGGTGGCGCCGGGATGTGTTCGCCTAACAACCGGCGCACGACCCAGTAGCCGCGCTTGACTGGGCTAGTGCGCAGACCCGGCGCGTTCTTGGTCAAGAACACTGCCATAGGCAAGAGGCCACCCCGTTCGTACCGTCGTGCCTCATCCACCCGCACCCACTGGTTTGAAGCCGTGTTCAAATCGGCCATGCCATAGTGCTGAGCCAAGACTTGATTGACGAAAGTGTAATCAGCATAGAGGAAATCAAGCACGGGATGATTCTCCCGGATCAGATTCAGAAAGAAGCGGAGGGGCTCTTCGAACATGGCTTGGCGCAGGTCATTGTTGAAGCTTTTGAACCGCTCGCGGTCCACGCTGTTGTGCTCTTGGAAGCGACGGAAATCAAGCCAGTTGCCGCCAAACTCCGTGGCCAAAGCGGCAACACGTCCATCCTGAAGCATACGCTGAGTCTGAGCGACGAGGATATCATGGCGATGCAAGTCGCCCGCGGCAGCGTGGGCCAGCAATTCTTGGTCAGGCATGCTGGACCAAAGGAAGTAACTCAAGCGGCTGGCCAGCGCGTAATCGCTCAAGGGTCGCACGCCGCTGCCGGCTTCAGGCAGATCGACCCGGTAACAGAAGTAAGGGGACATCAACACGCTCACCACCGTGTCGCGGACACCTTCTTCGTGGCTCATGCCGCTCTCCCGACGCAGGGAATGGTAGAAGCCGAGAATGTCACCGCGCTCCTGGTCCGACAAGGGGCGGCGATAGGCGCGCTCGGCAAATGCCGGCAGCGCCTTGAGTTGGCTAGCTTCGGCCGTTACCCGAGCTTGCTCAACCCAACGAATCGTGGAATTAACATCCTTGAAATGGTATTCGATGGCCTCGATCGCGATGTCGCTAGCGGCGCTTGCGCGTCCCTTGGCCAAGTAAACTTGAGCGAGTTGCTTGATCTTCGCTTCGGAGGCGGCGTCTTTATCTTCGGCGCGGGCGAAGTCGAACTCGGGGCTCATCATAAACCTAGAGTCCGTGCGCTCGAACCAGATAAAGCTGGTGTGTTGTCGGATGGGAATGGATGCGATGAAATTAAATTCCTGCCAGAGGCCGTCAAGATCACGCTGTGCTTGCTCATCGAGGATCAGCTCATAAAGCGGGCCGTCATCGCGGAAGTATCCCGTCATACTGTGAAAGCCAGCACTCAACAGCCGTCCACCGAGTAATTTCTCTTTCTCCGGATCGAGGTAAACGCGGGCACGTTCCGAGATGTAGAACGCGTCAGGGAAGACTGCGCAAAAGCTCTTGAAAGTCGCCTCGAAACGCGTGAGCGCTGTTTCGTCGGTGGGCGGAAGGAGTGCTTGCCTAGCCGCGACCCCAAGGGGCAGTTCGTCCTGCTGGATTTTCAATGCCCCGCCGGCGTAGCGCATACGATTCGTCACATACTGGCGATTCTTCCAGAGCACCAAGGGCTGCGAGCCCGCGTTCATTCCGCGGACGGAAAGGTTCTTGACCTCTGGCGTCAGCTTTTTGCGGAGCTGCACTACGAAGTCGCGCATTTGCACGCATCCGGGCCGAGCGATGTCCGCTTGTTGCCGGTCAGGCGCCGGAAGTTCCCGCCACATGACTTGCAAGGCTGCGATCGGACCAAGCTCGTCTTGGATTGCTGTCAAAGTGGACCAAATCCTCTCCAAATACTTGGCGCTGATCTTGGCGTCCGCAGCAAATTCGGCCAATGTCGCGCCCGCCTTGCCCAAAGCAGCTCGGTGTTTGAAGCGCCAGGCAGCCATGAAATAGTCCGTGTGGTTCGTAGCTTGGCGCTGATAAAAATCGACAATTCGCCTCACGCAATACTTGTCGCGATCCGTGTCGGTGACCACTGGGTGCGGCGCAAAGGCCAGTCCGTCCGGCTTCAAGACCAGGTGCTCGGCAACTCGGCGGGCGGCCTCCAAATACTTTTTCAACAGGGCAGGGGACATCGATAAGGATTCGCCCGAGTTGTCGAATCCAGCTTCGTTGGCCGGATCGACTGGAAACTCGCGCGTGGGTCCGATGTCCACGCCCGTCAAATCTCGAATGGTGTAGTCGTACTCGGCATTGCTCAATCGACGGGCCAGCACAGAGCCAGGATCACCGGCGTGACGAGCGGCCTCGTGTTGGCGCATGGCCTCGATCCAGCCGATGACCCCCAGGCGCAATTCGGCCTTGGGCTGCTGCTTGGCTTCCTCCGGGGGCATCTCCTGTGCTTTGAGCTTTTCCAGCACTATTTCCCAGAGACGGTAGTTCTGCACGACCGTTCTCATGCTGGAGAAAGGGCTTAGGTCGAGCTTGCCCTTTTGCTTTTCTTTGTCGTGGCACGAAAAGCAGTAAGTTTTCAGGAAGGGATGCACTATCTCCGCATAACGGCGTTCGAGCTCCATCTCGGTGGAGTCAGCGGCGTTTACCCTGAAAGCGAAGGAACCTAATAGAAGAGCGACTGCGGTAATGGTTGCATTCAGTAGCATTGAATATCTTTTATGACAGGACGGCTCGGCTCAGTCAGGCTCTTTCGCAATGACCGACCAAAGAGACCGAAATATCGATGTGCCCTTTAATGTAGATTCACCGAAGACAAGATCAACATTCAATTCAGCGGCAATTCTCAGTATGGCCGCAGATCACACCAAGCACCGCCTTCAGGCGGCAACGCGTCAACTTTAATCCGGCAGTTGGATGGCCGAAAGAAACGCAAAATGCCGAAAGAAAAGAAGTTCTTAGGCAACTGCAATTCACCCGGCAGGTGGGTGTCCGCGTTTGCGTCAAGCCCTCGAATTCTTTGGCTTCTTTCGTTTCTTTCGGCTGAACTGCTGTTTTTAGCGTCAAACAATCCAACGCGTCTGGAAGTGTCGGTGCCCCACCGGCTGAAGCTGGACTACCTACCTGGCGAACGCTCGGCGTCCCGCCTTCAGGCGGTCGGAAGCCAAAATGAGAACACCCCGAACTTTGTGCGCGCATTGCGCCCTTGAACGGTGGGGCGAGACTCTCTCCGAGCTGTAGTCTCCGAGCCGGAAGCCGTCGAGCCCTGACATGCTCGATCGCCAGAAA
>CAMAWP010000180.1 GCA_945861765.1 Akkermansia muciniphila | reverse complement strand
GCCAGGCTGCCGCCCGGAATGAACTTCATCGTGAAGTAAGGATGGCCTTCGTTGTCCCCAACTTCATAGACGGGCACAATGTTCGGATGCTCCAGGCTGGCGACAGCCTCGGCTTCGGCGCGAAACCGTCTCATGTCCGCTTCCCCTGGCAACCGCGCCATCAGGATCATTTTCAACGCCACCACTCGATCCAGGCTGATTTGTCGCGCCCGATAGACCACACCCATGCCACCGCGCGCGATTTCGCTCAACAGTTCGTAGTCGCCAAAAATGCCCAAGAAATCCCCGGGCGCGACGGGCAAACCGGAGAAGGAGGAACCCAGGGTGTTTTCGCCTGCCTCATCCTCGACTTCCGGACTCAGCAGCGATTCCCAGAGGCACTTTGGGCACAACCCCTCCGGCGCGCTGGCAGTCAGCGTGCTCCGGCAAATCGGACAATGCTTGGTGACGGACATGGATTTTTGATCTGTTCTCCGTACAAAAAGAAATCTCGGAGAAAGGTGCGGAGTGTTTTCGAAAATCTTTCAACTACCAAAAGCCGCGAACAGGTCACGAATTTCTTGCTCGATTTCTTCCGGGTGGGCCACCGTCTGGGAGATTTCGTTGCGGATCAACTCACGAAAGCGCCGACGCAAACGATGCACCAGTCCCTTCACCGCAGCCAGGCTCAGATTCAGCCGCGCCGCCGCCGCAGCCAAGGAATCCGTGCCCTTCTCGCCGAGCAGGAATTTCTTAACCTCGTCAAAGCGCCGGGTCTTCTCGTCGCCATCGCATTCTGTGCGCAAGCTTTCCAGCGCGCGACTGAGGAGAGTTTCGGCCCAGCGGCGCTCGAAGATTTTGTCCGGCGTCGAGTCATCCGCGGGATCGAGTTGGTAGCGGCCTTCGGCCGCTTCCTCATCCAACGAGAAGAGAGGAACTCCGCCACCCCGCTTCGCACACAGCGCGCGGTTCCATTCGTTGGCAAGGAGGTTTTTCAGAGAGGCGAGCAAAAAGGATCGAAACTTGCCTTTCTCGCGACTCACGGACGCCAGCGCGTTGGTGGCGAGGATGTGCGAGAAGAAATCCTGCGTCAGATCCGCGGCTTCGTGCGGCCCGTAGCCCTGTCGTCGCGTAAAAGAATAAAGCGGATACCAATAAGCCTGGCAAAGCGTTTCGAGAGCGGCGGCGGACTGGGGCGAATGCTCCTTTCCCGCCAACACCACCACACTCCAATGAGTGCTGGCGAAATCTCGCCCGTTCCTTCGGACTCGCAAAAATTGGTCGGACAATGACATCAACTTCAAGAATGTATCCCAAATGAATTGAGAGAACAACGGGCTTCCCGACCGGCTCAGCAATTCTCAGTTTGGGAGGTATGTAGTCCCGGCTTTAGCCGGTTTTCAAGGGGCGACCGGCTAAAGCCGGGACTACATGCGGGCCAAAATGAGCATTGCTGTCCGGGAAACGACGGTCTCTGTCTCCCATCCGGAAGCTCGCGACATCCGCCTCCCGGAGGGAGACGACGGCCTCTATCTCCCGGAGGGAGAATCGATAATAGCCCAGCAGTTCACTGCTGGGTTGGATTCGTAATTGCATAAGTCCCGGAGGGACGGCTGAATCCCTTCTCGATCTCCTACGCCAAAACTTCAACAACGAGGGCGCGTGGCCGGATCAGGCCAGCAATTTCTTCGCGACTTCTCCTGCAACATCCGTGAGGCGGAAATCGCGTCCTTGAAACCGGTAGGTCAACCGCGTGTGTTCGATGCCGAAAAGGTGCAGAATTGTGGCGTGGAAATCATTGATGTGAATCGGGTCCTTGGTGATGTTCCATCCGATTTCGTCGGTTTCGCCGATGATTTGTCCGCTCTTGATTCCACCGCCGGCCATCCAGAGACTGAACGCATTCGGGTGATGATCACGGCCGGTGTTCGGCTCGCGGCCGACGCGATTTTCGCCGAGCGGTGTTCGGCCAAACTCGCTGCCCCAAACGACCAACGTGCTATCGAGCAATCCGCGTTGTTTGAGGTCTTTCAACAGCGCGGCAATCGGCTGGTCCGCCATACCGGCGTTGAAAGCCAGCTCGGTGTTGAGGTTGCTGTGATGATCCCAAGAGGCGTGATAAATATTGATGAAACGCACGCCGCGTTCGACGAGCCGACGGGCGAGAAGGCAGTTCCGAGCGAAAGCTCGATATTGTCCCGGCCCGCCGCCGCGGTCCGCCTTGAGCGGGGGATCCTCGCGGTCCACGCCGTAGGCTTCCAATGTTCTGGAGCTTTCACCCGAAAGATCGATCAGCTCCGGCGTGGCTGTTTGCATGCGGAACGCCAATTCATACGCCGAGATGCGGCTCGCTATTTCCGGGTCACCCACAGCCTTCTGCCGGATTCGGTTCAGATCGCTCAACGCATCCAAACCGTAGTGCTGCATCTCGGCGCTGACGCCGGGAGGATTGCTCAAGTTCAGCACCGGATCGCCTTGGTTGCGAAACAAGACGCCTTGATAATTCGAGGGAAGAAAGCCGCTCGACCACAGGGAAGCGCCGCCGCTAGTCCCGCGCCCAGCCGTCAACACGACGTATCCAGGCAAATTTTCCGAAACGCTCCCCAGCCCGTAATTGATCCACGCGCCCATGGTGGGCCGGCCAAAGGTCGGGACGCCACAATTCATCATGAGCTGCCCTGGGTGATGATTGAATTGGTTGGTGTGCATGGACCGGATGAGCGTGAGATCGTCCGCGCAAGAACCGATGTGCGGGAGCAAATCCGAGAATTCCATCCCACATTGGCCGTGACGCTGGAATTTGCGCGGGCTGCCCATGATCACGGCCGATTCCTTTTGAATAAACGCGAATCGAACTGCCTTGGTAAGTGACTCCGGCAGTTTCTGTCCGTGCAGCTCATTGAGCTTTGGCTTCGGATCGAATAGATCCATCTGGCTCGGCGCACCCTCCATGAAAATGAAAATGCAGGCTTTGGCTTTAGGCGCGAAATGTGGCGGCCTGGGAGCCAGAGGAGTAACCGTTGCGCGAGATGGGTTGGAGTCGTCCGCGAGCAATCCATCGGAATTGAGGAGCGAGGAAAAAGCCAGCGCGCCGATGCCGCTGGCGGACGTGGTGAGGAAGTCGCGCCGGGTCAACTTGATGATTTCATTCGCATCCATACGCAGCGCGACTTCGTTTATTCCCGAGTTAAGAATTCATCCAGGTTCAACAGGGTCCGACCAAGCGCGACCAGCGCAGCCGCTTCAACCATCTCGGACGGACTTCTCCCGGCAACACCGACAATGCGAGCGGCGTCTTGAGGATTGTTCTTCGCTAGCTGAACGTAATCCTGATAGAGCGTCTCCAGGCGACGCAACTCCTCGTCCGTCGGTCCACGGCCCAAGCAAAGGGCAAAGCCGCGCTTGAGCTTATCGCTGGGGCTACTTCCTTTATGGCTGGCCATTCGTGTGCCGAGAGCTTGAGCACATTCGAAAAAGACTGGATCATTCAACAGAGTCAACGCCTGGAGCGGAGTATTGGAACGTTCGCGCCGAGTGCATGTGGCATTGGAGTCAGGGGCGTCGAACGTCACCAACATCGGATACGGGACAGTGCGTTGGAAGAAGATATAAAGTCCCCGACGAAACTTCTCCGCACCTTCGCTTGCTTTCCATTTCACGGAATTGGCATAGCCCAGCGCTGCGATATCAGCGGGCAAGGGCGGGCGCGTGCTCGGGCCGCCCACGGAAGGATTCAGCAATCCGCCCACGGCCAAGCACGCGTCACGGACAGTTTCGGCCTCGAGTCGAAAACGATTTTGTGATGCCAGGAGCAGGTTGTTCGGGTCACGCTCAATTAGATCCGATCGCCAGACCGAAGATTGGCGGTAGGTGGAAGAGGTAACGATCAATTGGATCAACGCCTTTCTGCTCCAGCCAAGCCGGGGAAACTCAGTCGCCAGCCAATCCAGCAGCTTGGGATGCGACGGCGCTTCACCGCGAGTTCCGAAGTCATCCATCGTCGTCACGAGTCCGCGGCCGAACAAATGGTACCAGATACGGTTCACCGCAACACGGGCGGTCAGCGGATTGGCGGGGTCAAAAAGCCAACGCGCCAGATCGAGCCGATCGGCCTGATGACCACGAGCCTTGAACGCGTGCAAAATGGCCGGAGAACCAGGCTCCACTTCATCCCCCTTGCGCAAGAAATCACCGCGGACGTGGATATAGCTAGGGCGCGGCTGTTCGTTCTGGGAGATGGTTTGCGCTTTAGTCTCGGGAAACTTCGGCTCTTTCTTGGTCTGATTGGCCAGTTGCCGTTCGAGCTTTTGCGCGGTCGGATCAATTGCCTCGCGATAGTATTTAGCCAATGTAGCTTTCTGCTTTTCATCGCGCAGATCGAGAGATGTCTCCAAAGCGGAGATAACGGAATCAGGCGTCAGATCAGCTCGCAAACGGCTTTCGGAGTCGGTGACAGACAAACGGAAATGCCCAATCGTGCGTTGATCGCCGTGCTGCTGCTCCAGTTGAAAAACAAGCGCGGCTCCTTTGGGAAAAGTCAGGTTCTCCTTGGTTTCAAAGACAGCGACGTGGTGCCGACCGATTTCAGGATCAATGGCCCATCCGGTCTTTGGATTGCCATCGATAGCTCCAGCGGCCGGCGAATCCTTGGGCGAATAATCCGCCGAGACATTCTGTAGCGCAACCGATCTGAATTGAGAGGCGCTGGATTCCTCCTGAACTTTCACCGTGAACTCGGTCAGGACGAAATTGTTGCTCTTGCTTCGGCCCGATCCTTTGCCCGGCGCAGGATCATTCAATATCTCCAACCGGAATCCGGTGACGCGTGTGAGTTCTGCCGACGCTTCGATGGTATAAATGTCTTTCGCCGGATTTTTGTCGGTGGCCTGGACAGATCGATCCTCTAGAATTTTAAGGGTTGCCCTCTCCGCGGACGAAGCCCGGAGCGGTTTCAGAACAGTCCAACGCTCTCCAGGCAATTTCACGGTTCGCTCCCACTCCGCTTGCTTCGCGCTGATCTCCATTTGCAAGTAATCCGAAAGCGCTTTCTTAGTTCGCGCGTGTTCTTCGTCCCAAGACCGCTTCTCGTCATTGTAATTCGCCAGCTCCGCCGGTTGTGGAGCCGGAAGATCCTTTTCCGACGCGTTATTGAAGAAAGCGTAAAGCTGATAAAACTCGCGCTGGGTGATCGGATCATATTTGTGGGAGTGGCATTCGGCGCAACCCACCGTCAAGCCGAGCCACACCGTGCCCGTGGTGCTGACACGGTCCACGGTCGCTTTACAACGAAACTCCTCCTGATCCACACCGCCTTCTTTATTCGTCAGCGTGTTGCGATGAAACCCAGTGGCAATCTTCTGGCCCATCGTGGCGTCAGGCAACAGATCTCCCGCGAGTTGTTCGATGGTGAATTGATCGAACGGCAGATCGCGGTTGATGGCGTCGATCACCCAGTCCCGATAGAGATAAGCATACGGTCGAGCTGTGTCCTTTTCGTAGCCGTCGCTGTCCGCGTAACGAGCGAGATCAAGCCAATGGCGACCCCATCGTTCGCCGAAATGCGGAGAAGCCAGCAGGCGATCGACCAGTTTTTCATAGGCATCCGCGAGCGGATCGGCCACGAACGCTTCCACGTCTTCGGGCGCTGGAGGAAGACCCAGCAGGTCGAAGCTCAGCCGCCGAATCAACGTGCGGCGGTCTGCTTCCGGCGAAGGCTTAATGCTTTCCTTTTCAAGCCGATCGAGGACAAACGCATCGATTGAATTGCGAACTCGTTCAACGTTTTGAACCTGGGGCAAGAGGCGATGTTCGGGCAGTTGAAAAGCCCAATGCTGGCCGGCCAAGCGCGGTGTATCGGCGGCTTTTGGTGTGGGCTCCAATGCGAGCAAGCTTAAGCTCGCGATCAGGAATGATATGAGCGTGGTGGCGATCACGGGAACTGGCGTGAAAATACCGCGCTTCGCTTCCGTAGGCAACCACTCAGTCGCTCAGTTCAGCAATTCAGCCGAAAGAAACGAAAGAAGCGAAAGACTTCGAGGGCTTTATGCGAACGTGGTAACCCACCTACCGGGTGAATGGCAGATGCCACAGAACTTCTTTTCTTTCGGCATTTTGCGTTTCTTTCGGCCATCCAACTGCCGGATTAAAGTTGACGCGTTCTGGGAGGTAGCGCGGGAGAACCCGAGCTGACGTAGGAGATTGGGAGGGCATTCAGCCGTCCCTCCGGGACTTATGCAATGGACCACCCCAACCCAGCAGTGAACTGCTGGGCTACTATCGATTCTCCCTCCGGGAGACGGGCACCGCCACCTCCCGGATCGGAGGCCGAGCCCGCGATCTCCCGGAGGGAGATAGATCCATACATCTCCCGGATGGGAGACGGAAACCGCCATCGCCCTCTGGGGCGTGGAGATCGCCGTCTCCCTCGGGGAGGCGGGGCCCCGCGATCTCCCGGATGGGAGATTTGATAATAGCCCACCCTTTCAAGGGTGGGATTATGTGCATGGAGCGCCCAAGTCCCGAAGGGACGATTGAATCACCCCCGCAAATCCAGGGTGAAAGATCCCGGTTAAATCGTAATCGCGGTATCGGCGTCCTGGACGTGGAGGTACTCCAAAATCCTGGCCACCGATTCCGAGACGGTGAGTTGATCGGTATGCAAGGCGATCTCCGGCTGCGTCGGCGGTTCGTAGGGAGCAGAGATGCCCGTAAACTCTTTGATCTCGTTGGCGCGCGCTTTGACATACAATCCCTTTGGATCACGTTGCTCGCAGACTTCAATCGGAGCGTTTACGTAAATTTCGATGAATTGGCCATCGAGAACCATTTTTCGCACCAGCTCGCGGTCCGTGCGATAGGGCGAAATGAAGGCCGTGATGCAGATGATTCCGGCATCGGCGAACAGCTTGGCAACTTCCCCCACCCGACGGATGTTTTCCTGGCGATCTCGCGGTGAGAATGCCAGATCGGAACAAAGCCCGTGGCGGACATTGTCGCCATCGAGCACATAGGCGTGTTTGCCCATGTTGAAGAGCTCACGTTCGAGTTCAGTGGCAATCGTGGATTTGCCCGAACCCGAAAGCCCAGTGAGCCAGACGACACAGCCGGGATGACCATTTCGGCGGGCGCGCTGCTCGTCAGTGACTTTGCCATGGCTCCAATAGATATTGTCACTCTTGTGCAGAGAATCGGAGGTGCGTTGCGGATAGTTATCGGCGGCAATGATACCGCCGCCGGCAACCTCGAAACCATCCACGATGACAAAGCGCCCCGTCGTCACAATGTCCGCATGAACATCGAATGCGACAGGTCGTTTGACGCGCAGCGTGAGCTCCGCAACCTCGTTGCGCCCGACGAAAACCTCGCCCTCGTTGCGAGAAATTGTTCCTAGCGTCGAGGAGTCAATAATCCGTTCAATAGCTTCGATTTCGCATTCAGCTTCCTGGGTGGCGAGCTTCAATTTGTAAACCTGGCCCTTGCGGAATGGGGCGCGTCCCAACCAGAAAAGGCGGGCTTTGAAGCGGGTTAATTGGTAAGGGGGCGCGGTTTCCAACGCCGCCACCGCGCCGCGCTCAACGAAGATTTGCTCGGTCAGCGTCACGCCGATCGATTCGCCGGCGCTGGCTGTGTCGCGTGAAGGGGCATTCCAACGTTCGATTGTCTTCACGGTGCTCGCCTTATTGCTCGGGCTGAAAAGCAGCCGATCGCCCACCTTGAGAGTGCCTGACTCGATACGGCCCGCCAGAATGCGACGTTCATCAAAACGATAAATATCTTGGATCGGCAAACGGAGCGGTTGATCCTTCGGCAACTCGGCGACCTTGAATTCATCCAGCATCTCGAGCACGGTCGGTCCCGACCACCACGGCATATTCGCCCCGCGCACCGCGATATTATCCCCGTGTTTCGCGGCGATCGGGATAAAACATTTTGGCTCGACGCCGATACTGCTGAGGAATTTGCGATATTCCGATTCAATCGCGTTGAAGCGCTCTTGCGAGTAGCTCTGCAGATCCATTTTGTTCACAAGCACCGCAATTTGCCGGAGGCCGAGGAGGTTCAGCAGATAGCCATGCCGCCGCGACTGCTCCTGCACCCCTTCATTGGCGTCGATGAGCAGCAACGCTGCCTCGGCGTTGGCGGCGCCCGTCACCATATTCTTTAAAAATTCCTTGTGGCCTGGCGCATCGATGATGACGTACTGGCGCTTCTTCGTCTGAAACCAGATTTGGGCGGTGTCGATGGTAATGTTCTGGTCGCGCTCAGATTGGAGGGCGTCCATCAAGTTCGCCCACTCGAACGGCACGCCGCGCCGCTCAGCAATGAGTTGGAGCTGCTCGAATTTCCCCTCGGGAAGAGAACCGGTATCATAGAACAGGCGGCCGACGAATGTGGATTTGCCGTGGTCCACGTGGCCGACGATGACGATTTTAAGTTGTTCGGTGGGAGCCGAAGAGACTGCAGGTTGGGTAACGGAGTTCATCAATTCTTCTCGGTTTACATGTAGCCATCCCGCCGGAGCTTCTCGAACGCGTCTTCGCTCTCCTTGTCCTGGGCGCGGCCGGAGCGCTCGGAAGTCTTCGTCACGCGCAATTCCTCGATGATCTCGCGCACGGTTTTCGCATTCGACTTGATCGGGAAAGTGCAGGGCGCGCAGCCGAGGCTGCGATAACGTTCGCCCTTTTCATTGGCGAAATAGAGCGGGATGACGGGGATATTCTCACGCTCGATGTATTCCCAAACGTTCAATTCGGTCCAGTGAAGCAAGGGATGAATTCGGATGTGAGTGCCTTTTTGAAAGTCGGTTTTGAATTGGTCCCACAACTCGGGAGGTTGATCCTCAACATTCCATTCCATGTTCTTGTCACGGGGACTGAAATAGCGTTCCTTGGCTCGGGTCGGCTCTTCATCACGGCGGACGCCCACGATGACGCCGGTGAAATGGTGTTTGTCGAGGACTTGCTTGAGCCCATCTTTTTTGAGCGTGCCGCAGCATTCGACGCGAGTGGCTTTGCCGTTCGGAAAAGTCACGCCTGTCCCGAGAACTTTCTCGTTCTTGCCGACGACCAATTCCAATTGCCAGTCGCGGACCAGGCGGTCGCGATATTCGATCATCGACGGAATTTTGTAAGTGGTGTCCACATGCACCAGGGGGAACGGAACGTGTCCGAAGAACGCTTTGCGAGCCAGCCAGAGCAGGACGGTGGAGTCTTTGCCAATGCTCCAGAGCATCGCGAGGTTTTCAAATTTATTGAATGCCTCGCGCATGATATAAATGCTTTGGTTCTCAAGTTTGGAGAGATAATCCATAGGGAAACTTAAATCTGAAAATCTACTTTTTTTCTAGAAATGTGTGGATGCCGCACTCCACTTTACTGAAGCCCGTCCAGCGGCCCGCGCGTTCATTTTCTTCGGTGCCTGACTTGCCAGTGCAAGGCCGGCAACCGATCGAGCGATAGCCTTGATCGTGCAACGCATTGTAAGGGATGTGATGATCGTGAATGTATTTCCAAACGGCATCTCGCGACCAGTTGGCCATCGGATTGAGCTTTACGATGTTTCGCCCGCTCGGTTCACCCAGGGCATAGACTTCGATGATCCCTATCTTGGAGCGCGTCTCGGATTGCTCACGTCGCAAGCCGGTGATCCAGCAATCCAGATCCGCCAGCTTGCTTTGCAGCGGCAGCACCTTGCGCATCGTGCAGCAGAGGTCGGGATCGAGCTTCCACAACTCCGGCCCGTGCGCACTGGTTTGTTGCTCGACCGTGAGATCTGGATGCAACGCTTCGATGTCATAGCCGAAGAAATCTTCCAGGTGCTTCTTCAGATCAATGGTTTCTCCAAAGAGCAAACCGGTATCCAATGTGAAGACGGGGAAGCGGAGCTGGTGCTGCTTGGCCAAGTGCATCATGACGAGCCCGGCCCCTTGAAAACTCGTGCCTATGGCAGCCCGCGAGCCAAAGCGCTCCCACGCCCAAGCCAGGATTTGCTCGGTGGGCTCCAGGTGAAAGCGTTCATCCAGCACTTGAACTTCAGCCGAAGTGAACATGGTGATTGGTGATTCTGATTGCGGTGGGTCGAACCGTTCTACCTAGTGTTGAATCACAGGCGCTTTAGCTTTGCGCCGGCGGATTTTCTTTCCACAGCATTCGCGCGCACCAGTCGCCAAAACGTTCGCCTGCGAGACGCTCCTGAGCGTACCGGCCAATCAATGGACGCAACTCAGTCACGATGTCCTCGGTTTTTACGATCTCCTTGTAGAGACGATTGAGCCGGGTGCTGCTTTCATTGCCGCCGAGATAGAGCTGATATTTGTTGGGTGATTTGCCGACAAAACCGATCTCCGCCATGTAAGGCCGAGCACACCCATTCGGGCAGCCTGTGCTGCGAATGATAATTTCTTCATCGCCGACTCCAAGCTCAGTGAGCAAAGCCTCGATCCGGGTTAGAATGTCCGGCAAGACGCGCTCTGACTCTGCCAAGGCCAAACCGCACGTAGGCAAAGCAGGGCAAGCCATGGAAGCCCGCCGGATGACCGTTGCTTGGTTCTCCACGGAAATTCCATGACCGGCCAAAATACTCGTGATGGCATCCCGACTTTCCTGAGATACATTTGCCAGGATCAAATTTTGTGACGGAGTGAGCCGAACTTCCGTGCGGAATTGCTCGACGATTTTACGGAGAGCGCTTTTCAATTGGCAACTTGCCGTGTCTTTGATGCGCCCGGTTTCGACGTAAAGCCCGAGGAAATAGTTTCCATCAAATTGCCGGTGCCAACCGAAGAGGTCGCCCTGCTTTGTGAATTTGAAGGGCCGAGCTGACTCCAGCTTAAAGCCGATGCGCCGCGCGACTTCTTCACGAAACCATTCCACCCCGCGGTCCTCGAGAACGTACTTGAGCCGGGCGTGCTTGCGATTCGTCCGATCACCCCAGTCGCGATGAATCGTCAACACGGCTTTCGCGACAGCCTCGATGTGCTCGGGGCTGAAGAAGCCGACGACATCGGCAATACGAGGAAAAGTCTCCGAGTTGCCATGGCTCATTCCCAACCCACCCCCTGCAGTCAGATTGTAACCCACCAACGCGTCATTCTCAGTGATGGCGATGAAGCCAAGGCAATTCGTGAAGATATCGACATCATTTAGCGGCGGGATGGCGAAAGCAGTCTTGAATTTACGTGGAAGGTAAGTCTTGCCGTAAAGGGGATCGACGAAATCTTTCTCAGATTTGTCCGCAAGATCTAACTCCTGACCTTCCACCCAGATCTGGTGATATGCTCTGGTTTTTGGGAGTAGCGACCGGCAGAGAAGACGCGCATCTTCCAAAACACGTTCCACAAGCGGGCTGGTGGAGGGCGTGGAAGGCGCCATCACATTGCGATTAACATCACCGCAGGCAGCCAGAGTGGTCGAAAGGGCATCATTGATTCCTTTCATTAACTTACCGAGGCCACTTTTCACAACACCGTGAAACTGAAAACCTTGCCGAGACGTTATTCGTAACGTGTTATTTCCATAAGCTTCCGCTAGATGGTCAAAGACAAGGTACTGAGAAGCTGGGACGACGCCGCCAGGCAACCGCCCTCGAACCATAAACATGTAGTGTTTGGCAACTTTTCGTGCGTCACGATCATCTTGTTGATAGATGCCATGGAACTTAAGAAATTGACCGTCATCTTCCGAAAAGCGGTCCGCTCGAGCATCGGCAAGAGTCGAGGCAATTGTGCCGGCTAAAGTAGGGTTGGCATCCTTGATGACCTCGTTGTGCGATAGCTTGGCCGGAGCCGCTGTTGTAATCATAAGTTATATGCTAAAGATACGTAACTTTAGTAAGTTTCTTCTATTTGTCAATAATCGGGTCCTCACCAGCTACCTTTTGGGATATGAACAAAAAGTTTTACTTGGTCGGTGATTTTCCGATTTAATGGTCGCTTGCGCTTCCAGACCCGAGGTCTAGACTGGCATCTTAGAGAAGTCGGGTTGATGGGAGCAACAAAATATGAGACAGCGGAAAACCTATTATTTTGATAACAACGCCACGACGCGAGTCGCGCCTGAAGTCGTGGACGCGATGGTCCCTTTCTTAAGCGAGTACTGGGGAAATCCGTCGAGTGCCTATTCGTTTGGCAATCAAGTGGCGAAGCACATCGAGGAAGCTCGATCCAAGGTCGCGGCGCTCATCAATGCGGATCCTCGTGAGGTTGTTTTCACGAGCTGCGGGACGGAGAGTAATAATTCGGCGATTCATAGCGCGCTGGTTTCGAACCCGAATAAACGGCACTTCCTCACCACGGCGGTAGAGCACTCAGCCAATATCAATTTCGCCCAATTTCTTAAGAAGAGCGGTCACGAAGTCACGTTTCTTCCAGTTGAATCCGATGGCTCCCTTGATTTGCATTTGCTTGAAAAGTCCATTCGCCCCGACACCGGTGTCGTTTCGGTGATGTGGGCGAACAACGAAACAGGGGTGGTTTTTCCGATCGAAGAAATTGCCGCGCTCTGTCGGAGCAAGGGGGTTCTCTTTCACACGGATGCTGTTCAGGCGGCGGGGAAATTGCCCTTGGATGTCAAGACTGTGGGTGTCGATTTCTTGTCCTTATCGGCTCACAAACTGCACGCGTCCAAAGGCGTTGGTCTGCTTTACATAAAGCGGCGCACTAAATTTCAGCCTTACATCATTGGCGGCCACCAAGAGCGAGGGCGGCGAGGAGGCACTGAAAATGTCGCAAGCATCATCGGCTTCGGTCGGGCTGCCGAGTTGGCCATGGATCGGATGGACGATGAAGACAGGCGTGTGCGGGGTTTGAGGGATCGCTTGGAAAATAACCTCCTGAAGACAATTCCGAACACCGTTCGCAACGGTGCCAAAGAACCGCGCCTGCCCAACACCTCGAGTATTGCTTTTGATTTCGTGGAGGCCGAAGCCATCCTAATGCTGTTGGATCAAGCTGGCGTTTGTGCTTCCAGCGGTTCGGCCTGCACCACCGGATCACTCGATCCTTCACATGTGTTGACGGCGATGGGCCTCAGTCCCATGCGGGCGCGTGGCTGTGTTCGGTTCAGCTTGGGCTTTTACAATACAGAGGAGGATGTTGACTATCTCCTGAAGCAACTCCCTCCAATTATCGAGAAGCTGCGCGCAGTCTCACCTCTGCCTCCCGGGCACGTCGGCAAACCGAAACACGAGGCCATCACGACTCGCTCTCAGCATGAGCACACAGCTAACTGAGGCGGGATCAGGAAAAGTGACTCGAATCATTTCGGAGTAGGAGGGTTCCCGGCAAGCCGCGAACAGCAATTCTCTCCATGAACCTGACCTGGGAGCGCTGGCGTCTCGCCGGCGTGTTCCTAATTGCGCCACCGCACCTCGCCGGCGAGACGCCGGCGCTCCCAGGTTCATGGTCCCGATGCGGGTCCAATGTCGGAGGTGGAGGCTGCCCATGAACCTGGGTGGGGTTCGAGTCCCCTCGAACCCTGACCTTTTCTGGCGATCGAGCATGTCAGGGCTCGACGGCTTCCGGCTCGGAGACTACAGCTCGGAGAGAGTCTCGCCCCACCGTTCAAGGGCGCAATGCGCGTAAAAAAGTTCGGGGTGTTCTCATTTTGGCTTTCGACCCCCTGGAGGCGGGACCCCGTGCGTTCGCCAGGTAGGTAGTCCCGGCTTCAGCCGGTGGGGCACCGACACTTCCCAGACGCGTTGGATTTGTTTGACCCTAAAAGCAGCAGTTCAGCCGAAAGAAA
>CAMAWP010000179.1 GCA_945861765.1 Akkermansia muciniphila | reverse complement strand
AATTCATATCCAGAAGGTGAAGCCCCTCAGGTTTCCTATTTGTCCTCATCTGCGTCCATCTGTGTCCATCTGTGGTTTCAACGGCTCTTCTTTGCCGGCTATTGCACCCTCAGTTTGAAAAAGCGCATCGATGGCTGGTCGGCAGTCGGTCGCACGGAAACCTGCACCACTCGCGAGTCGGTGGCTTGGTAGGTCTGCCGGTCGGCGGTGTCCGAGCTGTCGCTCGCGAACCGAAATGATGTCTGCGCCCATCCGTTCAAATCCGGCGAGCCGAAGACCGTGTAAGTGTGACCGCGAATCGACATGAACTCCAACGTCGGCACCCCGGCTTTGATCTCGGCTACCTTCAGCGAGAATCCATCTTTGCTATCGAATGCGTAAGTGCCGGCGCGATACTCATTGAGGTTGCTCAAGCCATCCCCATCGGCATCGTCGCCTGGGCGCACTTCTTTGAGCTTGCCGCCCGAGGCCGCGATGAGGGCGCGTTCCCAGGCATCCGGAATCCCATTGCCATTAGAATCTTCCCCCAATGTCAGATCGAGCCGAGTGGACTGGGCGGGTTGACCGAGCTTTGAGAAATCTCCGGTCATCTCGATGGGAAGATAGACCGTTTGCCCGATTCGGACGCGCATCTTGAATGGAACGGTCGCACGCAGAGCCGTCGGTCGATAACTATCGGATGTGACACCGGCGTCGAGCGGCACCGCGAGCCTGTAGTTCACTCCCGGTTCCGAGCCTGGGGAGACCGTCGCCTTGATGGACGTGCCTGTCGAAGTTTCGAGGATCACTTCAGCCCCTAGCACCGACAGCGGATTTCCCATTTCGTCTCGGACCGTCCCGTAAAGGAGATGGTGTGGCGCTGGCGGAAAGGCGCGCAGTCGAGGCACCGACAACAAGGCGAGGAGACCCGCCCCAATCAAAAGCCAATTGCTAGTTCTCATTTCTTATCTTTCGTTCAAATAATGCTCGATCTCAAACCGTTCCGGTCGCGGTGCACGTAGTCCCGGCTTCAGCCGGTCGGGCGTCGGCAAATCCGCACGCGTTGAATTGATTGACGCCTGGCCGCCTGAAGGCGGGACTACATGCGGCCCTGCCAAGCTTCCCCTCTCTGTGATCTCTGCGTTCTCTGTGCTTAATCTTCCGGACGGACTTATCCGCAAAGAACGCACAGAACCGGAGAGGCTGCCCCAAGCACGTAGTCCCGGCTTCAGCCGGCGTGGCGTGGGCAGACCCACAAGCGTCGGGTTGTTTGACGCTTGGCCGCCTGAAGGCGGGACTACGTGCGGGGCTGCGGTCGCTTGCTTTCGATTCATTTTCAATCCCAAATCGCAAATCTAAAATCCCTAATTCCCCGCATACGAATAAGTCACGAAATGCAGTTTGATGTCCTTCACCGTGTTGATGAACCGGTCCAGGCCTTCCAACGGATCGCCCAGCAGCTTGTGCCCGGGAATGACCAGTTTCCATTTCGTGTTCCAGACCGAGCGCCCGATCAGCCGGTTGTTCGTGTATTGCGATAATTTCAGGCTTCCATTGCTGGAATAGACCTCGTTGCCAAAGGCTGCCGTCGTCGATACCGGTCGGAACGCCTGATGTTTGCGCACGGCGAACAAAGGCTCCGTCAGCGATTCACTGGATTGCCACAGCGCTTTGGTCGAGAAATCCGATCCGCCGATGTTGAACGGCAACGGGATCGCCACGTCATTCACGCTCCACGAACGGATCTGGCTCGCGTCGCCCAACGGCGGGCTGCGCATCGAATCGACTCCCACCGGAATCAGGTAAATGCCCGGCGTCGCGGCAAGAGACTGTGAGCCGAGGAACGTGGTGGCGGGATCGGGCGGAGAAAAACCGCCCGCTGCGTTCACCGCCGAGCTGTTCGCCACGGGATTATCCATCCCGACGTAACCTTCGAAGGCCACACCGACCCCGAAAATCTTGGTCGCGAAGAGGCTGGTGTCGAAGTAGTGATCGCCGCCGGCCAGGTTTTGGCCGAACAAATTGAGGCCATCCTCGATGGTGGTGCTGAACTCCAAGACGATGCCGGGCACGGGCAGGCCATTGCCGCGGTCGATCTGCATGCAGGAGCGCAGGATGTCTGGATCAGCGAGCAGGTTGGAGCGGCGGCCGCGTTGAAGGACATCCTGCCAGGTGGCATGGCCGTCGGCCGAGGGGATGATCCGCTCCTTTTCCATGCGCAACGACACCGTGGTTCCGTAGCTGTTCGGATTGTTGAAACCGAGCCGACCTTTGAGCACGTCGAAGTCGGTCTTCATTTCGGCGAGGGCGCTCGACAGGCCAGGATCGCCGGTGTTGCTCCCGGCGAATTGCGGTTCGCCATTGCGCATCACACCCAGTGCGCGCGAATTGACGATCCGATTGATGAACGCCTTGCCCTGCTGCTTGTGCAACAGGCCCGTTTCGTAGTCGTAGGCGTTCGCCGCGAGGAACGCGTAACGCGCCGCCAGATCGAACAACGTCTTGTAGCGCTCCAGTTTCTCGTTGCGGAAGATACGGAAAGCGGCGTCGCGCGTGCGGAAGCCTTGGGTGACGGCCGCAGCCCGCTGGCGGAAAACCAGTCGCTCCGTCTGAATTCGTTCACCAGTGGCGACCAAGCCCTGGTATTGCCGGGTGGCGTCGTCCAATCGCCGCAAGGCCTGGTTGATGAGAATCCAATCCCCCTGGACTTGTTTCGTGGCTGCACCCAGTTCCACCACCGCCTGCTTTAACTCCTCGGTGCGCCCGAGTTCATCGATCTGTTTTTGCAAATCCAACAGGCTGTTTTGCCGCTCCGTGTCACCTTTTAGAAAGATTCTGTTTTGGATGGCGTCGGCGCTAAGCAAAACGTTCTTCAATATTTTCCCCACCAAAACAACGGCAGCTCTTGCAGGGGAAAATGTGTCCCCTCCATTGGCTAACCCAAAAACCAAGCTTTTCGGAAAGAATTCCCCTGTCACCTGAGCAATATCATCCGCGATTCCGGCAGCCACCTGCAAATCCCGGCTGGCAATCGCTGAGTTGTTCGCTTGGCGCGTGCCTTCATTTTGGGTGTTTCGGATGTTCGCTTCGAGCCCCCTGATCGCATTCAAAGACACCCCGCGGGATTCGAAGAGCCTCACCGCCTTGAAGAGATCCTCCGCGTCGCTCATGGCGTTAGCCGTGATGGTGACGTAGAGGTTGTCGTGGGCGGCGATGATCTCAGAGATGGCCTGTTGAATCTTGCCCGGCGATTTGCGTTTCCCCGTCCATGCGGCCGGCTTGTCCAGGAAACCGTGCGGGCCCCAATTGTAGTTAATGAAGTGTTCTCCTTCCACGTAGGCCGGATTGTCAATCTCTGTCCCACTGCTGTTTTTGATTTTGGCCGGCACAAGCCAGTTATTGATACCCAACGTAGAACCCCAATCGGGGGCCAAGCCCTGAATATCGATCGCGAACGTATCTTCATCATTGGGCGCCCATAAGCCGGTAGTTTTCTCGTAAAGCGTCACGTCATCCACATACATATAGTGAAGCAAATCCGGCCCTTCGAATCCTTGCACAAAGGTCTTGCCGGCACCGATGTCATCGGCGTAGGGCGTGCCGTAGAGTTCAATCAGTTCGTTGGTGTAGGCCAACTCCTGCTTTGCCACGCCGCTCTGCGAGTCCGCCAGCGAATCCTGCTCGGAACGTAGGAGTCGCGTGACATCCTTCGCGTCATCGAAGGCGGCGAGCGCGTTGTTCAAAGCCACCTTCGCCCGTTTATAGACCTGCTCGAAGTGCGTCTCGGCATTGGGCCCGGTGACTTGAGTAGGATTGATATCGAAGGCCAAACTTCCGCTCGCCAGACCCAGAGGCGTCAGATGAGCTTCGGCGTTATCAAGCGCCGTCTGCAGATCGTCCGCCGTAGCCGACAATTCTTTCAGTTCCGGCACCGTGGTGCGGTCCACTTTCTGGATGCCTTCATGCGTGGGATCGGGATCGACATCCGGCAAAATCGAATTCCCCACCGCCCAATTGAGGTACGCGCCTTGCCCGGTCCGCGTCGCCCAATGGTCCAGACCCCAGTTGCGAGGCACCGGTTGGGTTCTCGTGGTGTTGACGCGGTTCGTCGCGAGATGTTTCCACCCCACGTCGTCGCCGGGAATAAAGTCCCGGCGCCAGGTCAGGTCGAAGATCTGCCGACCCGAGCGCGCCACCGCCGCCGCCGCCGCAGCGAATTTGCGTTCGTCCTGGTAATCCACCGAGACCGGTTTCCCGAGCACGGTTACCGCCTCGATGCGTGGCACCCAATCGAAATCGTTGTCCATGAGCAGAGAGTAATAACCCTTGAGCGCGGTCAGGTAATGACCGTAGGAATCGCCGTGCCCTTGCGGAAACATCTTGCGCGCGTCGTCGGCATTGATCACGCCATCGACGCCGCTGTCGTTATTCTCCTGGATGTTGTAGTTCAGCGCGTAGATCACTTCGCCGGAATCGATCCCGCGCGTGTAATTCCAGAACAGGCGATTGTACACGGGCCTGGCGGTGACGCCTGGGACCAGGAAATCATCGCGGCCGCGCAGCAGGGCCAGCTCTTCCTCGAGCAACGAGGCCATCTGGCCTTTGAAAGCAAACAGCGCGGTGGCGATGTCGCCGTAGGTCTTGTCTTTGGTGCCGATGCCGATGGTCGGATTGGCGGCGTCGGCCCAAGCCTCGTTGCCCAGCATCATGTAGAGATCGTTCAAATAGCCGGCGGCCAGCAAGAGGGCGTCGTTGGCCGGGCCGAAGTTGATGCCGCCCCCGATGCTTAACATTTTGCCCCGCTTCAAAACGGTCTCGTAAATCTCGATCAAGCCGGCGTTGTTAATCGTGTCCAGGTTCAGCGCGACGTCCCCCTCGTAACGTGATCCGGCCTGCGTGATAATGCTGACATCCGTGTTCACACGGTTGTTGAACAGATCGCTCACGCGCTGGTTGAAAGGATTGATGCCCGCCAGAACGCGCTTGATCCAACCTTCGGCCAATTGCGGCTCCGTCCACTGCGACCAGCCTTGCTTCACGCCATTCACGTCCGGCTTGAACGAGGCATGGTTCGCGTTGATCGGACGATACCGTGAAATTAAATAATTGTCGGATAGCGCTCGGACGTCGGCGTTTTCCCCCAGGATGGCCCGGACTTTGTCCTGGTATTGAACCGTGTCCAGCGGCAGCCAGAGGGAGTTGGCTCCGCTGGCGATATCGACCGCTTCGTAAGCCTCGATACGGAGGTTGAACGTCTGAACCGCATCCGGCCGCGCGCTGGAAAAGAGTTCCACCACCAGGCGATGGGTCGTGCTGCCGTTCAGCGTGGCACCGCCAGTGAAAACGTCCGGCCCGAGACGGTACACGCGTGGCAACGCAGAAAATCCGCTTGGCGCCGCCACCGTCGTCGTGTTGCCATCCGCCAAATTTGCGGTCACCGCCAGACTTCCGTTGACATAGACTTTGGCACCTAAGGCACTGTCGAGATTCAGGCTCAGGTAATACTGCGAATACGCCGTCGCGCTCGTGACGGTGAATTCGCGAAACACCATGCTTTGTGGCTGATTGGTCGCCGCCCGCTCATAAAGGTCGATGATGCGAGTTTGGCTGGAGGGAAGACCCTGCCCCGCATCGATCGCGGCGACGATCGTGGACGATGCCTGGCCCGCGGGCGTGAGCACCACGGTGGCATTGAGTTCTGTCCCATCGGCATACCGGACCACGGCTTGGTTTCCGCTCACAGGCGTGGGCGAGGAGCCCGAGAGAGAAAAGTAAAGCTGCCCATCGATCGTGCTGACGCTCTGGAACGGAATGCGGCTGATCGCACGAACGCTCCCGTTCACGTCGGCGGAGCGACGCGCGGGCGAAGTCGCCGACGCGTTCACCGAACCCGGGGTGTCGGTGGTCAGCGGAAATCGAATATGGTTCCAAGCGCCGTCCCCGACCAGCGTTCTTGCAGTGTTTTGATAGACGGCCGGCGGCTGGCCATCCACGGGCGAGGTGATTTTCCATTCGAATTCATAGTCGTCCACCTTTCCGGCCAGATCGACCACTTGTTGCAACGTCAGTTTCTCGGCGAGGGGATTGGAGGATTTCACGATCTTGAGTTCGCCGGGGTAAAGCTTATCGACGACACGGATGATTTGTACGGCGACGGGTTCCTCGGCCGGCTGGACGCCGGTATTCAGGCCGTTCCCCGCGAGGAGAGTGATATAGCCCGTGCCCGGTCCCACGGCGGTGAGCGCGTACGAATCCACTGCGACGTCATCGTCCTTCACTTCGGCCAACGCCGAGGGCCCGACCGTTTCCGGAGACGCCTTCGGGATGAACGTGCCCAATTTGGCCGGGTTCTCCACAAAGAGTTCCATCACAGTTTTCAAGCCGTCCGTGATCACGCTATCCCACCGAGCTTTTCTCTCATCGTCCGCCGCGCAGAGCCCCTTAAGGTCGATGGCATCCTTTTGGCCGACCACGTTGAGCAGCAGATAATCGTCGCCCACCGGTTCGTCCACGAATTGCCCGAGAAAAACCAGCGCGCCGTTGCTCCCTCGGCTTGGATCGAGGAAAAACCGCTCGCTCAAATGCGGCGGAAGATTCGGAAAATAGGTCTTGCCCCGGAACGTGGAGGTTTTCACGGAGCTCGGGATCTGGCCGAGAATTGCGGTGCCCGCTTTCGGCCCCAGCAGGAAAGCCTTTTCTCGAGTGGGATCGTGCAGCACGGCGGAGCGATAAGATTCACCCGTGCCATACTGGGATTGCTGATAAACGATCTCCAAACTTCTCTGGCCTCGAATGGACGGGAGCCCCCGCTTCGGGAGCGTGAGCGACTCTGCCATCTGGAGCACCGGCGTCCCTTCCGGCCACACGGGCCGGTAGTAAATGCCCAGCGGATTGCCATCCCCGACGCTGTCGTCATTGGCGTTTCCGAAAATGGAGTCGCCGGCAAAGGTTCCGTCGGCGTTGCGCGGCCGCAAGTAGGGCGTGATCGTCCCGACCGCAGGTTGAGTGGCGGTGCCAGGATAATAAAAGCCCGCCAGCGTTTTGTAGTAAAACTGCATCACGAGTTTCGAGTTGTCCGTGCTGTCGTGCGGCCCCCGATAGACCCAGACATCCCGCTTGCGATCCTGCATAGTCAGACTGGCGTAGCGTTGGCGAAGGGCTGCATCTGTGATGGCTTCCGGCACCTTCCCGTAAGCCAGCCGCCAGCTCGTGAAGGGATCGCTGGCGGCGAGCCCGGTCAGCGGCATCACCAGGAGGTCCGCCTGATTGGCTGCGCCGGGCAAACTGCCGGTAAACTGGACTTCGACATAACCGGCCGTTGCGTCTTTGGCGCTGACCGTGGCCAGCCAATTGGTGGCGGCGGATTGGCCAACGACCATGACCGTCTGGTTGACCGTCACATCAGCCAAGTTGGCCAGCGCGTACCGATATTTCAAAGCGCCCGGTTGAGTTCCAGTGTAGGAACCCAAACTCAACGGCAGCTTGTCCGAAACCACGCCGCTGATGGTCCGGTCGGCGGTGTTCACGTTGGTCGCCAAGAGCCAGCGGGTGGTGATTGCACCGGACGAAGGAATATTTTGCAAAGCCAGCCGTTCGTAGCTCTTGAAGAAATGCCGCACGCTGGTTGTCACCTGGACGTGAGAAATGCTGCTTGCCGTGACCGCGCTAGAAGCCGAAGTCGTCCAGGCTTGCACCTCAGTATTCAAACTCCGGGGAGGCGAGCCGATTTCGGTTGGCACGAGCGGTTTCTCAAGGAAAGGCAGCGGCATGGGCGGTTGCAGGACGGTCCCCGCATTTACGGCGTAATCGAATTTGACGTCTCCTTTCTCCCGCAAGACTTGGAAGACACTCATTCTGGGGCGGCCATCGCTATCCGAATGTTCGACCAAAACGTAAGGATGGGACGAATAACCTGCCGTGGTCGTCACGTTAAGGTCATCCCTCAATGCGTAGGCTTGGCCACCCAGCATCAAGGCGTGTTCTTCATTGGGATTGTATCCGGCTGTGGCCGGATCGTTTTGGTAATAGATCGTGCCCTTGGCTTCCAGGCTTGTCAGAGCGCCGCTGCCCGCGTTGCTGGCCAGGACGATCTCCCGCGAAAACGGCGTGTTGGTCGGCCATTGGATCGAGTAGCGCCCGATGACCGACGGCCAATAAATCGGCTGGAACCCTTTTGCCAGGTCCAGAGCGTTTTTCCGGTACCACCAAACCTCGAGCCGGGCCGTGTTATTGCTCGCGTTCACGGGAATGATCGATCCTTTGGCCGCGGCCTCAAAGCCCACCGCGAACGGGTTTTGGTAAGCGCTCACGCTGAAGCTTGTGCCGTAGCTTTGATTGATCGAGCCAGCCAAATACGGGAGGTTGATCGCGCTCGAAGCTTCCCCTGCGGGCGGGGCGAGTCGTTGGCCCACCCACGCCGTGGTTTCGACGAAACGCGGACGCGCCAGTTGGTTGGGCGAACTGATCGTCGTGTTGAACAGAGTCATCGTTCGTCCGTTGCCGCTGGTATCGGGCGCAACCCCCGATTCATGGTTAAACCGGAATTCCGCCACCAATCCGGCGGTGCCTCCCGGATAAACACTGTTCATCCCCTCGTCCAGTTGCCCGGGTGTGCGAGCCACCGACCAGATACGAAAGTTATCGATTCGGAAATCCGCAAGCTGATCTGAAGCGGTGTTACTTCGGCCGACGAATGCGTTCGGACGGGTCACATTGGCAGGAGTATTGACCGAGCCCGTAACCGCCAAGACGCCGTTGATATAGATGGAACCCGTTCCCGTGGCCGCTCCCGTGGAAGTGAATACCGCGGCCAAGTGAACCCATTGACTGAGGGGCAGCGGATTTGGAGTTGTGATGGCACTAAAGGATCCATTGGCGGATACAAATAAGCTCGCCTGGCCGGTGGTGCCAGGGAAGTAAAGGATAACGTTATTGGGGAGTCCAGCATCTCCAAAATCGATCAAACGCGCATTGGTCCTATAACTGCGCAAATAGACCCACGCTTCCACCGTGTACGAACCCCCATCGAAATACACTCCGGCTGGCAACTGGCCATAAGCCCCCAATGTATGATTCAAATCAAGCGCCCCGTCCACCCCAGGCCCTGCGAAGAACGAAGACGAAGGGCTGAGCGCCATTTCTCGAGACCCATCGAAGGCTGGCGTTTTAACCACGGTTTCAAGAACGGAAAAGACCCGCTCGAAAGCCACGTTCTGACCGGAATTAAATCGCAGGAGCGTACGGTGCGCCGGATAAATGGCGTCCAAGTAGGTATAGAATTTGAAATCCTCGGTCAGAAAGGCGCGGGGATTATCCACTCCATCCCGGTCCTGCCAATCGAGGAAAGGCACGTTGGACGTTGGCATCGGAACCGCCGTCAGCTTCGCCGTTTCTTGATCCGACGCCGGACGGACATAGTGGCTGTACTTGGCCGGATCCGAGGGCCAAATCAATTCGTATCGGGCCAGGACCAAGGGCCAATGCAACCCAGCGACGCTTTCTTCCATCCAATAAATTTGGTAATCGTTGAGATTCCTCGTTTCGCGGATGGCGTAGTAAGTGGCCACATCGCTCCCGAGCAGACCATGCCGGTAGGCGAAGTTCTTAGTCGGGTCCGCCAGGATCGGTTCGGGAAAGAGATTCGTGATCGAACCGGCCGAGCCTGGTGGAGTTAGCTTCTCCCCCAATTCGATGGTCACATCCGCCGGATTCGCCTGGCGGATCACATCGACGATCTCGTAACCCAATTGGTTCCGTATCGTGCCGGTCCGCACGTCCCCCAGCAGTTCGACGAACGCTCGGCCCTCCTTGTTGTAGGCGTGAATCTGGCTGTCGGTGCGTTCGTACCAAAGTGTCCGCAATTCCTGCAACCGGTTGGTGGCTACCGTCACGATCTCGGACTGGCCCAGCGCTTCAAATTCAGCAGTAACTCTCTCCGGGAACTCATTCTGATATATAATGTTCACAACCCCGACGCGGGCGGTCGGCACTTGAATCGGTTTGCCGATGCTCTGGAAGGTCTTCTCCGTCCAGAAAATCTTGCGCGGCGTCTTGAACGTCGCTCCGGAGACGATGTAATTGGTCGCAAAGAGTCGGAAATAGGCACCGCCAACATTGGTGTAGAGGGTGAGATTGCTCGTTGGAGCGGTCGCCTCCGGCCCCGACCGCCGCCAAGTGATATCGACGCGGCCAGGCTGGACGGCATAGACCTGGTTGGCATGAGCACTCCAATAGTAGCCTGTGTTGGTGTGATTGTTGAGCGTCGCCGGCTCCGGCGCCCAGTAACTCGTGAGTTCGCTTCCCGTCAGCGGAGTGCCTTCTTCTTTGGTTGGGGGCGGGGCGATGACTGATCCGAAGAGGAACGAGATCGACCGCATCATATACGGCGAGCCGACTTGGGCGCGCAGGACCAACTTGACCGTGCCGTTGGCGTTCTCCGTGTGCGGGTAGTTCAGATTCTTGGCGTTGGCGGGAAAGTTGAGCGAGGCATTCAAGGCGGTGGATTTCTGGTAGGTCACGGCGCCATACACAATTCCGCCCCGGAATTGGTTCGGCGACGGCACGTCACCAGTGCCCGTCCGCGGAAGACCGCCCTTGGATTGCCAGTTCACGCCGCGTTGGTAACTCGTGCTGTACAGGAGGGCCGTTTGGTCAAACAAGGTGGCGGCCTCGGCGGTCACCGCAAAGAACGGTGTTAGCGCCAGGCAGAGAATTCGAAGTAATTTAAGCCATTTCATAGGGCGTGTGAGTGTCGGAGAGATTTAACCGCAAAGAACGCAAAAATAGGAATGGAGCAGCCCAAGCACGTAGTCCCGGCTTTAGCCGGTCCGACGTCGGCAAATCTGAACGCGCTGGATTGTTTGACGCGCTGCCGCCTGAAGGCGGGACTACGTGCGAGGGGGCAACGCGCGAAGTATGTAGTCCCGGCTTCAGCCGGTCTCCTTCCTTGCTTCGTCGGAGAGACTTCAATAACCTGCGCCTATGTCCCCGCCTCGTTATGTTTGGCGTCAATTGACACTCAAACAGCGCGAAGAACTGCTCGCCTGGAGGCAGGGCAACGAACGTCCCTGGCATAGCCCGCCACATCGGCCCAACTTCGGACATCTGAACTTCCACATCTCGGCCGCGTGTTACGAGCACGCCGACCATATCGGAATGTCCAAGGCGCGAATGGACGTTTTTTGCTTGGCGCTGCTCGGAGTATTCTCCGAGCACGGAGCGGTTCTCCACGCCTGGTGCGTCCTGCCCAACCATTACCATGCGCTCGTCGAAACCGAAGATGTGCTGGGCCTGATTGGCGAATTGGGACGATTTCACGGACGCACTTCCCATGCTTGGAATGGAGAGGAGAACACTCGAGGCCGACAGGTATTCCATCGCGCCACGGATCGAGCGATTCGATCCGAACGGCATTTCTGGGCGACGACGAATTACATCCATAATAATCCCGTTCACCACGGATATGTGAAGCTTTGGACCGAATGGCCCTGGAGCAGCGCCCATGGGTATTTGGAAACGATGGGGCGCGACGAAGCTGAGCGCGTCTGGCGCGAATATCCCCTTCAGCGGTACGGCGCGAAATGGGATTCGCCCGGACTGTGAATCGCACGGAGCCCCCCCCGCACGTAGTCCCGTCGCACGTAGTCCCGCCTTCAGGCGGTCCGACGTCCGCAAGTCCACACGCGCTGGATTGTCTGACGCGCAGCCGCCTGAAGGCGGGACTACGTGCGGGGGAGCTACGTGCGGTGAGCCTGAGAAACGTTTCATGCGGAGAGATCAGAGATACGCCATGCAGCGATCGGTTCCCTGAACTATTGGCCGGCCGTCGTTGGAACATTTTGAGCCGTGAGACGCGCCGGGGGTTGGCCTTGGGCCAGACCCGCCACGAGCTTCTTCAACTCCGCCATCTCCCGCTCCAAGGTATCCACCCGCGCTGCCTTCTCTTCCAGATGGGCGACCCGAGCGGCTGTCTTTTCCAGTTCGGCGATGCGCGCTTCGCTCTTCTTCAAGGCCTGCACCTGGCGATCCAGCTCCTGCGTGGCGCTCACGTTCAGCATGGCGATGGCGTCGTAGTCCACCCCGCGGAAATCCGTCACGTACTTGCCGTAAACGAAGACGCTCTTCGGGGCGTGGTCACAGGAGACGGCAAATTCGCGCTCACCTGAGACCGCCGTGACCTTCACGTTTTTTAACGGCATGTTGTCCGTGTAGAGGTCCACCGAGTCGCCCACTCGTAAGTCGTGCGGTTTGCCCATCGTCAAGCGGAGTTCCTTACGTCCGTCGATGAACTCAAGCCTCTCGGCGACTTGATAGACATTGGGAATCGCAGTTGCCTGCGGCGTTCGCTCCACCGCTTGAGGGAAGACTTGCTCGACCTCCTGGGCGACTAGCTTCTTGTTCGGCCGGTGGCTATCCACAGTCCGGTCAATCCACGTGAAGTCACGAATCTTTAGGTCCCGAAGAAGGCTCAGGTCGCGGACGGAGTCGCTGGTGCTCACGACGTTCTTCGCGCGAGCGTCGGAGTACGCCAAGGCGCTGCCGACCCAGACGTGGGCGCTGGCAATAATGTCGCCGTCGAATACCGCCGAGAGAGCTCCAGCCTTGATCGTGTTGTTGTCGCCAGCGACGGCGTTGGCCCCGCCTGCGGTTAATACAGCACCGTCGGCACCAAGGTAAACGCCATAAGCAGTGTCCGAGCCGGCTACTCTTGTCGCAGTGGGCACAGTGGAATCCGCCTTCCTCACATGCAACGGCGCCGCCGGGCTTGCTATCCCGATGCCGACGTAGCCGCTGCTCGTCACAGACATCATGTCCCCTAAACTCCAAAGACGAGCCGTGCCGCCAGAAGAATACCACTGCCAAAGACTACCATTAGCACCAACGCCAGGAACCGCTTCCCGATTGTTAAAAATTAGGCCGCCAACAGAGCCCGAGCTAGTGACACTACCAGTGGCCGTGACATTGCCGCTGGCCGTGATGCCAGTGGCCGTGACATTGCCAGTGGCCGTGACATTGCCAGTGGCCGCGACATCGCCCGTCACGGAGAGGCCGCCGGCTTTGTTCAAACTCATCATTTTAGTGCCGGACGTTCCGGGATCTCCTCCGGTGACCACATGAGATCCTCCATCATACCAGAAGAACGTGTTGTTGGGTGCGGTTCTATAGTACTGTGCAAGCGCTTGGATTCCAATCGCCTCCTGAGTGCCGTGCAATATTATCTTCTCGGCCGCTCCGTCGGACAAAGTAAGCTTGCTCACGGTTGTGAGGCCCGCCGACAAGGTGCCCACGGTTGTGCCGCCCGCCGACAAGGTGCCCACGGTTGTGCTACCCGCCGACAAGGTGCCGCCCACTGTCACGTTGTCCCAGAGCTTAATCGAGCGGGTGCTCGTTCCAGCGCCGAGGATGTCCAGGGCACCTGCGGTGAACGTTTGATACCCGATCTTGCCCGCGTTCGCCTCCTTCCCGGCCACGCCGCCGCCTAACTCAAGAATGTTGGCCCCGTCAATCCGCGTGGAGCCATTGACGTGCAGAGTCGCGGCGGGAGTGGAAGTCCCGATGCCGACCTTGCCGTCGCTCGTCACGGCCACCTTGTCCCCTACACTCCAAAGACGAGCCGTGCCGCCAGTCGAATACCACTGCCATAGGCTACCAGCACCACTAGCAGGAGTCGCATCCCGATTGTTAAAAATCAGGCCGGCGACAGTGCCGGAACTCGTGACACTGCCCGTCGTAGATATGTCGCC
>CAMAWP010000178.1 GCA_945861765.1 Akkermansia muciniphila | reverse complement strand
CGTTCTGATCACGCGGCCAACGAAAGTGTGAAATATCCGTGTTCAGACTTCACGGCGCTTCAGGGATGTAGCAGCCCACAGGAGTTGTGAAGGCATTGGTGACCGTCCGCCCATTCGCCACCGCGTCGAGGACTTCATGAAGATCCCTGCGCGAGGGTTGCGGTCGTTCTTTTCCAAAATCTACGTTTCGGTCATCGATACGGCCTTGATACACCTTTCTGCCTTCTGTCCCATAAACGACCACTTCTGGCGTCACACGCGCTTTGGTCGCTTTAACCAAAGCGTGTTGGGGATCGCGAAGAGGCTCAATCGAGTAATTATATTCTTGAATGTGCTTCCGAATGACTTCCAAGGAATCATCGTGATTCGGATAGATCAGCCAAAACTTTATTCCTTGCGGAGCAAACTCAGCGTGGAGACGCTGCACCTCAGGGGCGTAACGATTCGAAATCGGGCAATCCGTGCTGAGGAAGATAAAGACGGTGGCTTTGGCGTTGGTGGTTTGAAAGGGATCAATGCGCTGGTTCGACAAGTCAAGCAGGTCCAGGGATAACTTGACCCCGCCATCGATCGGTGCGGAAACGGGAGCCGCAGCGGGGTCGCCTTTGCACCCTGTAAGCAGCATCGCAAAGATTCCGGCCAGGGTGACCCCGAGTCGGTGCGCGTCTCGCATAAACAAACCCCCTGAGGAACTCTCGTTCGGGCCAAACAAAATCCAACACGTCCAATCCCAAGAACCGGCGGTTATTTCACTCTCGAAGTGCTGCGTTCCTGGAGCCAGATCATGTCTCTGTTATTGGACGAGGCAATGTTCAGGGTCTGCACAGCAGTTTTCTTTAACTTCGGTTTTGTCCTGGGATCGACCCATTTCCTAATTTCCGAGTGGCCATCAGCGTAGTTCAGGCCTCCGGCACCGTTGTGGTAGCTCGCAGGGAAATCGACCAGCATGATCGATCCGGGTTTATCAGGATAGCCGAGCATATCCACGACGAAGAATCCATCGTTAATGCTGTCTTCGCGCTCATCGATCAAAATCCAGTTTTTAGAAGGTCCCGGGTCAGTCATGTCGGAAACCTTTCGGATGAGTTTCCAACTGGTTTGACTATTCCACTGGCCTCCCGAAGGGTTCATCCAATTATTCATCGACATGCTTCTCACCCGAGGCTGCTTGGTGCGTCCGTCGATGCTTTGGTCGGCTGGACAACGCCAAATGCCGAGAGAGTTGTGGTAAGGCCAGAGGTGGCTTCTCGTGAGGAATAAAGTATTGGTGTTATCGCTGGCACTGGGCAAGTCCAGCCAGCCGGCGCACCACGTGTTCGGATAATAAGGGGAAGCGTTCGCGTTGAAGCCGCTCGCATCGTTACCGCTGTTGGGTGGAACCTTGTCGGCATTGTCCAGCGTGTACATGTTCCATGAAAGACCCAACTGTTTGAGGTTGCTCAAGCAGCCTATCCCTTGCGCTTTCGTTTTTGCTTTGCTCAAGGCGGGCAATAGCATCCCGGCGAGAATTGCGATAATGGCGATTACGACGAGCAGTTCAATGAGTGTAAATGCGCGCAGCCACCGTCCGTTGACCCGACAATCCGCGAGGGAGAGCTTGTTTCTTTGCATAAAGAGCTTTTCAAAAGATCGGTTTGCGTTCGATCTTGGACTTTCTACGTTAGAGGATTCTCGAATACAAGTGTGCGTTTGAAGGCACATCAATGATGCCTGACGCGTTGCGCGTTGCCTCGATCGTGGGCGTGTCGAGGACTGAAGGCTCTAGGCGGCGCGTCCTCATGATGGCTGAATTGTTTCACTTCGTTGAACCGCATTGTCCAAGTTTTCAAATCACTGGACTCGAGTCGATGGACTGGGAGGTCGCCGCATTGTCGAATGCTCACGACTGCTTCGCGCTGTTGAGAAGGTCAGCTTCTTGCTCAGCAACTGCGTTAGCCTGCGTCTGAACAATTTTCATCGTGGGCTTCGAAACCAAGGCGTGGTGATGGGTGAGTTGCTTTTGTTGTCAGAGTCGTGCTTGACTTTCACTCGGCTTGGAGAAAATGTCTTGTCGGCAAATTTGAGATATTATGGCAGTTATATCCGCTCCTGGCGATCCCAGTTGGGTCAGAATTTTGATCGTTGACGACGACGAAATGGTGCTTTCCGTACTGAAAGAACAATTGCAGCCCGAAGGCTATCATGTCACCGCTGTGAACAGTCCGCACAAGGCGTTGGAAGTCCTCCAGCGGGAGAATTTTTCTGTGATCCTAGCAGACCAGGAGATGCCCGACATCACCGGTTTGAATATGCTGGCCAAGGTCAAGGAATCGCATCCCACCATCACTCGTTTGCTGATTAGCAGCGGACTCACCCTCGCCGTGCTTTCCGATTCAATTAAGTCGGATATGATCTATCGTTTTATCACCAAACCGTGGCTGCGCGAGGAAATGCTTGTGACCTTGCGCAATGCGGTTGGTCATAACCGTTTGGTTACCGAGAACAAGACCCTTCATGAGCGCAATGTTCATTTAAACCTGAAGATTTCCAAAATGGCCGAGGCTCAGGAGAATGACGCAGCAGCCGATGCCGACGGAGCCGATCCGATGGCCCAAGGGGACGGCATGTCCGAGGGCGGAGACCCTGGGCTAGACGGCGCTATACCCGCCCCGCAAGGCGTCGAATTAGCAGTGGATGGGTTTGTGAAAATGCTCTACACGTTTCACCCTAACTTGGGGAACACGTCGTTGCGTGCCGTCGCTCTTTGCCAAACTTTGGGTGAAATCCTTGAATTACCGCCGAGCCAATTGAAGAGCCTGCTCTGGGCGGCAGCACTGCATGATATCGCTTTGGTTGGGATCGACCGCGGCATTGTCCGTCGATGGTTACGCGGCGCTGACAAATGCACCGAAGAAGAAATGGTTTTGATCAAGAAGCATCCGGAACAATCGCAGAAGATGCTCGAGCCGTGGCCCTTTTTCCAGGAGGCGGGTGAGTTGATCAGGTGCCATCACGAGCACTTTGACGGTGCCGGCTATCCCGATGGCCTAAAAGGCGAGATGATTCCTCCGCTGGCTAGCTACCTCAGCGTGGTGGTCGCTTACTGCAGCAAACATTCGCCGAGCGTCCAAGCGCTCACTGAAATTGAGGCTGAGGAGGGGAAGATGTTCGCTCCGGAAGCCATTACTAACGTCGCCAAGGCGGTCCCTCTGACCAAGATGCCTCGCGGAGAGCGAGAAATCCTATTGAGAGAAATGAAGGCAGGGCAGGTACTGGCTCGAGACATTCACAATGCAAATGGCTTCCTGTTAGTCCAAAAAGGACGGGAAATGACAGAAGCTTTGATCAACAGAGTCTTGGGCATTGATCGGCAGACGCCAATTGATCCTCTTGTCCTCGTTTATTGTTAAACCGGGTGCCTCCGCCTTCAGCGCGCTGCTAAGACATTAGGGCCGAATACCGTATCGGCGCTGAAGTGACGGTCTTAAACTGGCTTTTGCTTTTTTTGCCGACACCTTCCACTGCGTGGTGTCCTCCCAAACTCCTCATTGGACATTTTCTATTTTTTGAGACCTTAATGCTCTTTGTGTCGAGTGCAGCGGCTCCTAATCTCAAACTGGAAGAACAGATCTCTGAGGCCCAGCACGCTTTGCAACAAGGTGAGTTGGCGCGGGCGATCTCTTTATTCAGGTCAGCTTTGGTCATCGATCCCGAACATCTTCTGGCCAATTATTGGATTGGTGTTTTGGCGTTGAAGGTCGGCGCGCCCCACGAGGCGTTGGCTCACCTTGAATGGGCGGCTTTGAAAGATCCCGAGTTCCCAGATTTTCAACTCGACCTGGGATTAGTCTATCAGGCCTTGGGCAAATTGGAACGAGCTGAAGCCTGCTTCGAGAGGGTGCGCCAAGTCTCTCCGGTCTATGCGGCTGCCCAGCTCCGGTTGGCCGAGGATTTCGAGAAACAAGCCCAACCTCTCGAGGCCATCGAGCTTTGCCAACGTGGCCTTCTGGCGTTCCCGAGGGACGCTGGATTGCTCCAAAAACTAGCCGATCTGTTGGTGCGCCTGAACCGCTGGCCCGAGGCCTTGGCGACCTGGCGCAAACTCTTGGAGGTCCGACCCAATTGCCCTGCGACCTTTTACGCTTTTGGCCTGACCTGTTTTCAGGCCAAGGATATTGAACTGGCTGGCGAGGCTTTTCAACGGGCGTTGGAACTGCAACCGACCTTGCTCCCCGCGCTTCTAAATCTTGGGTTGGTGCGGCAAAAATCCGGCAAATTTCAGGATGCCCGCGAGTACTTTCAGCGTGCTCTGGCCATCAGCTCCAACGACCCCGAAATTTACAAAGCGCTGGGCGACGTGCATCGGGATCTTGGTGAATGGGGCCAAGCCAACGCGGCCTGGGAAAAAGCGGTGGCGTTACGACCCGAGTATGCCGACGCCTGGCAGAATCTTGGCCTCAGCTTGGAACGTGAAAATCGACTCGACGAGGCGCTGGCTTGTCATCGGCACGTCGTCGAGTTGCGACCAAAGGATGTCACAGCGCTTCGTTACCTTGGGATGGTCTGCCAGGATATGGGGATGCTCGAAGAGGCTGAGGGCACTTATCGCCAAGCTCTCCGATGGGATCCCAACGACGCCGAAGTGCATTGGCAAATCTTTGCGGTGTTGGCCTGCAAAGGGCAATTTCCCCAAGCCTGGGAGGAGCACGAATGGCGTTGGGAAAACAAGAATCGGACGACGCCCAAACGCAGTTTTAGGCAGCCGCGTTGGGATGGCGATGATCTGGCTGGGCGCTCGATTCTTCTTTATTCAGAGCAAGGCTTTGGCGATTCCATTCAGGCCGTGCGTTACATTCCTCTGGTCAAGGCGCGCGGGGGGCGAGTGCTGCTTTGGTGTCCACCGGAGTTGGTCACCTTGTTTCAGACTGTGCCGGGGGTTGTCGAAGTTTTTTCCAGCTTAGGGCCTGGGGCGAGATTTGATACTCATCTGCCTTTGATGAGTTTGCCGTTAATCTTTGGCACTACTGTGGCGACGATTCCGAACGACGTCCCCTACTTGCGACGGTCGCGAGAGCAGCCCCTCACATCGCTTGGCGAAAGTAGGAATTGGCCTAAGGTTGGTTTGGTCTGGTGTGGGTCGCAAAGCCAGCCAAACGATCGGAGGCCGATACCGTTCGAATGCCTGAGGCCGCTGCTGGCGATGAGCGGAATCGAATTTTACAGTCTGCAAATCGGATCCATGTCAGCAGAGATCAAAGATGCCGCATCGCTCGGAGCAATCATCGATTTGAGTGCTCAGCTAAACGACTTCAGCGATACGGCCGCGGCGATGGAACAGTTGGATCTGGTGATCACGGTGGACACTTCGGTTGCCCATCTGGCTGGTGCCTTGGGCAGACCGGTGTGGGTGCTCTTATCCTTTGCTCCCGACTGGCGCTGGATGTTGGAGCGCGAGGACAGTCCGTGGTATCCGACCATGCGGCTGTTTCGGCAGGTCAAACCGGGTGATTGGGGTGAGGTGATGGTACGTGTTCGCGCGGCACTGGAAGAGCGGCTCGTTCATCATTGGCAGCCCGCTTCTTGGAAACCATGGTTGGCCGAGGCGCTCGTCCATCATCAGGCCGGACGAATGGCCGAGGCGGAGCAGCTTTATCAGCGAATTCTAAAAAGACAGCCGGAACAGGCCGATACGTTGCGTCTGTTCGGTGTCTTGAATCGTCAACGAGGAAAGCTGGAAGAGGCGCGGACATGGCTGGAGAAGGCGTTGGTTGTCCAACCGCAATCCGCGGAATCCCATCATGACCTCGGATTGGCCTTCTTCGAAATGGGGCGACTCGAAAAAGCGATATCCGCTTATCAACAGGCGATCCAAATCCAGCCCGAGTTTTCGGATGCTCACTACAATTTGGGGAACGCCTACTATGCGTTGAAGCGATGGAAGGAGGCGGAAGCTTCTTATCGGCGAGCCGTCGAGCAACAACCGGATTTGGCCCAGGCGCATTACAACTTGGGCTTGCTGGCGCAGGAGGCGCGTCAACCCGAGGCGGCCATCTCGTCCTACGAGCAAGCGATCCGCTTTGATCCAACGCACCTCGATGCGTTGCTCAACTTGGGGATTGCCTTAAAAGATGCCGGGCGGATGGAAGAGTCTGAATCATGTCTGCAGCGAGTTCTGACGTTGAACCCGGCACATGTTAAAGCGCGGGTGAACCTCGCGACGATCTTCGCCATCCGCGCGAGGCAATCGACCGCTCAACAGGATCTCGATCGAGCGGAAGCACTCTGCCAAGAAGCACTGCAGATCGACTCCGACCTGCCGGAAGCCTGGTCAAATCTAGGGGTCATAAGGCAAGCCAAAGGCGCAGTCGATGAAGCGATTGCTTGTTGTGAACGCGCCCTGAAATCTCGACCGGAGGACGCCGAGACTCGTTTCAACCTCGCGATTGGTCAGTTGCTGTCCGGCCAGTTTGAACCCGGCTGGCATAATTATGAAGCACGCTGGAAGACCCCCAATCCAATTTTTGCGGATCGCGGCTTCTCTCAGCCTCTGTGGAAGGGAGAAGACTTGGCCGGGCGCACGCTGCTGGTCCATGCCGAGCAAGGCCACGGCGACACGATTCAATTTGTTCGTTATCTCCCTCTTCTCGCACAGCGCGGAGCCCGAGTCATTCTGGAATGTCAGCCGGCCTTGAAACCATTGCTCACGACCGTCGAAGGGGTCTCAAACATCATTGAGCGAGGTGAGCCGACGCCAGCCTGTGATTATCAAATCCCACTCATGAGTTTGCCACTCCAGATGCGCACATCTATCGAGACGATTCCTGATCGTGTGCCCTACCTGCGCGTGCCGGATGGAATCAAATTGGATCTTCATTCGCCTCCATCAACTCGTCTGCGGATGGGTTTGGTTTGGGCCGGGAGCCCGCATCACTCGAGCGACCGGATACGCTCGTTGCAACTGTTGAATTTGGCCCCGATCTGGTCGCTGTCTGGGATAGCTGTTTATAGCTTGCAGATCGGAACTCCGCGTCAACAGTTGGTTGAGGTCGAGGGCGCGAATGGAATAATCGATTTGAGCTCGCAGTTGACAGATTTCGCTGTCACCGCGTCGGCCATTCAGCAGTTGGACTTGGTTGTCACCGTGGACACCGCGGTAGCCCACCTCTCAGGCGCCCTGAATAAACCGGCATGGGTACTTTTGCCTTTTGCGCCGGACTGGCGTTGGCTGCTCGATCGTAAGGACAGCCCGTGGTATCCGGGCATGCGGCTCTTCCGGCAGCCACGGCCTGGGGACTGGGCGGCCGTCATCGACGCGGTGGCGATTGCCCTTGCGAAGGAGGTTGCGTGAATGGAATGAATAGCGGCCGCGAGCCAGTGGAGCCTTCTAGAGGCGATGCTGACCTTCACCAGGCTGAAGCCATACGCCTGGCTTCGTCGGGGAATTTGGCAGAGGCATTGAAGCATTTTCAGGCGGCGACGAAATTGCGACCGGATAATCCGGTGTGGCATTTTAATTGCGGCCTCGCTTTGCAGCAATTAGCTCAACTCGCCAACGCGATTGCAGCCTACCGGAAGGCCATCGCGCTGAAGCCGGACTTCTTCGACGCGTGGAGCAATCTTTCCGCCGCCTGCAAGGGAGCTGGCGATTTTGACGCGGCGGTCGAGGCGGGCCAAAGAGCCGTTGCTCTGCAACCGCGATCGGCTGGCGCTCACCTGAATCTCGGCAACGCCTTGAAGGCGCAAGGCGCTTGGGCAGCGGCTGAATCGACCTACCGCACGGCGGGAAATCTAGATCCAGCCAACCCCAGAATCCAACTGAACCTGGCGAACATGCTGCGAGAGATCGGGCGAATACCGGAGGCTGTCGCGCTCTTGCGCGAAGCTGTTGTGAAGAGTCCGCGCTTCGCCGAAGCCCATCGCGACTTGGCGTTCGCATTACTCCTGTCAGGCGATTTCATCGAGGGTTGGATGGAGAACGAATGGCGTTGGGAAACTGAAGAGATGGCCAGAGGGCGTCGATCATTCGATCGGCCTGCTTGGTCTCGACAGGACTTAGCCGGGCGCCGATTGTTCGTTTACACGGAACAAGGTTTTGGAGATGCGATTCAATTCGTTCGCTATATCGAGCTGGCCATCCAGCGCGGGGGGGAGGTCGTGCTCGAATGCCAGCCTGATTTGAAACGATTGTTTCAGACCGTGAAAGGGGTCAGTCAATTGGTCGTTCGCGGCGATCCTTCCCCTCCATTTGATTTCCAAGCGCCACTGATGAGCCTGCCCAGGATTCTGGGCACGACCTTGGAAACCATTCCCAACCGGGTTCCTTATCTTGCCCCTCTTGATGAATGGGCCGAGCCATTGCCATCGCCCAATGGGGCTCGATTGAAGGTCGGCTTGGTCTGGGCGGGCAACCCGTCGCACCTGAACGATCGCGCTCGCTCTCTGCCGCTCGAAATGCTCAAGCCGCTGTTTGATCTCGAAGCGACGGCCTTCTATAGCCTGCAAGTGGGCGAGCGTGCTCACGAAATCAAACGTGCGGGTCTGCTCGGAAAGATGGCAGAGGTAAGCTCCCAACGGAGTGATTTTGCCAGCACCGCGGCGCTCCTCACCCAACTGGACCTGGTGATCAGTGTGGATACTTCCGTGGCGCATCTCGCCGGGGCGTTGGCGAAACCGATCTGGCTGCTGTTGCCGTTTGCTCCGGATTGGCGTTGGCTTTTAGGCCGGGACGACAGCCCATGGTATCCTACGATGCGTCTCTTCCGTCAGGCTTCGCCGGGGGATTGGCCGGGAGTTATCCGGGAGGTCCACGCAAGATTGCGGTCGCTTGTTGCTTCGTGTTCCGGTGAAGTCCCACCTGCTTAAATCTGCGACGTGAAGTCCGTCGCAAAAACTAGGAAAGCCTTCGACGAGTCCACCGCAGCTCATGTCCGCGGTTCGGTCCCGCGCGCGTTGTTCTCCAAAATTACGGGTCCACCCTCGGGAGATGTTTCTATCGAGTCGTGCGGACCCGCGCGGAGCTTGCGTTTAGCCGTTTGGGGTGACACCGGATTTTTGACAGGAGGGGGGACGAACAATTCATTTAAAGTCTCGAGCAGTTTTTCCACGGCAAAAGGCTTTTTCAAAAACGGAATCCGCTTCTTCAGGATGTCGGGAAGATTAAAGTCCTCGTTGAGGCCGCTGACGGCGATGATCTTTACCTTAGGATCAATTTGGAGGAGGGCTCGAATCATTTTTCCACCATCCATATAAGGCATCGACATGTCAGTAATCACAGCGGCGATCTCGTTCCGATGTTGGGTAAACAACGCGAAACCCTCGGTCCCGTCAGCAGCGCTCAGAATCTGGTATCCATTCTTCTTCAGAGTGGAGGCGGTGATATCGCGAATGATCCGCTCATCATCTACCACCAGGATAATTTTGCCGTTGCCATCCGGCAAAACCGGAGCAGTCAAATCGATGCCCATGGCAGCAACCGGTTCGACGGTCGGTAGGTAGATGGTAAATTTTGAGCCCTTGCCCACTTTGCTTGTGACCTCGAGAAACCCGCGATGTCTTTTGACGATGCCTAGGACCGTGGACAGCCCCAAACCGGTGCCTTTACCGGCGTCTTTCGTGGTAAAAAACGGATCAAAAATCTTCTCGATCTGCTCCTCCGGAATCCCGATTCCGTTGTCCGAGATTTTCAGTATCAGATATTCTCCTGGTAGGGCAGAGGGATAGCGGCTGACAAAGTGGGCATCCAGCTCGACGTTGGTTGCTTCGATCTGGAGAATGCCGCCGTTGGGCATGGCGTCGCGGGCATTCAGGCAAAGGTTCATTATTGCCTGGTACAACTGGGTTCGATTTCCAAGGACTGGCCGGACATTTTTACCAAAGCGCATCACGATTTGGATGGTTCGTGGAAAGGTGTCCTTGGCTACTTTTTGAAACTCATGGAGCAGTTGTTTAACCTGAAGTGGGGCGCGCTCGCCTTCAGCGCCTCGGGCGAACGATAGGATTTGGTGAACCAGTGCTCCACCGCGTCGGGCGCTCAATTCGATGGACCGGAGCAATTCCACCTGAGACTCGTCCTTGATCTCGTTGAGCAGGTTTTGGGATGCCATGAGCACCGGGGCGAGAACATTGTTAAGATCGTGAGCGATGCCGCTGGCCAGAAGACCGAGTGTTTCGAGGCGCTGCATCCGCAGATATTGGCGCTCCATTTCCTTCTGTTCTGTGATGTCTGTGGTAGCTATGAGAATTTCGTCTTGCCCGCCCGAGTGTTGGACCAAAACCCAGCGAGCATCGACGATGAGGGTCCGGCCTGCCTTGTTAAGGTGTTGTTCCTCTGCTTGATGTTTTTGATTTTTGGCCAGGATCGTCAGAATCGCGGAAAAGTTTGTCGTCTCGGGCGGGTAAAAAACTTCGGAGATCAGTTTGCCTCGCGCTGACTCAACAGACCATCCGTACATCCGCACGGCTCCCTGGTTCCAAAAGACGATGCGCCCCTCGGGATTGCAGATAATGATGCCGTCCCAGGTCATATCGACCAGTGCGGATTGGCTTTGCATCTGATCCTCGGCACGCTGGCGTTCACTGCCTTCAGCCTGGAGCAAAACGTTCAGTTTGGAGAATTCGCCGGTCAGCTCGGCTAGCCTATGTTGCAACTGATCGTGAGTTTGTCTCAGTTCAATCTCGGTATCCATGCGTCATATTGGCGGCTACATTCCGCGCCAGGGTGGAATTAACCAAGAGCTGGGTAGGAAAGGCAAGCCTGAGCGCAGAACGATGTTCGCCGGGTGGCTCGGGTCGGACGGATCATGGAGATGGAACACCTCCAAAATTTGGACGTGAATCGGCACCATGAACCCACCCCTTCACCCCTCCCAGGAGGGGAATCTGCAACCCGCGCGGACGACGAAGCTCCCCTCCTCGGAGGGGCTGGGGGTGGGTTCATGGAGGGCACTTCCCGGACTTTGCGCGCGCGGGGCGACTCTGAACCCACCCCTACCCCTCCCAGGAGGGGAGCTCTGTCCGGTCCCCTCCTGGGAGGGGTAGGGGTGGGTCGGTTCATGGAGGGAACAAATGGCTTGGGTCGCAGCTATACTCTATGACTTAATCGAGTGTGCGGTTCTACACAAGATACAGAGAGCAACAGGCCAAGCAGAAAGTGACACTGAGGTTGTATTGGCTTCTTGCCGTCGCGAGTTTAGCGGTCGGCGGCTGGCTTTTGTGGGAAAGCAGAAACCGGGAATTGGTGGAATCTGCTGTCTCCTCACGACCGGCGCACCAAATCCAGCCTGTGGCTTTGCCGATATTAGATCGATCCTTCGCGACGAACGTATCTAATTCTGGTGGCCTCGTCCGGACCTCAGTGCCCATTGCGACGTCCGTAATAATTGCTTCACCTCCTTCGGTGGTCTTCTCTCCGCGGCTCCCGCGAAATATCTATGAGGCTCAACTTGCGCTCGCGCGGCGGGGCGTTTCCTCCGGAAGTCTGGATGGTGTCATGGGTTACCAGACACGCATGGCCGTTCGCGCTTTCCAAACCAAGGAGCATCTGGCGGTCACGGGGGAAATTGATCTTGCGACTAAACAGCGGCTTCGCTTGATTGAACCTCCCGAGAAAATTTACGTGGTGACGACGAATGATTTGGCCCGCTTACAACCGCTCGGAACCAACTGGCTGGTCAAATCACTCCAGAAGCGTTTGGATTATGAAAACATTATCGAATTGCTCGCCGAGATGGGCCAGTCGCACCCCAACTTGATTCGCTCGCTCAACCCATCCGTTAACTGGACTAACGTGGCGGCGGGAACTTCCATCATTCTACCGAACGTCCATCTTCCTCCCGTGCGCAGCAGGGCAGCTCTGGTCCGCATCCGTTTGACGGATAAAATTCTGCAGGCGTTCGACAGCGAGAATCAGTTGCTGGCACACTTCCCTTGCAGTATCGCACGACGGATCGAGAAACGGCCGCTCGGCCAATTAGTTGTCGAGGGCGTGGCCCTGAATCCAACCTACCGGTTCGATCCGAATAATTTTCCAGAATCAGCCGAGGCTCGGCGGATCGGTCATCCGCTGAGCATTGCGCCCGGCCCAAATAATCCGGTCGGGGCAGCTTGGATTCGACTCGATCGGCCTGGCTACGGGATTCATGGCACGCCGCGGCCGGAGGATGTCGGACGAACCGAATCTCACGGGTGCTTCCGTTTAGCCAATTGGAATGCCCGATACCTGGCTCAGCTTGTTCGGGTGGGAACCCCCGTGATTGTCGAACCCTGAAGACGCTCGAACCCAGTTGACTCAGTCGCTGTTGGAGACATTGATCGGCCCCGTCAACAGGCGCGGCCCTCACGCATCACGCATCACGCATCACTCTCTCGGCCATAGCCGTAGCCAAAGGCGTTGCGGCGACTCAATCAATATTTCCCGGACCAGATCTCCCATCTTCGCGGCTTCGGGTTCCTCCAACTTGGTGCAGATTGCTAGAGTTACGAGCATCATGATCTCCACGAGGGCAAAGAATACGGTGAACTGGTTCCATTCGAAGGCTCGCCAACGAACTGCGAATGAGCCCATCGAATCGATCAGCACCCCCCAGAGCACCGGCGCCAAACCGAGCGTCAAGTTTGACACGACGGAAAAAAGCGCAAAAAAATGATTCCGGCCCATGACTGGAACGGTCGCCATGGCCAGACGAATGTTCGCCATATTGAAAAGGGCCAATCCCAAGCCCATCAGAAACTGCAAAGCAACCACGATGGCGAAGCTGGCGGCGAACAGACGGCCTGCCAGCAAGGTCCAGCCGAAGATAATGACAAACCAAGTCACCAGGGAAAACGTCAGAATAGGCTTGCTGCCCAGGCGATCCATCCGCGATCCCAAGATCCAGAGGCTGCTCAGTCCGCCGAGGTAAGCGACTGAATTCATCACAAGTATTTTACCTTCGGCCATCCCCGCTTCAGTCTTCAAAAATGCAACCGTAAATGCCGTCAAGCCGCCGTAAGCGGTGGACCAGGCGATATTCATCCGGAGCAGCTTGCGAAAGGGCCGATAGCGCGCGATCTCGATCCAAGGGACTGGCGTGGTGGAAACGCGGCCTTGTTCCGGGGTTTCTCCTTCTGGAATCCGCTTTAAGTAGAACAAGCTGATCGATCCCATGATAGCGCTGAAGGCAAAGACGGCGGTGAAGTGCCAAGCCCTCGGTTGGTCTCCCAAACACCAAGCCGCCAACAAGAATGCGACAAAACTGGCGACATTGATGAACGCTGCTTCTTGAACAAGGAATTTGCCCCGAACAGCCGGCGGGATCAAGGAAGTGATCCATGGCAACCAGGCGCAACTCGATATACCGCGTGACAGATTGAAAGCGAACAGGAAAAAGAGTAGCAGTGCCAATTGACTGTTCGATTCCAAGAACCGGCTCGACACGGGCACGAGCGCCATCCCGAAGATAAATAGGACCCGAATTCCCCATCCGCCGTAAACGAATCTTTTATAGCCGTAGCGAGGAATGTGGCTTGCCGCTGGAATCTGAAAAATCACCAAGAGGGGCATCATGCCGCTGATAATGCCCAAAGCCGTAGCACTCGCATCGAGTGTCTTGGCGAAGAGAATCATCGGGCTGCTCAAGATCATTTGAAACGACAGCGCGTTGAAAGCCACGAATCGGAAGACGTTGCTTAGCCCCTCGGGGAATGGGTCTTTGCTCTTATTCACGAAAATGTCCTAGCTGACCTGGTAACCATCGCACGACTTCCATCCGCCCGGCCAACCGTGTCGAGAGTTGGAATCAGCCACCTTGAGCGACTCTTGAAGGTTTGTCCATAAACTGGATGGAGTGTCAGCGATTTGCTCATTATGACGCAAGGCGCAACTGGCGATCCGCTTGTAGTCCCGGCTTTAGCCGGTTTTCGCGCGCTGGCCGGCTGAAGCCGGGACTACATACGGGCCAAAATGAGAGTTGCTGCAAAAACCCATTCGCTTGGGGCGCATCTCCGAAC
>CAMAWP010000177.1 GCA_945861765.1 Akkermansia muciniphila | reverse complement strand
AACTTTGTGCGCGCATTGCGCCCTTGAACGGTGGGGCGAGACTCTCTCCGAGCTGTAGTCTCCGAGCCGGAAGCCGTCGAGCCCTGACATGATTGAGCGCCAGAAAAGGTCAGGGTTCGAGGGGACTCTCACCCCACCCAGGTTCATGGAGAGGAAGGAAGACTCCGCAGCCCGCCTGTCCTCATTCGGAGAGGCGCCCTCCCAGGACGGGAGCGTTGTCCGGTCCCCTCCTGGGAGGGGTAGGGGTGGGTCGGTTCATGGAGAGAATTGCTGATTGATCCTGGTTGGAGCTTGAGCTAAGCCGGGTCTTCGGCATATAAAGCTGCGCATGAATTCAACCAATGGACGGACAGGCTTGCGCGAATTGCTTTCTCGACCTGGTATCATTCGGAGTCTTGGAGCGCACGACGTGTTGACCGCGCTGATCGTCGAGCAGGCAGGGTTTGAAACTGTCTTTATCGGCGGCTTTGGAACCAGCGCGTCGATGCTTGGTCTGCCCGATCTGAACTTGCTCACGATGACTGAAATGGCCGAAGCCGTGCGGCGAATGGCGGCGCGTATTTCCATTCCGGTGATTGCGGATGGCGACACCGGCCACGGCGATCTTCACAACGTGCAGCGGACGGTCGAGGCATTTCAATCCGCAGGCGCGGCGGGCATTTTGCTCGAAGATCAAGTGATGCCTAAGCGTTGTGGGCACTTCGCCCATAAGCAGGTGATCGCGACCGACGAAATGGTGCTGAAGATCAAAGCTGCGGTTCGAGCTAAGAGCGATCCGAACTTTGTTATCTTCGCGCGCACCGATGCCCGCCAAATGAACGGTCTCGATGACGCTATCGAACGCGTGAACCGTTGCTGCGACGCCGGCGCGGATATCGCTTTTATCGAAGCCCCGCAGTCAAGGGCTGAGTTGGAAGAGATTCCAAAGCGTGTGAAATATCCGCTCTTCGTGAACATGTTGTCAGGCGGAGTGACACCGATCTTGCCGGTGTCTGAGCTCGCGCAGCTCGGCTACAAGATTGTGGTTTGCCCGATCGAGTCGTTGATGGTCTGCGCCCGCGCCATGCGCGACCTCTGCGAGACGTGGAAGACTGCGGAACGGGTGGATAAACTCGCCATTGACGCGATGAGTTTTGATGATGTGAAGAAACTGTTGGGCGTGGAGAAGTTCCTGAACGTAAAGGAGACCCTCTAGAATTGCTGGCGCCAGGCTCCTTCCACTCTTGCGCTGTGGTTCAAGCCCGCAAACGGATCGCGTTTTAGCGATGCGCGAGTTTCGCGTTCAATTCCCTTTTAACTTCCGGCCATTCGCCTGCAATAATGCTGTAGTAAACTGTGTCGCGAACACGTCCGCTGCTCGTTGTCATGTGTTGACGAAGGGTCCCTTCTTCCTTGGCTCCGAGCCGTAGAATGGCCTTGCGTGAGCGATCGTTGAGCGCATCCGCTTTCAACTCGACTCGAACGCAGCCGAGCGTTTCGAAGGCGTGATGGAGCATCAGATATTTGGCTTCAGTATTGGCCGCCGTCCTTTGCCATTCCCGGCCAAGCCACGTCCAGCCGATCTCCACGCGGCGATGAGCGCGATCAATGTTGCCGTAGCGCGTGCTGCCGATGACACGCCCGCTCTCGCGTTCGATAGTTGTGAACGGAATCGTCGTGCCTTGGGTTTGGCCTAGCAGCGCTTCCTCGATGTAGATGCGGAGCGCTTCCGGGGTGTGGACCTGCGTCGGCATCCAGCGCCACAGGTCTTGGTCTGATGCCACCTCCCAGAGTCGGTCGAGATGCGCCAGCGAAAGCGGTTCGAGTCGGATATGCCGGCCTTCGAGCAAGGTTGGCTCGGTGAGCATTGGGTCGTATTTCATAGTTTTTCAGTCAAGGTTGACCTGCCGGATTGTCGTGTATCTGGAGAATCGGCCTTGTTCGCGGTTGCCGCCTCGCGCTGCTCTCGCCGCGTTGTGATAATGACGACTCCGAGCACAATGACTGCGGCTGCCCAGAGCATTTGTTTCGTGAGCGTTTCTCCGCCCAAAGCCCAACCCAAAAACACAGCGACAACCGGGTTGACATAGGCGTAAGTGGAAACGCGCGAAGGGGTGCTCACTTTCAGCAGCCAGCTATAAGCCGTGAACCCGACGAATGAGCCAACCACCATCAAATAGATGAACGCTACGGTAGAACGCCTTGAAATCTTCGAGAGATCCAAGCTGTTCCATTCTCCAACCGCCAGGCCAACCAGGAAAAGGAAAATGCCACCTACAATCATTTGCAGAGCGACGGCCAAGAAAGGGGACTCTGGTTTGGGAGTGTAACGGGCATAGAGCGAACCACTCGCCCATGCGAAGCTGGCCAGCATCAAAGCCATCACACCGGCGGGATCAATCGCAGTGCGGTACGTGCCGTCGCGCGCGCTCACCAACAGCGCCATTCCGCAGAACCCGACGACGATGCCGACCACGGTTTGGAGCTGCGGACGGGTTCCACCCGGCCGAAGCCACTCCAAAAGCGCAAACCAAAGAGGCGTCACCGCGATCAGCAGGGCGGTAAGCCCAGAGGGCGTCTTTTGCACGGCCCAATTAACGCCGCCGTTTCCAATGCCAAGCAGCAGCACTCCAACGACGGCTGCGTTGCGCCAATGAAGGCTCGATGGAGCAGCGGCACCGCGGAGTCGAAGCCAGGCATAAAGGATCAGTCCAGCCAGGAGGAAGCGCGCTCCGCCCATCAGGAATGGCGGCACAGTTTCGACAACAAAGCGAATCCCTAGATAGGTCGAACCCCAAATCACATAGACTGCGGCAAACGCAGCGATGACCATGCCGCGCGGGGCGGCTTGCTCACTTTGACTTTGGGCACTCAGCTCTCTCATTCTACGCTCGATCGGTTGCTGTCTCGAGTTGACAGGCGTTACCAAAGCGACGTTGCAAATAGAAAACCCACCAACTGCTCACCGGTGGGCTCCGAAACCCGAGAAATTCTCAACGCGTTACTGATGCTCGACTGATCCATAAAGCGGTAGTTGGATGGCCGAAAAGAACGAAAGATGCCGAAAGAAAGGAAGTTCTGAGTCAGGCACCATTCACCCGGCAGGTGAGTGTTCGCGTTTGCGTAAAGCCCTCGAATTCTTTCGCTTCTTTCGGCTGAACTGCTGTTTCTAGGCTGCTTCGGCGGCGGTTGATCAGATCTGAGGCAAGTGGGCGGAGCGCCATCGGCCACCCTCTTTCGTGACCGTTGGCCGTTGGGCGAGATTGGGCTTTTAATAAAAAATCAAGTGGGCGGATGCCTACATTGATTGGCATGTGGTGTCAAAGCAATTACTCGTGTCGCAAGGCTTCAATGGGATCGAGTCGTGCCGCGCGGGATGCTGGATAGAGGCCGAACACAATCCCGACAGCTCCCGAAATACTGAAAGCCAGAAGGACGGAGAGGGGAGTGATAATCGTTTTCATGTCGGTGAGCTGCGAAACGACCAATGGAGTGAGCACGCCTAGGGCGACACCGATGAGCCCGCCGCCAATCGAGAGCACCATCGCTTCGACCAAGAACTGAGTGGTGATGTCCTGTTGCTTCGCGCCAAGCGCTCGGCGAACTCCAATTTCACGGGTCCGCTCAGTAACCGTGGCGAGCATAATGTTCATGATGCCGATACCGCCAACCAGTAGCGAGATGGCGGCGATAGAGCCGAGCACGATGTTGAAAATACGTTTGGTTTGTTCGGCCTGGCGCAAGAGCTGCAACGGAACGATCAACTCGAAGTCCTTCTTGGAATGGAATCGGTTCAGCAATGTTGTGATTTGTGGGACGGCTGTTTCCACATCGATCGAACTGCCGAACTGGATCGTGATCTGGTGAAGTTGAACGCGCTCCTGTTCTGAGCTGCCCGCGGTGCGTCGTATCAGGGTTTCACCGAAACGGCTCTTGGCTGCGGAAAGGGGGATATACACGTTGTTGTCCAAGGCGTGGCCAGTGGTCTCGCCGGATTGCGGACGTTTATCTTCCGTGCTCGTCTCCTGCACCAGTCCGACAACTTGATAGTAGTGGGGGCCGATCTTGATCTCCTGATCGAGCGGGTCCTGGTACGGGAAAAGCCGTTTCGACAGCCCTGTGGAAATCGCGCAAACATTGTTCTGGTGAAGGTCGTCCGTCTCCGTGATAAAACGGCCGCGCACAGTTTCCAGACCTCCGATCTCCCTATAAATCGGGTAGGTTCCAATCACCTGGCCCGCTACTTCGTTGCGAAAGAAACGGACGTTTTCCCGAATGATCCGCATCGGCAGCACATGGCTGATCCCAGGAATCGTGGACTGAATGCGACTCGCATCTTTATAGGTCAATCCGTATTCAATCACCGAGCCGCGGCCACTGGCCGAGCTTGTTGCTTTGGTGTCGTCGGGCGGTTTGAACGCGCGAATGAGGACGTTATTACTGCCGAGCTTCTTGATGGCTTGCTGTGCCTCATAGGAAGCTCCTTCACCAATCGCCAACATGGCGATGACCGAACACACTCCAAAAATGATTCCAAGCATTGTCAACGCTGAGCGCAGCTTGTGCAAGAGAAGGCTCTTGATGCCGACTTGCATCGTGCGCAATGGGCGTAACAAGCGGAGCAATCGCGACTTTCCCTCGACACCTTCCGCATCCAAGCGGTCTGTCATTAACTTCTCCGGAGCGGGCCTTGGCTCTTGCGTGACAATCCGGTCCACGGCTCCGTCACGCATATGAATGACGCGCCGGGCGCGCGCCGCAGTGTGCGGGTCGTGCGTGACCAGGACGATTGTTTTGCCGCCATGGTTGAGCCGGTCAAGGATGTCGAGAATCTCCGTGCCCGTCTTGGAATCGAGGTTGCCGGTCGGTTCATCGGCCAGGATCATGATCGGATCATTGACCAGCGATCGTGCGACAGCGACGCGCTGCTGTTGTCCGCCGGAAAGCTGGTTGGGCCGATGGTGAAGTCGATCTTCGAGGCCGACCAACTTCGCGAAGCCTTCACAGCGCTGGTTGTTCCGTGGAGTGTCCAGCCCTTGATAGAACAAAGGCATTTGGATGTTTTCAATCAACGAGAGTTGATGAATTAAGTTGTAGGACTGAAAAATGAACCCGATCTTGCGTCCACGAACCTCCGAAAGCTCGTTGTCATCCATCTCAGAAACGTCGTCGCCTCCCAGATAATACTTTCCCGCCGTGGGACGATCCAGGCAGCCAAGGAGGTTCAAGAGAGTGGACTTACCAGAGCCGGACGGTCCCATGATGGCGATATAGTCGCCCTTCAAGACTTCGAGATTCACACCTCGCAAGGCGCGCACTTGGATCTCACCCATGTCGTAGGTTTTTTCGACCGACTCGATGCGAATGATCGCGTTTTGATTCATCGGCTTTCTAATGTGGAGCTATGCAGAATGGGTTCGTAGGCAAGCCTTGGATGGTGAACATTCTTATGGCTGGATGCGTGTGAGACGCTTGAAGTCACAGGCTTACGGTTTGGCATTTTCGGACGGCGTGGGAGTTCCGGGATCGGGCGTCTGCTGACGACCTCGTCCTCCGCCCGGGCGCCCTTGGAACTCGCGCGATCTCGCCTCTCGTTCCTCCGGGCTTAGCTTCATGAATTCTTCCCGCCGACGTTGAGATTCGGGATCGTCTCCGCGCCGACCACGCCGGCCTCCTCCTTCGGTCGGTGATCCGCGGCCTGCTTGCGGCTGGCCATCGCCACGCTGCGCACTGGGCGTTGCGTCTGACGGAGAGGCTTGAGTGGGGGCGGCCGGATTCGCTGCTTGGGGTTGGCTTTCCGAGCTTCTCGTCGAGGCATCGCGAGTTCGAGCTGGATCGTTTTCGGCAGACTCCACTTGATTGGTGGCGGTTTCGGGGCTTTCAATCTCGATGTGGTCTTCGTCAACGGCAGGTGCGAGCAGCACGTGGTCCCCTTCTCTTAATCCAGATTTGATCTCGATAAACCGGTCATTGAACCAACCGGTCGTCACTGGCACGGGAATGACTGAAGACCCTCTCTGCGTGAAACAGACATGTTCACCTCGAAAAGTGGCGACCGCCTGGATGGGAACACTGAGGACATTTGGAAGGTTGGTGATGATGATCTCGGCACGGGCCGAAACCCCTGGCTTGAGTTCAGGCATCTCATCGTCTATCAACACATCTGTCGCATAGACCTTGTTGTTCGGGTTCATCCAACTGGATTGGGTGTCCGGTAAGATTCCCACCTTGCGAACTGTCCCCTTGAAACGGCGCCCAGGCAGAGTTTCAATTTTGACGAACGCCAGCATTCCAGGGACCACCTGTCGAACCCGTGATTCCTGGACTTTCACTTCGACGATCATCCGAGAGACGTCCGGCAACTTGATGAGTTCTTGTCTCTGGCGAACCGTGGCGCCTTCTTCGATAACCGTGGTTCCTCCAAACATGAAAAACGATCCTTCATCAAACGAAGAGTAGTTTCGCGAACCCGATCGGGAGCCAGACTGGCTGGTTTCTGTGCTGTAGGACGAGCTTTGTCCGCCAGAACCGTAACTCGAGCCACCCGAGCTGCTTGATCCGCCTGAACCCGAACCGGAACTCTGGCCAAGAGACGTCGAGGCGGTGATGGAAGAGCTTTGACGAACCGACTTATAGGAAATCGTCGGCGCGCCTTCACTCCCGGAACTTTGCCCACCACCGGAGGATGAAGAAGATCCTTGTCGTCCGGAACCGGACGATGCGCCGCCGCCACCTGACGAAGTCTGGCCACCTAAACCAGAGGAAGCGCTCGATCCTCCGGGAGTGGACGATGAGCCGAGACTGCCGGAGTTACCCGACGAGCCTTGGCCTGCCGAAGCCGCTGCTCCGCCGCCACCGCCACTCCCGCCGGAACTATACGAACTTCCTCCCCCGCCGCCCGAGCCACTTGAAGAACCCGAACCACCACCGCCACCACCACGTCTGCCCTCACCGCCACCGCGTCTGCCCTCGCCGCCGCTGCCGCCGCTGCCTCCTCTCCGAAACCGGCCATCGGACTCGAACATAGCTCCATAACCGCTATCGCGCATCCGCGATCTTCCTTCATCAGGCCGCCCTTCGCCGCGTCCGAGAAACGGACTCGCTGAAGCGTAAACCACCAGACCATCCTGAGGAGCGTAGATCTTCGCGTTCTCAAGTTGCTTTTTCTGCCGTTTGAGTTCCGTGTCCATTAGTTGTAGCGCTCTTGCGCTCGTCTTCAACTCTGCATCGGCTTGGGCCATTTCGGCTGAGGATCGCTGTTTCAACTGTTCGAGCTCATCCTTGGACTGCTGGACATTGGATTCCAACATGCGGATCGTGTTCGGCTGGTCGAACTTCTTCAGCAACCGAAGATCCTCTTTGGTCTGTTCCAATGCGAGCTTGTTGCGCGTCAGACTGAGGCTGTCTGCTTCCAATTCTGATTTGGTGGCATCCCCGTTCTTGTGCAACTCCTGGGTGCGGGCGTACCTTTCGGTGGCGATGCGCACCGCATCCTCGATCAGCGCCATCTGCGCATTCCCCGTCCTGGTTTGCTTGGGAGCGTCGCCATCGCGATATTTCGCGAGATCCGTTTCCGCGAGCTCAATCTGAAGCTCCGCGTTCTTAAGTCGGCTCTCGATAAGGCTTTGCTGGATTTTCAGGTTCTCTTGCGCTTGAACCAGAAGGAAGACGTTGTCCTGGTAGGTCAGCTCTTGCTCGTTGAGTTTGTCCTTTAACAGAGACGAATCCAATTCGACCAACAGATCGCCCTTCTTAACATGCGAACCTTCGGGCGCGAGCTGGATGATCCGTGAGTCGCCCGCCAGATTGTTGCGGATTGCAACCTCATTCATTGCCTTGAGCGCTCCTTCTTCCACGACGGAAATCAGGAGGTCGGCGCGTTTCACCTCATAATACGTGTTGAGCGGGACGATATGTTCGTTGGATCTTCGGATCACACGCCACGTGACGGCGAATAGTGCGAGGACAGTTCCGGCCAATAGAATTCGGCCGACCCAATTTCTCCTGCGCTTTCGAAGCTTTCTCGTCATTACGGCAGGACCCTATCAACGGCCTGAGTTGTCGGAGCCGGCGGTCCTGGCGCTCGCGGGCTGTTGTGGCGTCTTACGTTCGCCTTTACCTGGGCCAGGTTGAGCGACTGTAGCCACCGTTTCACTGTTAGCTCCGGCCTCCCGGCGGACACCGGTTTGAGTGGAGTCGGCTTTCCCCGAGCTGGTCTTGGCTGGCGGGATCTGAAGCTTTGGAGTCGGGCGATGTTCCAGGTCTGCGGATGTGATTACCGATCCGCTGAAGTCCGCGTCGCCGCCAGTTGTCGGCGGTGAAAGCATGACGCGATCCCCCTCTTTAACCCCGGATTTGATCTCGATGAATTGATCATTGAAGTTGCCGACGACCACCTGCACCGGGCTGACCGCAGTTCCGTTCTGAACGTAACAGACCTGCTTGCCCTTCATGGTTGTGACCGCCTGGAGTGGCACCGACAACGCGCCGATGAGGTTGGTAACGATGATTTCGGCTCGAGCGGAAACGCCCGGCTTCAAGTCCGGTAGCTGGTCTTCGATCAACACATCGGTTGAGTACACCTTCAGGTTTGGATTAAAAAACCGATCCTGTGAATTCGGCAAGACTGCGACCTTGCGGACTTTTGCTTTGAACCGTTGGTCCGGGAGGGAATCCACGGTAACGAAGGCTTCAAGACCGGGTCGAACCTGTAGCACATGGGACTCGTGAACTCGGATCTCCACGAGCATCTGGGAAACATCGGGAAGCTTGATGATTTCTTGGCGTTGCCGGATTTGGGCGCCCTCTTCGATCAAGATTTGCCCGCCGCCTCCGCCCCCAAATGGATTGCTGGACGCGTAAACCACCAAGCCGTCCTGGGGAGCTTTCATCCGGGAATTCTCCAACTGCTCCTTAAGTTGATTGAGTTTTTCGAGCGTCAGTTCGAGCGCGCGCTGCCGTGTTCTTAAGTCGGATTCGGCCTGGGCAATCTGCGCCGCGGTGCGCTGCTTCAGACGAAACAACTCCATTTGAGCTTGTTCCAAAGAGGACTCGAGCTTACGGCGGTTCTTCGGCTGGTCGTACTTGATCATCAGCCGCAAGTCTTCCTGGGACTGATCCAACCCGATCTTGGCTTGGGTCAGACTGAGACTATCGCCTTCCAATTCTGATTTGGAAGCGTAACCCTTCGCGTGTAGTTTCTGAGTCCAATCGAGCTTGTCTTGAGCCCTCTGGAGTTGCTCGGCGCGAATGATAATGCTGTTAGTCGCCGTGTTGATCTGCTGCGGCGCATCGCCCTCTTTGTATTTTTCTAGATCGGACTTCGCGAACTCAACTCGCAGCTCAGCTTCTTTGATTTGGCTTTCGATCAGGCTTTTTTGAATGCTCAAGTTCTCTTTGGCTTGTACGAAAGCAAACTCGCTGTTTTGATAGGTGACCTCCTGCGCGTTGACTCGGTCCTTCAATTCCGAAGAATCCAGCTCGACGAGCAGGTCGCCCTTTTTAGCGTAGCTGCCTTCCGCGACAATGCTGATGATCCGGGACAACCCCTCAAACTCACTCCGGATAATCGCTTCGTTCACCGCTTTGAGAGCTCCGCCTTCCACAATCGAGATGAGCAGGTCGCCGCGCTTGACGGTGTGAAACGCGTTCTCAGTCGGTGGAGGCGTGGTCCACTTGCGGAAGGCGAAGAAGGCGGCGATCACCAAGAGAAGCGCTAGCGTGACCATTAAGGCCGGTCGCTTGATCGCTCGCTCCCGAACGAGCTCTGTCATGGACTTTGTTTGCATTTTATTTCTCAAAAAGTTGTGCCGGTGTAATCAAATCGTCCGATAAAGCAGTCGGCTGAGTTGTTGCCGCGCCCGGTTGTTTGTTCGGGATCGCTCCTACTTTAAGCCAGAACTTCTCCTCTTCGGTCTTCAAGATGCCCATGTGCAGCAAAAGCCGCAGCCGCGCCAAATGATAATCCACCAGTGCCTTCGTGACGGCATTGTAAGCTTGGACCTGTGCGTTTTGAGCGTCCAAGAGAACACGGCTATCCACCCGTCCGGCGTCCATCAAAATTGTCGAGTTTTCCACCCGGCGATCCGCCAAGGCCCGGGCGTTCTTCTGAATCTCATAAGTCTGACTCGCCTGTTCCAAGCTTCGAAGGCCTGTCCGGATGTCGTCCCTCACATCGTCCAGGAAGAGCGCGAGCGTTCGAATTTGCCTCTCGAAGCTGAGCAACGCCGAGCGGTAGGAGTTCCGTTCCAGGAGCCGACTGATGGGCAGATTCAACTGTACCCCTCCCGAGAGCCGGTAATCATTCAAATCAAACTTGGCGTAGTCAGTTGGCCGGTCGGATTGGAGTGAGGCGTCGGCGAACAGGTTCAAGTCCGGCTTCAAGCGGTCGGCAGCGATTTTGATCTTCCGCTTGCTATCTTCAAAGATGTCGATCTCGTTTAAAAGGTCCAGCCGATGATCCAAAGCGGTCTGATTCGCCTCGGTTTCGGCCAGTGAAACCGCGATGAGTCCTACGCTTTCAACTTCCTTCAGCGTGTTTTCATCGAGGCGAACCTCATAACCGAGCGGCAGGCTCAGAGTGATCTTAAATTGATCCAGGCTGGATTGGTATTGTGTGACGGCAAGAATGTAATTATTGCGAGCGCTCAGCACGCTCTGGCGCGTCTCGTCCACTTGAGACCGGGCTAACCGATCGACCGCCAAGGCTTCTTGCCGCTTAAGGTAACTCGCCAGGCTCAGATAGTTGTTATACTGGTTTCGAACCGAGTCTTGCTGCTGGAGAAGCCGAAAATAAGTCGAAACGGTGTCGAAGGCGAACGTGCTCTGATAGTAGCTGAAATTGCGAATTTCATAGATTACGTTCCGCTCGGCTTGGGTGAGGTTTTCGGCTGCAATCTTGGCCCCGGCTCCGCGGAGGAGCGGTTGCACAATGTTCATCGAGATGGTGGACACTGCGGACCTGCGCGGATCGCCAGTGTAAAAGCGGAGCAGATCGTTCGCGATGTCGAGTCCGATTCTTCCGCCCGTCTTCATGAGCAGATCGCCCCCAGCGCGTGTGTTCCCCCTCAGCGTTTGGTCGCCATTCGAAGATCGCTCTCCCGTGGCCGTGGTGCCGGCGAAAAACTGGGGCGTAAAGGCAAAGCGTTCGCGCGTCAAGGTTAGGGCGCTGAGGTAAAGGTTCTCCTTCCGGAGCTGGTACGGACGATTGCTTTGAACCGCGATGCGTAAAGCGTCTGGGAGCGACAACACTTGTTTGGCTGATGCGAGCCGGTCCACGACGATTTCCTGCGCCTTGATTTCATCCGGTTTGCGGTGGGAATAAGGGGTCTCGATCGTAAACGCGTTGGTTTGTCCGAACACCTTCTTCTGCTTTTCTTGGATGATCTTAGAAACCTCTTTGTCCGCCGATTTCCGGTAGTGGGATGCAGTGCAGCCCATCACAAGGATCGCTGGAGTGATACAAAGCGAAATTTTCGCCCAGACGGAGACTTTCATCGTTCGTAAAAAACGAACGACTCGACGCGACGGACGGACCCGTTTCGACTTTATGACGGTCATACCAATTTGCTTTGCTCTGTAATTTGGGACAATGTCCCCGGTTCGTGATACTTAGAGACGACGGGTGCCGCGATTTAGTTACACGCAATCCTGTTGATGGTAAACACAAAAGATGCTCCAGAGCGGCATCGGTGAGGCGTATCGCGCGACCGATCTCAAGCCCGCTGGCGACGGTTCGAATGAAGCTGGGAGTTTGGAGATTTTCGGGTGCTCTTCAAACCGAGGGAGGCTTCCGATTGCCGTCTCCCGGATGGGAGATTTGAGAATAGCCCACTCTTTCAAGAGTGGGATTGTGTGTTGGAGAGCCCAAGTCCCGACGGGACCATTGAATCACCGCCACACATACGGCTCATCGCACCCGATGGTTGGATAATTGATTAAGGTACAGGATCTGCCATTTGAGTTCACCCTCGTCTCAATGCCGCAGATCCGTCGGCAACCGTTGGAATGTCCACACACGATTCTAAAATTATGATTGAGCACCGCTGAGTTCTAGGCTCTGATCTCTGTCCGCTGATCGGACAAAATCTCGCTCATTATCATGTCACAACGGAGCTGAGCCCCGGCGCTGGGTGCGGGGATGACGGAGGGGCGGCTTCCGAGCCGCCCCTAATACGGCGACAAGGATGTCGCCATTCCAATAGCCTCCGGGCGTGCTTAGTTCGTGATGGAATCAGGATTTATGAATCGTATCGTTAACCGTTTTGTTGTTTTCGCGGTGATCGTTTCCTTGGCAGGATGTTCAACTGTGCCGGTCGCGAAATACGATGTCATCATTCGAAACGGCTCGATTTACGATGGAAGCGGCTCGCCGCCCTTTACCGGAGATGTGGCGCTCAGAGGCGATACCATTGTGGCGATCGGTAAACTGAGAGAGGCGCGCGGCAAGACCGAGATCGACGCGACCGGCCTCGCCGTTGCCCCAGGATTCATCAACATGCTGAGTTGGGCGACGGAATCGCTCATCCGTGATGGTCGGTCGCAGAGTGATATTCGTCAGGGAGTCACCTTGGAGATCTTTGGCGAAGGAGAGTCAATGGGGCCGCTGAACGGGAGGATGAAGAAGGAGATGGTGGAAGCCCAAGGAGACATCAAATACCGAATCGGTTGGAGCACACTCGATGAGTATCTCGAGTATCTGGTCAGGCGGGGAGTTTCACCCAACGTGGCTTCGTTTGTTGGAGCTACGACAGTTCGGGTCCATGAAATAGGTTATCAAGATCGCGCGCCAACGGCCGAGGAGTTGGAGCGAATGAGGAAGCTGGTGCGGCAGGCGATGGAGCAGGGCGCGCTGGGTGTTGGTTCCTCTTTGATCTATGCTCCGGCGTTTTATGCCAAAACGGATGAGCTGATTGCGCTGGCGAAGGTGGCCGGTGAATATGGAGGAATGTACATTTCGCATTTACGCAGCGAAGGAAATCGCTTTCTCGAAGCGCTCGACGAGCTGATCGCGATAGCGCGTGAAGCGGGATGTTCCGCCGAGGTTTATCATTTGAAAGCAGCCGGGGCGTCCAATTGGTCCAAGCTGGACTCCGCCATCCAGAAGATTGAAGCCGCGCGCACGGCTGGATTGAAGATCACAGCGGATATGTACACTTATACCGCTGGCGCGACGGGGCTCGATGCAGCCATGCCGCCGTGGGTTCAGGAAGGCGGGTATAACGCTTGGGCCGGACGCTTGAAAGACCCGGTTGTAAGGGAGCGAGTGAAAATGGAAATGTCCACCCCCACGGACGCGTGGGAGAACCTGTATCTCGCGGCTGGCTCTCCGGAAAAAGTTTTGCTGGTCGGATTCAAAAGCGAGGCGCTCAAGCCGCTCACGGGGAAAACTCTCGCCGAAGTTGCGGCCCTGCGGGGAAAATCACCGGAGGAGACCGCGATGGATCTCGTGATCGAAGATGGCAGCCGCGTCGGAACGGTCTATTTTTTGATGTCGGAAGAGAATATTCGCAAGCAACTTAAATTGCCTTGGGTCAGCTTCGATTCAGATGCCGCCTCGCTGGCGCCGGAGGGCGTTTTCCTGAAGTCGAATCCGCATCCACGAGCTTACGGAAACTTCGCGCGGCTTTTGGGGAAATATGTCCGCGATGAACGGATCATTCCGCTGGAGGAGGCCGTGCGTCGGCTCAGCGGTTTCCCGGCCGAGAATCTCAAGATTGATCGACGAGGTTTTCTGAGAGAAGGTTATTTCGCCGATGTGGTGGTCTTTGATCCTTCCAAAATCAAAGACACCGCGTCCTATGACCAGCCGCATCGATATTCCGCTGGGATGATCGATGTCTTCGTCAATGGCACTCAGGTCTTGAAGCAGGGTGAACACACCAATGCCAAGCCGGGACGTGTGGTGCGTGGCCCGGGATGGATAAAAGGCGTCAGTCGCTAACTTTGAACGGTAGGTTAGGTGGTCCCAAGTTGCTTGACGGTCGGCTCGCCCAGCAATTCTCTCCATGAACCTGACCTGGGAGCGCTGGCGTCTCGCCGGCGTGTTCCCAATTTCGCCACAGCAACTCGCCGGCGAGAC
>CAMAWP010000176.1 GCA_945861765.1 Akkermansia muciniphila | reverse complement strand
GAGAGCCTCCACCTCCGACATTGGACCCGCATCGGGACCATGAACCTGGGAGCGCCGGCGTCTCGCCGGCGAGTTGCTGTGGCGAAATTAGGAACACGCCGGCGAGACGCCAGCGCTCCCAGGTCAGGTTCATGGAGAGAATTGCTGCGATCGGGGAGCAATTCTTCATTTTGCGCGGGAGAATCCGCGTCCAATGCCCACAAAGCACCAGACAAAAGCGTGCCTTCATTGATCGTTTGATCTTCCAGCGTGGAGGAGGCTATCTTCGGAGTCGATTCACGGACCTTCGGACGTAATCCCAGTTGCCTTCTCAGAGCTGAGACGGCACACCTCCTGCTTAACGGTTTATTGTAACGCAGTTCAAGTGATGTGGGGCGGCTTCAGTGAAGCCGCCTTTTTAGTTTGCCGACTACGCATTGGAGTTCAGTGTGGCCTCTGGCTCGTTCGTGCCGCCGGGCACCCGACGAGAAGCCCGCGCGGTTTGACTGCCTAGCGAGTTATCGAAGAGGAAAGCTTCGAGCGTGCATTTGGCGGTTGAGGTTGTCACTATCAAGGCATGAAACAATTCTCAATCTTCCTCTTGATGGCGATAGCTTGCACGGCACTGGCGGCTGATGACGGCAATTTCGTTCCACTGTTCAACGGGCGCGATTTGACGGGCTGGGTGAATGCTAATTGCGCGCCGGAAACCTGGAGTGTCCGCGACGGCATGATTCATTGCACCGGACGGCCTACAGGAGCCCTGCGCACCTCGCGGCAATACGAGAACTTTATCCTGGAGGTCGAGTGGCGGCACATGAGCAGCGGCGGCAACTCCGGGGTCTTCATTTGGGGCACGCCCATCGCTGCGCCAGGTGTACCATTTCTGCGCGGCATCGAGGTGCAAGTGCTCGATCACGGATTCAACGTCACTGGAAAAAACGAGTGGTACACGACGCACGGCGACGTGTTCCCGATTCATGGCGCGACTATGAAGCCGTTCGGACGCCATAAGGGCGACCGCAGTTTCCCATCCGAAGAACGGAGCAAAGGGTCGCCGGAATGGAATCATTATCGCATCGTCTGCACGAACGGCGTCCTCCGCCTGCACGTGAATGGCAAGGAAGTATCGGGTGGCGAGAACTGCAACTATCGCAAAGGCTATCTTGCATTGGAGTCCGAAGGCGCGCCCGTAGATTTCCGCAATATCCGAATCAAGGAATTGCCTTCGAGCGGCGCCGCAGCGGAGGTGACTGCGCCGGTGGACCTCGGCTGGCGAACAATGTTCACTGGGCTGGATCTGCGGGGCTGGAAAACGAACGTCACAACTTCGGCCCGCTGGCGCACAAGTGGCGAACGAATTGCGCTCAAGGAAGGCGAGGCGAACTCTGGAGCCACACTATGGACGGAAAATGATTTCCGCGACGCGGAGTTCGTATTGGATTGCCGCCCGACGAAGCCCGCTGCTGGTAAGGAATTGGCAACGCCGATCGTTCGGTTGCGCGGTAATGAGAGCAACGCCAGCGAAGTAAAATTGACCGGCGCGACATCAGGCAATTATCAGCGATACATAGTCACGGTGAAGGGCCGCGAGGTAACGGTGAAGCGCAACGACAAGGAAATGCAACGCCTCACGCTTCCGGCAGACGTACCCACGCACGGCGCTTTCGGTCTAGGAGACAGCGGAGGTGCCTTGGAGTTCATGAACATCAACGTGCGCGACCTGTAAGAGCGCCATGCAATCGATGCGAAATCTAAACTTTTCGTTTCTCAGAAACCAGAGGCTTTGGCCTTATCGAGTATTGGTCACCCTTCTCTTCGCGCTCAGTGCCATCGTCACCACGGGCAAAGCGGAGGCGATCATCGACGGTCGGCGCTCAATCGTGCTCGAAGGCCAGGTCGCCCGGCTTATCGTGGACATCGCGGGTGGTTCTATCTCGAATTTCCACCTCCAGAGTCACGGTTTGAACCCGCTCGAATGGGAGCAAAAAGGTCCCAACACACCACGTCCCATGGGCCATTTCCTTTGTCTGGACCGGTGGGGCGCTCCATCGGATGCCGAGCAAAAGAATGGCATGCCGTTCCATGGCGAAGCGTCCCGAGTCGAGTGGCAAGTGTTAAAAGACTCCGTTTCGAATGGAGCGAAAGTTCAGGCAGAAATGAGCGCAACACTTCCGTTGGCAGGTCTCGGGGTGATACGACGGATTCAACTTTCCACAAACCAAGCTTTCTTCATCGTCAGCGAGGAAGTCACAAACATGAACAAGCTGGGACGCTTTTTCAACATGGTTCAGCACGCGACCATTGGCCCGCCTTTTCTGGACGAGCAAACCGTCGTGGACGCCAATGCGCGTCGTGGCTTTATGCAGAACAGTCCGTTGCCGAATCCCGAAGAGCCAGCGGTGTCTTGGCCTGAAGCGCGCCAAGACGGCCAGCCAGTCAACCTTCGCCACCTTACCAACGACCCGAATCCGAATGTGGTTTCATACACGATCGACGAGGAATATGGCTGGACCACCGCGTGCAATCCGACTCAAGGATTGCTCATCGGGTATATCTGGAAGACTGCCGAATATCCCTGGTTCAATGTTTGGCGACACGTCGAGAAAGGCAAGCCCTTCGCGCGCGGCCTTGAGTTCGGCACCACCGGATTGCATCAGCCCTTTTCCATCCTCGCGACCAAAGGAAGAATTTTTGGCCGCCCACTTTATGAATACCTGGACGCCAACGAAACCAGGGTCAAGACTTACGCCTGCTTCCTCTTCAAAATCCCGAGAGATTACAAAGGGGTCACTCGTCTGACATACGATGGAAAGCGGTTAATCCTCAAGGAGCGCGATGCGAATGCTCAGCGCAACTTAGTGATGGAAGCGGGCAACCTGTTTTAAAGCGGCTCGGCGCGAGGAGCACGACTGGATTACACAGTGATTCGCTTGTTGGATTTCGGCGTGTCGGCTCGCACTCACAGACTGGCACCTGGGGCATGTCCCGGCGGCTGAGCTATTTTTCCCACTGCGTGTCGTAATACTTCGGCATCTGGGCTTGGTCAGGAGTGTAAGACTCCACATGCCAATCCGCGAGCAGGACCGAGCCTCGACCGTTTTTGAAATAGGCCGTTGTGGTGGGCTTCGATCCGCGGAAAATCTTGTGGCGAGCGCCGAGGACATTCCCCGGAGGAACAAAGCGTCCGTCATCGATCAACGGTTGGCCATTCTTGGGGTCGCCGTTTTCGTCCACGAGCACCATCTTCTGAGAGGGGAGCTTGATTGAGGTCTGTTTGAACGGCAAAGCCGGCGCGGAACCGGCGACAATTGGAAAGATCGATCCGGGTCCGTTATTTTTCTCGGAGACGTAACTGACCATCGAATAGCTGTAAACGTAAGGATTGCTGTCTAATTTCCTCCGCGCATCCCAATCCTTGTCCGAGGGACAACGGAACAGGTTGGTCGTAAAGTTCCCCAAATATGGCCCGATCGCGCTGTTGCGAGGATCTTGGATGACTTGGCTCGTAAAGGTACCGCTTCCGGTACGAGTAATATTCCAGAAGATCCAATCTTCCTGCATCGCGTTATAGGCACCCCTTGAAGCGACACCGGGAAACGTGTCTTTGTTGTCATCGAGGTACATCGCTAAGGCGAGTCCCAATTGCTTGAGGTTGTTGACGCAGGCGGTCTGATGGGCTTTCGCTTTGGCCCGGGCTAACGAAGGCAAGAGCATGCCGGCCAGAATGGCGATGATCGCGATCACGACCAGTAATTCGATGAGGGTAAACCCCCGTGCGCTCGACGATTGGAAACGTTGATTGAGACAGGCGTTGCGGGCTGGGTTCATGACTGAAATTAAGCGCTCCCAATGCTGCGCAGTCAATCCTTCAAATTTCCTTCAACGCTCGGCTTTGGACGATGCTCGTCCATGATGAGCAGCTTCGCGCCAGAATCCGAGCCTGTTGCCGGGGAACGTGTGACCACCGCGCGGGTTAGAAACGTCATCGAGTCGTCGAAAGGAAATAGGTCAAGGCTCCTGCGAGCACGGCTCCCAACACTGCCAACATTATCTTAAAAACCAGAATCCCGTAGTTGTCAGCGAGCTTGGACAACTTCTTCTTCCTGTGAGAGTGGTGTTTCAATTTCAGGGACATTCCCGCAGATCGGCCAAGCCATTACAAGGGCAAAACGGCCGCATGATTGAACTGGGGCGCATCACCTAATGAGGACAGGCGCGCTGCGAAGTCTTGCTTCCTCTCCATGAACCTGACCTGGGAGCGCCGGCGTCTCGCCGGCGCTCCCAGGTTCATGGTCCCGATGCGGGTCCAATGTCGGAGGTGGAGGCTCTCCATGAACCGACCCACCCCTACTCCTCCCAGGAGAGGACCGGACAAAGATCCCCTCCTGGGAGGGGTAGGGGTGGGTTCAGAGTCGCCCTGCGCGCGCGAAGTCCGGGGTGGTCTCTGCCTGCGAGGCGCGAAGTTTTGGCCCGTCCTCATTCGGAGATGCGCCCATTCGTGTCCCGTGCAAGCCGCTAGACTTCCGGCCTCTATGAGTTATGATGCTAGTTGTTGACGAGGCAGTCCGTCCAAAAAGTTTGGCTGATTCCCGTCCGCAAAGCTAAAACTCGTTTGCACATTATGGAAACACTACTAGGTCTCTGCATCGGTATCGGATTGAGCGCAGCGTGTGGCTTTCGTGTCTTCGTCCCGCTCCTGATCATGAGCATCGCTTCTTATTCGGGTCATCTGTCGCTCGCTCCGACTTTTCAATGGATGGCGTCTCCAGCCGCGCTCGCAGCATTTTCCGTTGCGACGGTTCTTGAAATCGCTGGTTATTATGTTCCGTGGGTGGACAATTTCTTGGATTCGGTGGCCACTCCGGCAGCCATTGTCGCGGGAACCATCGTCACCGCATCCATGGTCGGCGACGTCAGTCCATTTCTGAAATGGACTCTAGCGATCATTGCTGGGGGAGGCGTTGCGGGCGTCGTTCAAGGTTCGACCGTTTTAATCCGAGGAGTTTCCTCCGCTGGAACGGGAGGATTGGCCAATCCGATTTTCGCAACTGCCGAATTGGGTGGTTCCATTCTTACTTCCATTCTGGCTTTGGTCGCTCCCGTCCTAACCATTGGCTTAATCGCTGTGGTCCTGTTCATCCTGGGTCGCAAATTTCTCCAAGCCAAAACTCAACGGGCTATTCAGTAAGAAGTCCGAGCTAAGCTAATTCCGAAGCGAATCCAGCGTTCCCCCTAACCGCTCACAATTCGACAAGCTCTTGGCGTTGGTTTGGAGCTTGATTTCAGGCTCTTTCGAGAATCCAGCAGCCACCTCCATCCTATCGCATTTGGCGAAAGATAATGATGTGTTGCCGAGGAAGAACCTTGATCGTTTCCACCCATTCCAATCCATGCGCCTCGGATTCCTTGCGCACTTGCGTCTCGGCCATTTTATGAACTCGTTTGATTGGAACATCTGGATCTTCGGCCCGATACTCAACGAAAACAACACGCCCGCCTGGCTTGAGCGACCTGCGAATGGACTGCATCATTTCGTGCGGGTGGGAGAACTCGTGATAGACGTCCACCATGATGGCGAGATCCACCGAATTCGTTGGCAACCGAGTGTCAGAGATCGTACCGAGGACTCCTTTGACATTGGTAATCTTCCGCTCAGCCATTTTCTGCGACAGTAGATCGAGCATTTCCTGTTGAATATCGACAGCGTAGATCCGGCCTGACTCTCCGACCAGTTTTGCCATGCGCCAACTGAGGTATCCGGTTCCAGCACCGATGTCCGCCACGACGTTTCCCGGTTTGAGTTTCAATGCTTCCAGCAGCAGGCTTGGTTTTTCTTCATCCTCACGCTCGGCGCGCTCCAACCATTCCGCCCCCGGATGCCCCATGACGTGAGCGATTTCGCGGCCTAAGTAATATTTGCCGATACCATCGGGATCATGGTTCTGGCGATACTCATAGCGGGGCGTTGCGGATTGCGTCGGCGGAATGACTTGAGCGACGCTCGTATGAACGGCGGCAACGGGCAGAAGACCAAAAACCACCATTTTGAAACACCACCCTGATCCGAAGTTTTTAGCGAGCATGCTTCCATCTTAGACCAAAACGGTTTCAGTTCAATTATCTTAAAGCGCACCGCGATTCTTATCGATCAGCTCAAACACCGGGATGACTCCCCAACACATCAACCGTCGGGTTCGCACAGAAAACATCCTTCTCGGCAGATCCACGGTCATTAGCGATGTTCCGGGATACCCACTCGATTTTCGAAGCTGATCCCCACGACGTCAACGATGGAGGCGAAGGAGCGACCAACGCTTCCCGTCGCTGCCGTCGCTGCCGTCGCGAGACATTCCTCTACCAATCGCGTGTCAGCTCTCTCACAGCGTTTGGACGCTCATTGTGGGGAAGAGCATCCAGAGCCTGCAACGTCGGATGCTCGAAGCGGCAAGCTCTGCCGGAGTGGTTTGCGCTTCGGATAAAAAGCTTGAAAGAGAGAGCGAAAGGCATGTTAAGTGAACTGCTCACAATATTAACCTAGGCGACAGCTCATGAACCTCATTCTAATCGGATCGTCCGGAGCCGGAAAAGGAACTCAGATCGACCACTTGATTACTTCTTTCGGCTTGGTTCACTTCTCGCCCGGCAACTTGTTCCGACAGCAAATCAAAAAGCGCACGGCCCTGGGGTTCATCGCTCAAAAATACATCGGGCGCGGAGACTTGGTGCCTGACGAAGTGGTTGATGCCATGTTGGAAGAATGGCTTGGGTTGACTGATCCCGGGCTAGGCATCGTGTTCGATGGCTTTCCTCGGACTACCGAGCAAGCCGAATTCCTGGATAAACTTTTTAAGGAAGTGAGTCGCAGCCTTACTACAGTCATTTACCTCAAAGCCTCGGAGGCAGTCATTTTGAAGCGATTAACCGGACAGCGAGCGTGCAGCCTTTGCAACGATCATTTCAACGAAGAATCCGATCCTTTTACCACCTGTCTCTATAACAAATGCCTCGGTGAACATTTGCACGCACTCGACGATAAGTCGGACATCATCCGGACCCGGCTCCAAGTTTTTCAAGGAGAGATCAAACCCTTGCTGAGCTATTACGGAGCGCAGGGCAAGCTGGTCACCGTCGATGCGGAATGTTCGGTCGAAGAAGTCCAAAAAGCCATCACTAACGCTTTGAAAGCATCGAAGCCGTAGGATTTGATTGGCCTCCGTGGCGTGAGGATTCTGCTGAAGTAGAGTGAGATTTGCTGGCTGAAAGGTTTGTCGAATTGACGTTCCATCGCGGGTGTGAGATGGATTTGGCAAAGCCTGGAAGCAATCCGTTATGAATGACCCCCGCTATTCGCATCACAGATGTCACGGCATCACCCGCCGCTCGTTTCTGGCGGACACGGGAATGGGGTTCACCGGCCTGGCGTTGTCCGCAATGCTTTTTCGGGATGGCAAAGTTCGCGCGGATTCCACCGGCACCGATCATCACACGCCCGACGGCAAGCCGCATTTCACTCCCAAAGCGAAGTCCGTGATTTGGATTTTCCTTTGCGGTGGGGTGAGTCATTTGGAAAGTTTCGATGTAAAACCCGAGTTGAATAAGTACGCCGGGAAATCTATTGAAGAAACACCCTACAAAGAGGTTCTCGATCCGGCGAAGGTGAAGAAAAATATTGTCGGTGGAAATCCGGCGCATGGCAATCGCAAGGTCATCATGCCGCTGCAAACGGGTTATAAGACTTACGGCCGAAGCGGCCTCGTTGTCGGCGACTGGTTTCGGAACACGGGCGAGTGCGCCGATGATCTCGCGGTGGTCCGCTCGCTCTGGACGCTGGACAACGACCACGGAGCGCAGCTCACTTTCCAGACCGGACGTCATGTGCGCGAGGGGGCTCATCCGACACTCGGGTCATGGGTCAGTTACGGCCTCGGTTCGCTCAACGAGAATCTGCCGGAATTTGTTGTGCTGGGAGTGCCTACCGGCGACTGCTGCGGCGGTGCCTGGACGCATGGGGCGGCCTATCTCGGGCCCGAACACGGGGGGGTTCGTCTGGTGGTAGATCCCAAGAATCCATTGCCTTTCATCACGCCTGCCGGTGGAATTACTCCCGAGGAGCAGGTCGCCAATTTGAGTCTGCTCGGCAAGCTCAATTACTTGGCCGGGATTGATTATCCCGATGACCAGAATCTCCGGGCTCGAATCAAATCGTATGAACTAGCTTTTCAAATGCAAACGTCCGTTCCGGAAACCTTGCAACTGGAAAAGGAAAGTGATGCGACTCGTCAGCTTTACGGCCTGGACAAGCCGGAGAGTAAGACATTCGGTGAGCAATGCCTGGCTGCGCGCCGATTAGTGGAACGTGGAGTCCGTTTTGTTCAAGTATTTCATGGCGGCGGCGGTGGTGGTGAATGGGATGCTCACTCTGAGATCAAGTCGAACCATTCCAAGCTATCCACTCAGGTTGATCGTCCCATGGCGGGGTTGCTCAAGGATCTCAAGCAGCGAGGGCTGCTCCAGGATACGATTGTCGTATTTGGGACCGAATTTGGCCGTTCGCCCGGTGCGGAAGGGACAGGGCGCGACCATCATCCACAAGGTTTCTGTGCCTGGTTGGCTGGCGGCGGCATCAAAGGTGGAATTGCCCATGGAGTTACGGACGAGCTAGGCTTCCATGCAATCGAAGACCGGCATTACGTCACCGACATTCACGCGACCGTCCTTCATTTGCTCGGACTCGATTCGCATAAGCTGGAAGTGCCCAGCCGCAAACGGCTGGAAATTGACCACGGCGAACCAATCAAACAAATCCTCGCCTAACACCGACGCGGTGGCTCTCTCCAAGAGGTTCTTCAATGATCGGCAATCGGAGTTCTTCAAAAAGAGGTTTTAGCCCTCAAGTGAAGCAGTCAACCATGCACTCTTCACAGCCTCGCGACAGAAATAAATCTTTGCTTTCTTTCCGGTTCATCTCCTGGTTCACTATCGGAAATGCGCGTTGACTCCGGTATTTGGGGAAAATTGACTCGATTGGTAATTCTCTTGTTGGTCCTTGCCGCGGTTCTCGGAGTGATCATCTTGTATCTGCCGCTCATCAAGCATAACGAGGCTCTGCGGAAAGAGATCTATGCGCTCAACACGCAAATCAAGCACGAAGCAGAAAGATCCCGGCAAATGGATGCCGCGATAAGAGCTCTGCAAACCGATCAACGAACTGTCGAACGCCTTGCCCGCGAAAGACTCGGTTACGCCAAACCAGGAGAAATCATGATCCGCTTCGAGGAGCCGCCTTTGAACAATCTTCCTCGTCGGTAGCCAGGCGTCCTCAGACCGTCATGATCTCTTTTTCCTTGTGAGCCAAATGAAGGTCGAGCTTGGCAATATACTGGTCGGTTAACTTCTGAGCTGCCTTTTCGGCGGTTTCCAACTCTTCTTCTGTCACGCCGCCATTCTTGCTTTCCTTTTTGAGATGCTCCATGGTGTCGCGCCGGACATGCCGGATCGCCACCCGACCATCCTCGACCATCTTGCGAACAATTTTGCTGAATTCCATGCGTCGCTCCTGGCTGAGTTCCGGCAGCACGATGCGGATGAATTTCTTATCAATGGCAGGATTTAATCCGAGATTGCATTTCTGAATGGCCTTCTCGATTGGATGCAGAGTGCTGGCATCCCAAGGCTGTATCATAATTAGGCGCGGTTCAGGAATCGTGATGCCGGCTAATTCCCGGATTCGCATCATTGACCCATAGACTTCCACTTGAATGTTCTCCACGAGCCCCGCTGAAGCCTTGCCCGTGCGAACGCCAGCAAACTCGTGCTGGACGACCTCTTCGGTCTTCATCATCTTTTCTTCCGCCTCCAATAAAATGTCGTCAAGTGCCATAGATTCCAAAAGCTAACAAATTGCCCGGCCCATGTATAGTGCGCAAAGGCCGATAGTGTCCGGAAAATGATCAGATCAAAGGGCGAGCAACAGCTTCTTGATTTCAGCCAGCCGTGCCTTGGCCTCTTTCTTGGTTAATCGGGGAAACTTTCCGCCGAGCATAACGTAATCGTTGTTCCGCATGAGCATGAGCTTCTCCTCCTTCGTTTCGACGGATGCGACACCCCGTTCGCTCGCTAAGTATTTCAGCTCGGCAACCTGAAGGAGCAATTCCATCGCGGCTGGCAGCTTGCTAAAACGGTCCCGCAACTCGTTCCTCAAAGCCTCCAAAGAAGGTTTGTCGCTGATCTGAGCCAGCTTGCGATAGATACCAATCCGATGCTGAGCCTCGGGGATATAGCGAAAGGGGATGTAGGCTGCTGCTTTGCCCAACGTTTTGAGATTCGAGATTTGAGATTTGAGATTTGTCTGCGTTTCCCTGACGTAACTGGCGACCTCTCGCGGCACGTTGATCTCCAGTTCCGCCTTTCCCACTCTGGTTTCTGCTTTCTGCTTTTCCCCTTGCGACCTTTGTTCCTCCCCCGGATTGAGCGCGATAAAGTCGAGACGAATCACCACCTCAACGCGAGGTTTGACTTTTTCCCCTTTGAGCGCGCTGATGCTTTGTTTGAGCAGTTGGCAATAGAGCTCAAATCCAACCGCCGTGATATGTCCGCTTTGTTGCGGGCCGAGCAGGTTCCCAGCCCCGCGGATCTCCAAATCGCGCATGGCTATTTTGAACCCGCTGCCGAGGCTGGAATATTGTCGGATGGCACTAATCCGCTTCCGGACATCGCTCAAGAGCGCGGCATGCCGCGGCAAAAGCAAATAGGCGTAGGCTTGATGTTTGTAACGGCCCACTCGGCCGCGTAATTGATAAAGGTCGCTCAGGCCAAAGCGATCCGCGCGATCGATGATGATGGTGTTCGCGTTCGGGATATCGATGCCACTCTCGATGATCGTCGTCGAGACCAGGACATCGGCATCACCGTTGATGAACTTGGCCATGACCTCCTCCAGATCGTCGCTCTCCATCTGGCCATGACCGACAATGACCCGGGCGCTTGGGATGAGCGAACGGATGCGCAGCGCCACACTCTCAATATCGTGAACGCGGTTGTGCAAGTAATAGACCTGGCCATCGCGATTGATCTCGCGCTGGATAACATCACGCAACAGGCGTTCATCATATTGAGTGACCACCGTTTCCACTGGCAGGCGATCTTGAGGAGGTGTTTCGATGGTGCTCATGTCGCGCGCGCCCGTTAACGCGAGATACAGGGTTCTCGGAATCGGCGTGGCGCTGAGAGTTAAAACGTCCACCAACTTGCGCAACAGTTTGAGCTTTTCCTTGTGCAAGACACCGAATCGCTGCTCTTCATCGATCACCACCAAGCCCAAATCTTTGAAAGCAATATCGTTCTGGAGAAGGCGATGGGTGCCGATCACGATATCGACAGATCCCTCCGCCAATAGTTTCACCACTTCGGTTTGCTCGCGCCTGGTGCGAAAGCGCGACAATTGTTCTACCCGGATCGGATAATCCGCCATCCGCTCCCGGAAAGTGTTGGAATGCTGCTGAGCCAGGATGGTTGTCGGAACGAGCACCGCGACCTGTCGCCCTTCCATGACAGCCTTAAATGCGGCCCGAATCGCGACCTCGGTTTTGCCATAACCCACATCGCCGCAGATTAAGCGATCCATCGGCTTCGTTGATTCCATGTCCTTTTTTGCCTCCAAAATCGATCGCATTTGATCCGGAGTCTCTTCGTAGAGAAAGGCGCTTTCGAACTCGCGTTGCCAAGGCGTGTCGGCGGCGAACGCATGGCCGGGTTGCGATTCTCTCGCGGCCTGAATGGCGAGCAATTCACTTGCGAGGTCTCGCACTGCTTCCTCGGCTTGAGCCTTGGCTTTAGCCCAGCGCGTTCCACCGAGCGAGTTCAACGCCGGCCGTGCCTTGCCCGTGCCGACGTATTTGCTGACGAGATGCGCCTCGGTCATTGGCACATAAAGTTTTGGCGGTGGCTGGTCGTTGTCACTGGCGGCGTATTCAATGACAAGACATTCTTGTTCAGTATCGCCTGTCTGAACGGAAGGGTTGGCAGTCTTTCGCCCGAGTCCGGTTGGTAGAATCTTCAATCCAACGTAGCGTCCGATGCCATGTTGCAAATGAACGACATAATCGCCCTCCTCCAGATCAGTGAAATCAATGTCCAAAGCCGAACGCGCCGCGGCCGCATGCCGCGATTTGAGCCGACGCGCCCGCTGCACCTTGTAACGGCCAAAGATCTCGGCATCTGTGATGACCACGACTTTGGCCGGATCGTAAAGAAAGCCCCGAGCCAGGCCACCTAAGTGTGTGACAAGGTGTGAGGTGAGGGATGAAGGGCGAGGGCTCGCTTCAGAGCGTTCGGGAGCGAGGACGGCGGACGGACTAGCTTCTCCCAATCCATACTCCTGCCAGATTTCAGAAAAGCGTTGGCGCTCGCCATCGTTGTTGCAAAAGACATGCACAGCGTAGCCCTGGCGCAGCCAGCGATGCAATTGATTGAAAAACTCCCGGCGCTGCGCCTCGGCAATTTGCGGCTCGGGAGATCGTTCGCCCAAGGGACGGAATGCGTCCAGGCTGGAGAAAGGCAGCCAGGCGCCTTGCGGACCGGATGATGCGGGCGAAACATTGGATGGGTTTTCGGGCGATGGCTCCAAGAGATTCACTCCGGCAGATCGAGGAGGTTCCTCTTCGGAAACAGCCACCGTGATCATGCCTCTCTCACTCAACTGATCCAATAGGTGGGTCCAATCGAGGAAAAAGGGATCATTGGCCGGGATTTGTTCCGCGTAAAGCACGGCGTGCTGGTGAAGTTCTTCGGGTTCACACAGCAAAAAGATAGATCGCTGAGGAAGGTAATCGACCAGTGCAGCCAGAGCGAGTTGACCTGTGGCCACCTTTCTCGCGTCCGTTTGCGCGGACCTGGATTCACCGAGAGCAGTGTCTTGAACCGCATCTGCGCTGTCCATGATTCGCCTGAGCGTCGCGATTTCACCTCCGGGCGGAAGAGTGATCGTTTCGATTTGTTCGCGTGAGATCTGGGTATTTGGGTTGAAATAGCGAAGTGACTCGAGTTCATCGCCAAAAAACTCGAGTCGCACCGGCCAGGGGCTGGTCAGGGGATACACATCCAGAATGCCGCCGCGCAACGCGATTTCTCCTTTTTGAGTGACCTGCGCCTCAGGCTCGTAGCCTTGTTCTTCGAGCCATTCGATCAAGTCGAGCGGAACGATCTGGTCGCCGCGAGAGAGGACACGAGTTCGTTCCTTAATCATTCCCGGGGGAAAAGTGCGTTGCATCAAAGCAGCGACCGTCGTGATGACTAACGGAGCAGCTTGCTGATGGCCAGCCGAGGGCGAGGACAAGGCTACGAGTGTTTCCAGGCGTTCGCTGATTACATCGGCATGAGGAAGTTTAGCTTCGTGCGGGAGCGTCTCCCACGCGGGGTAGAAGAGAGAGGCCGAGAGGCCGAGATCGGGGGGCGAGGACAATGGCACACTTGCCTTAGACTTCGATCTCTTGGCTTCGAGCTCTCCCGGCCGATCGATGTGGAGCCACGTTTCGATATCCTGGTGAAAACTTTCCTGAATTTTGACACCGGCAGTGACCACGACAATCGGACGTTCCGGAAACATCTGATGCAGCAGCGCCGCAAAAAAAGGTTGAGCAGCGCGGCTAATCCCACGGCAGAGCACCTCTCCTCCGGACCCGAACAAGCGACGCATTGATTGAAGCTCGGGAGTTTGCGAGATGAGAGTGATTATGTCGTGCTCGATCATTGCTTAAGAATTGTCCCCGAAAACACGCCGAACGTTGCACTTCCCACGATGACGCGTCAAGGGAAGGGCGAGCACGGCCAGCAATTCTCTCCATGAACCTGCGGGTAGGGCTGCGCTGCCGCGCAGCCTGCATTGTGCAACCGAGGCGGCGCAGCAGCGCCTCCCTACCAAGAATTGGTTCATGGCGCCGATTCGCGTCCGAAATTTGGAGGTTTTCCCTCTCCATGAACCTGGGTGGGGTGAGAGTCCCCTCGAACCCTGACCTTTTCTGGCGATCGAGCATATCAGGGCTCGACGGCTTCCGGCTCGGAGACTACAGCTCGGAGAGAGTCTCGCCCCACCGTTCAAGGGCGCAATGCGCGCACAA
>CAMAWP010000175.1 GCA_945861765.1 Akkermansia muciniphila | reverse complement strand
AGTCCCCTCGAACCCTGACCTTTTCTGGCGCTCGAGCATGTCAGGGCTCGACGGCTTCCGGCTCGGAGACTACAGCTCGGAGAGAGTCTCGCCCCACCGTTCAAGGGCGCAATGCGCGCACAAAGTTCGGGGTGTTCTCATTTTGGCTTTCGACCGCCTGAAGGCGGAACCCCGTGCGTTCGCCAGGTAGGTAGTCCCGGCTTCAGCCGGTGGGGTGCCGACACTTCCAGACGCGTTGGATTGTTTGACACGTTGCCGCCTGAAGGCGGGACTACGTGCCTATGGAGGCCCGCCTTCAGCCGGTTGTTGGTGTTCTCTGCGGCCATACGGAGAATTGCCAGTTCATCAGGTTCTTTCTTGCACGAACGCTTCTGGGGTGTCCATAGTGGCGACACATTTCGAAACCAGATGCCTATGATTAATGTAAATAAATGGACGAGTCAGTTGGCGGCACTCGGACTCGCCAGCGTTCCAGTGACATCGTCGGCGGAAGAAGCCAAGCCAAGCGGCGTTTTGTCCGCCCTGTCCTCGACCGCCATCAGCGGATACGTCAACACATCAATGCACTGGAATACCGGGACGGGCAATGACTCCCTCCCGGCCCATGGTTACAACACGGCCTCAAAAGCTGACGGCTTCAACCTCGACGTGGTGAAGCTGCAGATCGAGAAGCCGCTCGACGAAGCCCAATGGTCGGCTGGCTACAATGCGGAGCTGCTCTTCGGCGGTGATGCGGCGGCTTACGGCACTACGCTCGATCAAAACGGTGATGGCAGAGCTGCCGCCATCAAGCAGGCGTATGTCACTTGGCGTGTTCCGGTCCACAACGGCCTTGATTTCAAGTTTGGTGTGTTCGACGCCATTAGTGGCTACGAATACTTCGATGCCGACAACAACCCGAACTACACCCGCTCCTACGGCTTCAGCATCGAGCCGACCACCCACACCGGCGTTCTCACCTCCTACAAGTTGAACGAAGCCCTCAATTTCTCGGCTGGTATCGGCAACACCATCAGTCCGGCGATCAACCAGAAGGCCAACCCGCCGATGGCTGAATCCTACAAGACTTACATGGGTTCCGTCGCGCTTACCGCTCCAGAAAACTGGGGCTTCCTCTCTGGATCCACTCTGTCTGCCGGTCTTGTCAACGGGTACAACACCGAGGCTGACTGGAATCAAAGCAGCTATTACCTCGGTGCGACGCTCAACACTCCGCTCAAGAACCTGAAGGTCGGGGCCTCGCTCGACTACCTGACTACCACTGGCTATCACTCTGGAAGTTCGGATAGCGATGGTGATGCAGCCGCGTTGACTCTCTACACCTCGCTCCAAGCGACCGAGAAGCTCAGCTTGCACCTTCGCGGTGAGTACGCTGAAACGGATACTGAGCTGCTTGGAACCCTTCCGACTCATGGCCTCGAAGACGACGGCTCAGGCATTGCCGACGGCAACAGCAAGATCCTTGCTCTCACCACCACTCTCCGATACGACCTCTGGAACAACGTCCTGAGCCGTCTTGAAATCCGCTGGGATCACCAGTGCGGTGACGCCGCCATGGTTGGTTGGGGATCAACCTCAACTGGCCTCTTGGGCGGCCTTTCGGCTGACCTGAAGCGCAACAACGTGCTGATCGCTGTGAACATCATCTACAAATTCTAGTCTGCCTCGGTGAGGTGGAATCTTTCGCCCCCTTTCGGGAAACCGGAAGGGGGTTCTTTTTTGGATTCGAAGGTTGCAGGCGTAAAGGGATCAATCCCGACTTGTGGCACATTCCTAAGAAAAGGGGCCAAGCAATCGCTTGGCCCCTGCGCTTCTCTCGATGAGTTAGCCAATTATTGTTTGGCCCGATAGAATTTCATGGGTCCGCTGAGCTGCACAGTCAGTGGGCTGGCACCAGGTTGATCAGTCCACGGGCCTCCCACGGAGTTCGCCACCTGGAGCGTCCCGGTGAACGTGATTGTGAGGCCGCTGGTCGCCCGCGTGAGACTTAAGGTTGGCGCCGAGGCCGAGGCAGTCCACTGGTAGTAAGCTGGAATCGCGTCCGCTTTCGCGGCATCATTGACCAACGTCCGCGTGCCGTCCGCGTTCAGCACAAACCACTCGAGGTTGGCGCTGCCTCCGGTTTGGTAATACATCAAGCGGAACGGGTAAATGCCCGCTTGCGATACATAGAATTGGAAAGGCGAATTGGCAACTCCACGAGCAGAACCGGCTGGTACAAGCGCATCAAAGAAGCCCAGCGTCACGCTGGTAGCCGCTTCGAGCGGATTGGTGCCCGCGCGCACCAGGTAACCGTCGGACCCATTGGGAAACCCTGTCCAATCGGTATTCACGGCCATGGTGTACATCCCTGGGACCTTGAACTCCAACGCGGCGACGATTTCTTCCACGAAGTTTTGGGAGTCATCCGAGGTCCCTGGGATGCCAGGGAAAGTGGTGTCCAGATATTCAGGGTCATTGAAATAGCCGTTGGCCCCACTGGTGGTATCAAAGTTGATTACCCCCGGCCATGTGAAATACCCTTTGCCGTCCACGCCGCCTGCGTCGGCAAGATTCGCCACGTTCGGTCCATTTCGACCCGCCAATAAAGCTTCGTTATAGGCGATCGTGCCGTCTTGGGAACCTCCGTCGGTTTGGTAAGTTCGGATCTTGAAGCCCTTCTTGGCTTTGTCAACCGCGCTCCCCGGCAATACGGCGTTCGCTGGCAAGGTGGCAAAGGATGCCACGACCAAACTGGCGCTGCTGCTGTAAGAAACGCCTTTGGTATCCTTGATCGTGAGACTGGACGTATTGCTGGAACCCGATTGGATTGGAGCGTTGGGAAACTTATAAGTGATCGTCGTGGTAGCCCCACTCTTGGTCACGGTAGTGGGTGTGACTTTGACTCCATTGAAAGAAAGGGAAATCGCGTTCGCATCCACGATGCTTCCAGCCGCGTCGGTCACACCGATGCTAAAACTGAGGGGCGAAATGCTCGGGTTCGCGATGATCAAACCGCCCGTTCCTGCGGAAGGCACGGACTGGGCATCTAGTTGCGCTGCGGTGAGCATCCCGCTGGAAACCTTCAAACGGTCCACCGATCCAATATATTGCAGCGCGCCGTTCCATTCCGCGCCGATGCTGAAGAGCTTTTGCGTACGAGTGAAATTGACGCCGTTGGTGTAAGCGACCGTGTCTCCGAGAGCGCCATCGACGTAAAACCGCAATTCCTTTCCGGCTTCGTGAATGACCGCGATATGATGCCACGCGCCATCGTCTGGAATGGCGGCTTGCGATCTCACGTCCGCGATCCCCAAGGTCGTCACGAACACGGTCCTGTCGTTGTTCACGGAAAAGGAAACCGCACCGCCCGATCCGTTGGCGTAGTAGAACACCTGGCGGCCAGCGGGGTTGCCAGCGAATTTCACCCAGGCTTGCAGAGTGAATGAGGGATTCTTTGGGTTGAGTTGCAGCCTCGTGTCGGGGTCGTTCACGGTGAAGTATTGGCCCGCTTCAAAATGCACCGCCGAATCGCCGGCTTTGCCAGAGGGCGCGGCAGCCTCGAAAGTGGGAGGTTTGGCCGGGACAGCGGGCAAGCCCTTTAAACTGTTGATCGTGTCGGTAACCGTGGTGCCGGTTCCTTCGTCGAATGCAAAATCAATAAGGCTGGCGGGTGGCGCGGCCTGAGAATCCAATTGATCCGGCTTGAGCATCCCGCTGGAAACCTTCAAACGGTCCACCGATCCAATATATTGCAGCGCGCCGTTCCATTCCGCGCCGATGCTGAAGAGCTTTTGCGTGCGAGTGAAATTGACGCCGTTGGTGTAAGCGACCGTGTCTCCGAGAGCGCCATCGACGTAAAACCGTAATTCCTTTCCGGCTTCGTGAATGACCGCGATATGATGCCACGCGCCATCGTCTGGAATGGCGGCTTGCGATCGCACATCCGCGATTCCCAAGGTCGTCACGAACACGGTGCGGTCGTTGTTCACGGAAAAGGAAACCGCACCGCCCGATCCGTTGGCGTAGTAGAACACCTGGCGGCCAGCGGGGTTGCCAGCGAATTTCACCCAGGCTTGCAGAGTGAATGAGGGATTCTTTGGGTCAAGCTGCAATCGCGTGTCGGGATCGTTCACGGTGAAGTATTGGCCCGCTTCAAAATGAACCGCTGAATCTCCGGCTTTGCCAGAGGGCGCGGCAGCCTCGAAAGTGGGCGGGTTGGCTGGGACAGCAGGCAAGCCAGTCAGGCTGTTGATAGTATCGGCCACCGTCGTGCCGGTCCCTTCGTCGAATCCAAACTCGATGAGCGAGCTAGCTGCCGACACGCTACCGGTAAAGCACATTGTCGCCGCCGCCAACAGATTAAGCGCTAATAATCTGGGCGAATAAGTTGCCATGGTTCCTAATGTAATTGCTGAATTCTCGTTACTCATTGGTCATTGCTCCTGATCCATAGCCGATTGAACAGCTACGACGTTACTGCCTTGAGGCGTCTCCCTCTCAGAGCAGATCATCTTTGGGTCGTTTATCTTTATTGTTTCTTGTCGAATTTAGTAAGTCTCCCCCCCCATGTTGCACGCTCATGCACCATTGGGTTCAGAAGGACGGAGACTGAATGGAGGGCATTCAGATGTCAACCGCGGAAACAATTCTTTCCATGAACCTGGGTGGGGTGAGACTCCGTCGAACCCTGACATTTTTGCCGATCAGAATATCTGGACTCGACGGCTTCCGGCTCGGAGACTACAGCTCGGAGAGAGTCTCGCCCCACCAGTGGATGGGTTCGTGGCACCGATTCGCGTCCGATTTTTGGAGGTGTTCCCTCTCCATGATCCTCGCAGACTCATGGGCACAGTGCGCGAACGCAATCGCGGCATTCTCATTCTGCCGACCCGCTCTTACCCGATTGTAGTTTACGTCCTTCAACGACGTAATAGACCAGAAAAGCGGCACCGATCCCGATGAGGATGCCGCTGAAACTCCATGAGAATCCGAACGCCCCACCCGTGCCAACACCGAGCAATATGAGCCCCGGTTTGAGGCCGTTGCTCTGCTTGGGCGGCTCTTTGCGGAGCCCCAGCATTGCCACGTCTTCGGGATCATTCACCGCACTCGTAGGGAAGGGAGGTAGATCCAATCCCTTATCCAAGGCGGCCATGCGTTCCTCGTGACAGATCATTAATAACTCGTGACGCTTCCGGTAATCGACCCAGATGGCGAAGAACGCGATCCCGATTCCGAACACCACAGCGACAAATCCGATGCTGATGCCGACAGTTTCCATCCATTCCTCGTGGGTACTTTGTTCACGGGATTTTTTGACCGATCCCAGCGCGGCCCGTTTCGACTCAGTTTCGAGAGGTGGCTGGGCGGCGGGCTGCGTTACCGGTCCCGAAGCCGCAGCCGGATCGATCGCGGTGTCTGCGCTTTCGACGGGCGCGAGGGATGCGACCAGCAAAGCCGCCAGCAACGTGAAAATCTTCGCCTTCCGAGTTTGAATCCGCAGTGTGAGAGTTTGGTTTGTCATACGCTTCTTGATACTTAGGCGCCGACAAAAAAGTTTCAAAGTTGCTCGGATTTCTACTTTGAAACCTTTTGGCACGCGGCGCAGTATAAACCTCGATGTGCTCTCGGTCGGCCGGGTTGTCCCCTGAGCAATCACCGATGGATGAAACCGACATACGCCAGTTGCTCGCGGCCGGACGGCAGCGCGAAGCCTTTGAGCTCATCATGGATCGTATTCAAGAAAAAGTGTTCCACCTTGCCTTGAGTATGACTCATCACGAACCCACCGCTCGCGACCTCGCGCAAGAGGCTCTGTTGCGGGTCTGGAAGGCTCTGCCGACCTACAATGGCAGAGCTTCGCTCTCGACGTGGATTTACACCATCACTCGCAATGTCTGCCTGACAGAACTGACCCGGGCTGCTCGTCGGCCGACGGTACCGCTCGACGCACCGGAGTTCGCCGGCCTATTGGAATCATTCGCTGGCGCCGATTCGTCAGAGGTCGCTTCCGGCATGGATATTGAACCGATGTTGGCTCGCCTTCCGGAGAAATATCAGCAAGTGCTCCGGCTGTTTTACCTTGAGCAAAAGTCGTATGAGGAAACCGCCGCCCTACTGGGTCAACCTCTTGGCACCGTGAAAACCAACCTATTTCGCGCTCGCAAGGAACTGGCTCGGCTAGCACTCTTAAACGAAAGTCAGACCTTCGGTTCACAAACCAAACGAGCATGAACTGCGACGATTGCCAAAGCCGAATATGCGATCTGTTGGACGCTGGAAAGAGCATTCAAACGGAGGTGGTCCTGGAGATGCACCTGGCCGAGTGCGCGACGTGCCGAGAGTTTCACGATGTTTCGGCTGGGTTGGATGCGCGCCTCACCCGGCACAACTCCACGGCTGCTTTGCCGGAAGACTTCAAAGCAACGCTGATGACGAGGCTTTCGGCACCGCGCCCCCGTTTGATGCCTGCGGAAGTCGCATTACGGCGGACGCAATACGAACAGGAGTATCGTCAGGCGATGGCTCCCTTCCCAGGGCGCTACCTTTCCCTGCCTCCCGCTAGGCTGCTGTGGTTGCTCTCACTGGTTGCCGGATTGGCGATGGTCGGATTTTTTCTGCCTGAGGTCCTGCGCGCAGCGTCTGCTCTCGCCGTGGTGGCGTTCAGGAACGATGCGTCACGACAGACCATGCTTCTCTTTTGCTTGAGCCTGGGCCTGGCGTCCATGCTCTACGGCTTACGTCTGTCGTGGCACTCTCTCCGGCACCATCTGCCCCATTGGTGAACCGGTCGCCTGTCGGTCCACCGCTGCAAGAAGTGATTGTCCTGAAAACAGCGTGGTTGCTGTCTAATTTGACTGATTTTTCCGGTTCAGCGCTTTGGCTGGTGTACAGTCCTAAAGCTCGTTTCATGTCTAAACTGTCTTGAACATCCGCAGTCCCTTTGCCAACGTTCCGGAGTGTTCCACCATTTCAAGCGGTCCATTAAGGTAAAGAGCTTCTTCAACAGGATCAACATCAGGTCAGCAATCTTTTGGACTCTGTCTTTCGCTGGTCCCACTCAATGCGCGGCAGCGGCTTCCTCTCAATCCGCGACGTCCGTGACGCCTGCCACCCTGAAGGAGTATCGCGACTTTGCGCTGGGGCGCGAAGGAAACCCACAGCGCGGTCGTGAGCTTTTCTCCGCCGAACAAAAGGGTGCCTGCTTCAAATGCCACACGGTGGATGGAAGCAGCGGCAAGGTGGGTCCGGATTTGTTCGCGGTCGGCGACAAGTTTCCGCGACGCGAGCTGATTCAGTCGATCCTCGAACCTTCCTCAACCATCGCAGTGGGCTACGGGACCATGACGCTGGAGACCAAGGAGGGCGAAGAACATCTCGGGATTGTGAAACAGGCCACCGATGCCTGGACCGAACTCATGTTGGCGGACGGCAAGCGGGTTCGGATCGCCGCCCGCGACATCAAAGCGCAGCGCGGCAGCACAGTTTCACTCATGCCGGAAGGCTTGCACGCGGTGTTGTCGCTACAGGAGTTCACCGACTTGGTTGAGTATCTCGTCACGCTCAAGCAACCCGACAACGCGCTCACGAGCAATCGCGGCATGCCTGTCGATATCTCCGAGTTGCCAACGCCGATCAGCGTTCGCCCATTCTTCACCGAGGATCTGCGATTCCCACACGCGTTCGTCCACAAGCCGGGAGACATCCGTTACGGGTTAGTGTGGTTCGGTCAGGTTCCAGGCATCAGCAACGCTTTTTTGGTGGTGCATCAGACAGGGAAAATCTGGCTGCTCGAGAAGAAAGCGGAAGGCGACTCGAAGGCGCTGTTCGCCGATTTTGCTGAAGAACTCTTCAACGAGCGGGGACCGAACGGGCTGCTTGGGTGGGCGTTTCACCCGAAGTTCAGGGAGAACCGGAAGTATTACATCAAGCACCAGGTGTTCGAGGACGGCAAGATCGCGACAGCGGTGGTGGAGAAGCTGGCCGCGCCGGACTGCCGGCGCGATTCCGGGCAACCTTCGCGTCGGCTGCTGAAGATCATCAGCACGACCCAGGACCACAGCGGTGGCTGTATTCAATTCGGACCGGATGGTTTGCTCTACATCGCGATGGGTGATACTGGCCCGCAGCAGGACCCACAAGGACACGGACAGAACATGACGACCCTGCTCGGCAAGATCACGCGCATCGACGTGGACCACGCCAGCGAGGGTCTTCCCTACGCCATTCCCGCCGATAATCCGTTTCGCGGCATGCCTGGCGCGCGACCGGAGATTTGGGCGGCTGGCTTCCGCGAGCCGTGGCGGTTCAGTTTCGATCCCATCACCGGCGATCTTTGGGTCGGCGATGTCGGTCAGGATCGAGTGGAAGAAGTGACGATCGTGCGACGCGGCGAAAATCACGGCTGGAACGTTTACGAAGGGTTCGAGCCGTTCTCGAATCGCTACCGCAAAGACGGGGCGAATTACGTTCCGCCAATCTTTGCCTACAAGAGAAAATTCGGCAACTCGATTACCGGCGGCTACGTCTATCGCGGCGACAAGCAGTCGTCGTTCTACGGCGTTTACATCTGCGGCGACTACACCTCCAAACGCATCTGGGGACTGACTCAAGAGAATCGCGTGCTAAAGACCATCCGACAAATCGGCACATCGCCGCAGGGGATCGCTTCATTCGCCAGCGATGAACAGGGTGAAATCTATGTCGTCGGCTATGAGGGCATGATTTACAAACTCGATTTCTCAGGAGTCACGTTTGCTGAAGAGACGAAAGGTGCGTCCGCTCGCCCGGCGATCGCGCCCGTAGCCGAAGGGTCAGGCCGCAAGAATAGCGAAAAGAGAATCCACGAATGACCGAGACGCACCGGTTCTTGTCAACCCGGGCGCGGTTCAGGTCAGCAATTCTTTCCATGAACCGACCCACCCCTACCCCTCCCAGGAGGGGAGCTCGGTCCGTTCCCCTCCTGGGAGGGGGAGGGGTGGGTTCAAAGTCGCCCTGTACGCGCGAAGTCCGGTGTGGTCTCACTTTGGCTTCCGATCGCCTGAAGTCAAAAAGCACTGTGCTGCGGTACGTAGTCCCGGCTTCAGCCGGATGGGCGCCAATATCCGCGCCATGGGCCGCCTGCTTTTTACTTTTAAGCAGTCAGGCTTGATTTGGTGGCGCGCGGGCGCGACAACTCGTGTTTGCAGAAAATGCCTAAACTCCTCGTCATTGCAGATGATCTGACTGGTGCCAACGATGCCGGGGCCCAGTTCGCCAAGAGCGGCACTTCATCGTTCGTGTCGACAAATCGGCAACCAAATTTTGCAGAACTCTACGAGCGATTCGAAGTGGTCGTGGTGGATTCGGAAAGTCGGCATCTGCCCGCGGATGAAGCCAGGTCGCACATTTTTTCACTTGTCAGCCGAGCTCGGAGAGCCGGGATCAAATACTTTTACAAGAAGACTGATTCGACGATGCGCGGCAACATTGGGAGCGAGCTCGAGGCATTGCTCCAGGCCTCGGGAGAATCGATGCTCTGCTTCGTGCCCGCCCTGCCACAGCACGGACGCACAACGCGCAACGGCATTCAACTCCTCGGAGGCAAACCACTGCATGAATCCGCTTTCGCCCATGATCCGCGTAATCCGATCCGCGAAAGCCGGGTCGCAAACATCCTGGCACAACAGTCGCAAATGCCAACCCGACTGATTTCACTGGATCATCTCGGCGAGCTGCATTTATCGGCTCAACACAATGGCTTCGTCGTTTTCGATGCCGAAGTGGAAGGGGATTTGAGGAAGGTCGGCGAAGCCATCAAGCGAATCGGCCGCCTTCATGTCCTGGCAGGCACGGCCGGATTCGTTGAGTGTTTGCCTGACTTGATTGAATTTCGAAAGACCAGACGACCTGACCTGCGCTACCGTCTCCCGATGCTGGTGGTTAACGGCAGTTTGAACGAAGTCTCGCTGCAACAGCTCGCCCACGCCGAAAGGTCTGGCTTTCCGTGGCAGCGGATCGCACCGGAAATTCTTCTAGCGTCGGACGGAGCGGAGTCGTCCTTGGCCGACACCCTTGTCAACGTGACGGGCGACATTCTTTCCCAGGGCAATGACGTTTTGTTGCGAAGCGTCCGTCATCGCGATGAGCTGAGCTCTTTTGCGGCAACGCCAGCGGCTTCAGGTCTGTCGCATTTGGAGATTCATGAGCGCGTTGCACGGAATACCGGCCGGTTGGTTAGGCGCCTCTTGGCGCGGAGTCACGTCGAGCTGTTGCTGGTTTTCGGTGGTGATACATTGGTCGGTATCGCGAGCGAACTGCGCTGGCCTGGGTTTCTTCCGCATGGAGAATTGTTGCCGGGCATCACCGTTTCGGAGGTGGCTGGCTCAAACGGATTGGTGGTCATCAGTAAGTCTGGCGGCTTCGGCGCAGAATCCGTATTGACTCAAATTCAGGGAATCCTAAAGCAAAGAGCGAAATGTTAATTGCCATCACCATGGGCGACAGCAGCGGCGTAGGGCCGGAGATCATCCTGCACGCTTTTATGAAACAGGAGCTGCCGCCGGACTTTATTGTCATCGGCGACTGGTCGGCGATGAGCTTGTGTAATCGTTTGCTAAATTACGACGCACCGCTGCGGCGGATCAGGGAACCCGCCGAGCGGAAACCCGATGTTGTCAATGTGCTCGATCTTGCGCTCTTGCCGGAGCAGGCGATTAAGATCGGGCAGCTCTCGAAACTGTCAGGACAAGCTGCTTTAAAGTATGTCGAGAGAGCGGCTCAACTCGCTTTGCAAACGGAGATCGAAGCACTGGTGACGATGCCGATCAACAAGGAGGCCACGCGCCTGAGTGAACCGGATTTCTGCGGCCACACCGAATACATCGCGAACCTTTGCCATGAGACGAACTACACAATGATGCTCGTGTCCGAGAAGCTGATCGTGACCCATGTCTCCACCCATGTCGCGTTGCGGAAAGCAATCGATAGTGTGAAACGCGAACGAATCGTCAACGTGATCAAGCTCACCTATCACGCGTTGAAAAAACTGCGGCCACGACAACGGATCGCCATCGCAGGCTTGAATCCACATGCGGGTGAGAGTGGCGCTTTTGGCTTCGAGGATGAATTGGAAATCACGCCCGCCGTTGCGGACGCCAAAGCTCAAGGATTTGATGTTCACGGGCCTTTCCCGCCCGACACAATTTTCATGCAAGCCGTCAAAGGAAAGTATGACGCCGTCGTCTGCATGTATCATGATCAAGGACACATTCCACTGAAGTTGCTCGACTTCGAAGGCGGCATCAATGTGACGCTCGGTCTGCCCATCATTCGCACTTCCGTCGATCACGGAACAGCTTTCGACATCGCCTATCAAGGGGTCGCTTTCACCCAGAGTCTGCGCGATGCGTGCCAGCTCGCTCTCAAGCTCATCTGAACAGTCAGGAATCTTGGTTCAATCGAGAGGAGCATTTTGATCAGGCAGACCACTCCGAGTCCAAAGCAGGCAAAATGATCAAGCTCCCGGAGCCCAATGATCGCCTTGCATTAGAACGGAACGCTTGCTAAACATAATTTCATGTCCTGCAAACTCTCCCCCAATTGGAAGCCGCTTTGGGCTATTCTGTGCGCTGGCGCGCTTCATTTAACTGCGTCCTGGCAATGGGTTGTTGCGGCGGAGGCTGCAACCACTCAAATCAAGATGCCCGTGCGCAAGCTTCTCTACGTGGCCGAGCCTGGCATTCGAAACTATCTCGAGTACGGCGGCCATGGCATCTTGGTGTTTGACATCGATCACGGACACAAGTTCGTGAAGCGAATCAAGACGGCCGGTCTGAATGAAAAGAATGAGCCCCTCAACGTCAAAGGAGTGTGCGCCAGCGTTGCCTTGAAGAGAATCTACGTCAGCACGACTCGCACCCTCACGTGCGTCGATTTGGTGACAGAAAAGATTCTCTGGGAAAGGTCTTACCCGGGAGGTTGCGATCGCATGGCAATGTCGCCAGATGGAAAGGTGATGTACCTCCCTTCGCTCGAGGGACCGCACTGGCACGTGGTCGATGCGGTCACTGGAGATGTCTTGGCGAAAATCGTGCCGAACTCTGGCGCGCACAACACCGTTTACGGAGGTGATGGCAAACGTGCTTACCTGGCCGGGTTGAGATCACCACTGCTCACGGTGGCTGACACGGCAACTCACACGTCCTTGAAAACCGTAGGGCCATTCAGCTCGTTCATTCGTCCATTCACGGTCAACGGAAGTCAAACGCTCTGCTTCGTGAATATCAACGACCTGCTCGGATTTGAGGTTGGCGATCTGACCACGGGGAAAATGCTGCATCGCGTCGAGGTAAAGGGATTCGAGAAAGGCCCGACCAAACGGCACGGTTGCCCCAGCCATGGCGTCGGCCTCACCCCGGACGAAAAGGAGCTTTGGCTAACCGACGCTCACAACAGTCGGCTCCATATTTTTGATGCGACGGTGACCCCGCCGAAACAGGTCAGAAGCATCGAGGTGCGCGATCAGCCTGGTTGGGTTACATTCAGTATCGATGGACGGTACGCTTACCCGTCCACTGGCGATGTGATTGAAGTCGCATCACACAAAATCATCGCGGGATTGAAGGACGAAAAGGGAATCGACGTGCAAAGCGAGAAGCTGTTGGAAATCGATTTTGAAGGTGACCAGCCCATTCGCGCCGGAGATCAGTTCGGTGTCGGACGTCAACTCGAAAGGAAGCTCTAAGCATTCAGTTCCGCTGCCTGACTCTCATCAAAAACAAGTTCCTATCGAGTGGCGAATCTGAAGGCAGTCGTCGATTTGAAGGTTTGCCCTGGACGCAGGATCGTCGAGGGGAACTTCGGATGATTCACCGAGTCAGGAAAATGTTGAGTCTCCAGACAAAGCGCGCTGTGACGCACATAAGTAACGCCGCCTGTGCCCGTCAGCTTTCCATCGAGATGATTGGCCGTGTAAAGCTGGACGCCGGGCTCGGTCGTCAGAACTTCCATCACTCGTCCTGTCTTTGGCTCGGAAACACGAGCAGCGAGCGCCAACGATTTTCCACCGCTGTTTAGGACGAAATTGTGGTCATATCCGCCGGGCTTGGGCTTGAGCTGTTCGATGCGAGCGCCGATCGCCATCGGCTTCGTAAAATCCATCGGCGTGCCTTTGACGGCCGCGATTTCTCCAGTCGGAATCAGGGCGTCGTCGGCTAAAGTATAGCGATCGGCCGTGAGCACTAGTTCGTGACCCAGGACGTCGCCCGATCCAGCCAAATTGAAATAGGCATGATTGGTCAAGTTCACCGGAGTTGCTTTGTCCGTAGTCGCGGAGTAGTCGATTCTCAATTCGTTGCTGTCGGTCAGAGTGTAGGTCACGGTGACAGCGAGGTTTCCCGGATAGCCTTCTTCTCCATCCTTGCTCAAATAGGTAAGCTCGACGGCTGCCTCGCGCGCGGTGGTGGGAAGCGCTTTGGAACTCCACACCATCTTGTCAAATCCTTTGCGTCCGCCGTGGAGATGATTTAGTCCGTTGTTGGCAGCCAGCGTGTAATCCTTTCCATCGAGAGTAAATTTCCCCTTGGCGATACGGTTCCCGACACGGCCAATAACGGCTGCGGCCGGAGCACCCAGCAAGTATTGATCGAGGTTATCGAAGCCTAGAACGACGTTCTCCAGCTTGCCGTTCCGGTCCGGCACGAGGAGTTCGGTGAGGATCGCGCCGTACGTCATGACCTTCGCAATCGCGCCCTTGCCGTTGGAAAGCGTGTAAAGCTTCACGCCTGTTCCATCCGGCGTCTTTCCCCAATCCCGCTGTTCGATCTTTGTTTTCGCTGTTGCCTCGTTCACGGCAGCACAAGCGGAGCCGATTGCGAGCGAGGACAACAGCGCGAGTGACAGACTGGTCAAGCGTGAGACAAGGATTCCAAGGTTGGATAGTTTCATTACTTTGTTTCGTTGGCTTTAGGTTTCTTATTAGGCGACTGCAATTCTCATCAAATGTGGGACTGATCCCAACTCAAAGTAAGCGACGTGTGTTTCGCTATACAAGTGCTATGGCAATCGAGTAGCGAACCACGGGTGTGTGACGCCAAAGTAACCTTGAGGTCAAGCGGCGACCTTAATTTTGAGATAATCAGAATCGTTTAGGCGATTCCAACACTCATCCCAACGGTTTCCCTTAAGGGCGCAACGCAGCGTCAAAATGTTTGAGGCGCCGGTCTCGG
>CAMAWP010000174.1 GCA_945861765.1 Akkermansia muciniphila | reverse complement strand
CCGGGTGAATGGCATCTACCTCAGAACTTCTTTTCTTTCGGCATTTTGCGTTTCTTTCGGCCATCCAACTGCCGGGTTAAGTTTGACGCGTTGCCGCCTGAAGGCGGGACTACGTGCCTAGGGAGTTCCGCCTTCAGCCGGTTCTTGGTGTGATCTGCGGCCATACTGAGAATCTCCCTCCGGGAGATGTGAGTCGCAAACCTCATCGGCACTGGAGTTTGGACCTATTGGCTGCCTTCGTCTCCCGGAGGGAGATTCGAGAATAGCCCGGCAGTTGACTGCCGGGTTCGCATTGGCGACTGCATAAGTCCCGCAGGGACGGCCGAATCCCCAATGTCCTACGCCAGCTCCTACTGTCTGTTCAGGACAAAGGATCGCCCGGGAATAGTTCAACCGTCCCTTCGGGACTTTGGGTATTTGCTACCTAATCCCACCCTTGAAAGGGTGGGCTATTCTCGAATCTCCCTCCGGGAGATAAGTGGGGGCTGTTCTCGGATCTCCTCTCCGGGAGATGTGAGTCGCGAAACTCATCGGCTACAACAGCAGCCGACCCGAAAATGTCCAAGCTCCAGGCACCCCTCCGGAGTGAGTTTTCCAGCCCGGACACGGAAATGGTTCCACTGAAAACAGCGGGGAAACGAATTGAAAGCTGCGGCTGAATTCTGCGTCGATAGATGTTGCTTCCGATAATTGGCGGGCATTCCAACTCGAGCGCCAGAAAAGGTCAGGGTTCGAGGGGACTCTCACCCCACCCAGGTTCATGGAGAGAGTGAACGGCGTCGCGTGGGTCTGCCTTGCTTTCAGCATGGGATGGATCTTCATGAGGCTCTGGTCCGGGGGGGTCTCGCAAAAGACTCGACCGCCCGGCTCATTTCTTTCAACCCTGCCGGGTTGATTTTGCGCGTCGGCCTTCGCTGCGGCTAAACTGCCCGCACATCGTTTGTGAGAAAAGGAGTCGGTCCCGGCTATGGTGAATTCGCCTTGGCTCGCCAGCGGTGCCACGGGCCATTTCGGGCATAGAAGTAATGGGATTACGAAAGAATTGTTCAGAGGCTGCGGTGAAGAAGCCGGTGCAGGCTCCGCTGCCGCTTAGCTGGGGTTTTTCGGCTTGGGGGCAAATGACACGAGCCGGTGGCCGGAATCTTTCTGCCGCTGGCGGGCGTCGGCAAGAATGGCATTCAGATCAAAGTTCCATTTGGCGGCCTGCTCTTCGCGCGCCTTGCGTACCTGCTCCACAATTTCGTCTTTCATCATAAGCTCAAATTCCCATTAACTCTTCCGGAGTGCAAATAACCGGGCTGGAGAAGCCACACTCGCGGCAGGTTTCTTCGATGGCGACGGACATTTCGGCGTTAGCGATGTGTGTGCAGTTCCAGGTGAGCAGGAAGTGCATCCCATGCACAGCAGCGATGGCTATGTGAGCCGCGTCGGTCCCAGCTTTCATTGGCAAGGAGAGCGAAGTGACGAGTCTTGCCGCCAGGTCGCCAACCTCATCGGTGATGTCGAGCATGGGAAAGTCCTGAATGGCCGCCATTCGCGCGCGCGCGGCTTCCGCGTCGCCGGCAGCGGCTTCGTTGAGTACGAGCTGGGAGACGTAAATCTCAAAGTCGTCGCGCCGGGCTTGCCACCATTCCTTCGTAATCTGTTGATGACCGGCGCGAATCAAATCTCTGCTCAGCCACGCCGTCAAATAGCTCGGCACGGTAGTTTCCAGGTACAGCTTCGGTCTCACTGTGAATCATCTTGGTGAGCGCTCACAGGGAAAGCAAGCTAGCACGAAGCTCTTGCTGAAATTATAGACGGCATGAGCGCCGAATGTCTGAAAACCAGCGACGGCACGGAGACTCGAATTGAAACCCGGATTGAAATTGCCAACGGGATAGGCGCTCATTAGGCTTCGGCATTCGACAACGAGTCGGCAATGAACCTGTCCATCCACAAGACCCCGTGCTGCTCACTGTTTATAGGTCAGCAGTTCGCCTTGAGAGCCTGTTTTCGGCTCTTCAGACAAGCTCTAGGTGCGATTGTGTTGCTGCTAGCTGCAGTTCTCCAGCCAATTCACGGAGCGAGCAACGCACCATTGCCAATCGATCGTCACTGGGCTTTCGAACCACCCCGCGATATTGCGCCCCCCGATATTGCTAAGAGCATCGATCGCCAATGGATCCAATCGCCAATGGATCAGTTCGTCCTTTCCAAACTCCAGGAGAATCATCTCGATCCTGCCCCACGAGCCGACCAACGAACGTTGATCCGGCGAGCCACGTTTGACTTGATTGGCTTGCCGCCGACTTCGGAGGAGATCGCCGATTTCCTCGACGACCTGTCGCCCGACGCCTTTGCAAAGGTTGTGAATCGATTGCTCGCGTCGCCGCGGTATGGGGAACGCTGGGGCCGGCATTGGCTCGATGTCGCTCGCTACAGCGACTCGAACGGGCTGGACGAGAACCTGGTTTACAATGGGGCTTGGCGTTATCGCGATTACGTGATCGCAGCGTTTAACAAGGACAAGCCATACGATCAATTTATCCAGGAACAACTGGCTGGAGATCTTCTCCCGGGTTCCGACAATGAAGCACAGCGCTACGAGCATCTGATCGCCACCGGGCTTCTGTCGCTCGGCGCCAAAATGCTGGCCGAGGATGACCCGATGAAAATGGAAATGGACATCGTGGACGAGCAGGTGGACACGGTCGGACGCGCGTTTATGGGGCTCACGCTCGGATGCGCGCGGTGTCACGATCATAAATTCGATCCGATTCCGACGGCCGATTACTACTCATTGGCGGGAATTTTCAAGAGCTCGAAGACAATGGAGAATTTCAAAGTGGTCGCCCAATGGCACGAGTATGTGCTCGTTTCGGAAGCGGACCAGGAACGTTTCAAAACAGAGGCCAACCGGATCGCTGAAAAAAAGCAGGGGATCGAGAAGCGAACCAAGCTGATGAACGATCGTCTTCTCGCTGACGCCCGCGAGAAATCGGGCGCTTATCTCCTGGCCTGCTCCACTTTGCTGCGGCAGGAAGAAGTCGCCTCGACTGCGGATCGTATTCCTAAGACAGTGGAACAGGTAGCTGCCGAGCTTCGGCTAAATGAGGTTATCGTGAAGCAATGGCGCGAATACCTTCAGCGCACCCGGAGCGACACCAATTCCGTGCTTTACCCGTGGCGGCTCTTGACGGTTAAGAGCGACGCTGCGTTGGAGACGAGTTCTGCAATTCCGGCCTGGCTCAAGAATCCGATTCCTTCCTCCCCGGAAGAGTTGGCGGCAAGATACCAGGAGCTGTTTCAAAAGGCGGATCAGGCTTGGCGCGACCTGCAACAAAACCAAAGTTCAAACAAGGCGGTGAAGCTGGCCGATGACACGTTGGAAACTTTCCGCGCAGTTTTATATGACGCAAAGGGCCCGTTCGCTCTCCCGGCAGATGCGAGCAAAATGTATTCCGCCGAATTTGCGTCCGAGTTAAAACAGCTTAACGAGGAAGTTAGAACACTCGAGTTAGCTCTTGGTATCCTTCCAAAGGCGATGGGCGTGAAGGAAGGCAAGGTTGTCAATCTTCCCATTCACGTCCGAGGAAACCATTTAACCCTTGGCAAAGAGGTGCCGAGACAGTTCTTGCAGTTCATCGCCGACACGAAAAGCGATCCGATAGATGAGCGTCAAAGCGGAAGACTCCAACTGGCGCGGTGGCTCACTCATCCGAGTCATCCTCTGACCAGCCGCGTCATGGTCAATCGGATTTGGCGAGGCCATTTCGGTGTCGGTTTGGTGCGAAGCGTCGATAACTTTGGCCGGCTCGGAGAGCTGCCGTCGAATCAGCTTCTTCTGGATTGGCTCGCCAAACGATTCACAGATTCCGGATGGTCAATCAAGTCGATGCATCGCCTGATTATGCTATCGAGCACCTACCAAATGAGCAGCGCCCACAACGACCGGGCGCACCTGGTTGATCCGGAGAACCGATTGTATTGGCGGAAGAATCGGTGGCGTCTGGAAGCCGAAGCGATTCGAGATTCCATCGTTGCTGTCAGTGGCCAGCTTGACCTGGCGATGGGCGGCTCACTGCTTCGTTTTAAAGATCGCGATTACGTCACGAGCACGGCCAGTCGTGACACGACTCCGTATGATGCCAGTCGCCGGTCGGTTTATCTGCCTGTCATCCGGAGCGCTCTGTACGAAGTGTTTCTTGCTTTTGATTTCAACGATCCGAGCGTGTCAAATGGCGATCGATCGACGACTACGGTTGCGCCTCAGGCATTGTTCATGATGAATAGCCCCTTGGTCTTGAAGCAGACGAGAAAGATGGCGGAACAGTTGCTCACCCAAAGCAATCTCAATGATGGGGAGCGCATTGCCGCGGCCTACGAGCGCACCTTCGGCCGTGTGCCGAGCGCGATCGAGAGGGATCGAGCTTTAGAGTTTCTTCAGCGTTGCTCGGCTGCTTTGGCAGAACGGGAGCCCAATTCTCAGGAACGGCGTGTTCGCTCCTGGCAGAGCCTCTGCCGGACATTGGTCGCCTCGAATGAGTTCATTTATGTCGAATAACAACCGCTCAAGCCACCATTGGTATGGATTCTGGAATCGCCGCCTCACTCGAAGGGAAATGCTCAAGGCGAGCAGCGTGGGATTTGGTAGCCTGGCTTTGGCGAGCTTATGCGCGGAGGAAAAGCAGACGTCGGCAGCCCGTTTTGCTGGTCTGTCGTCCGGCGATGTGGCGAGTGGTAATCCCTCAGGCCCACGAGCGTCGCAGTTTCCTCCACGCGCAAAGCGAGTCATCTTCCTGTTCATGCATGGCGGACCGTCGCAGGTGGATATTTTCGATTACAAACCTCTGCTTCAACGCGACCACGGCAAGCCGCTCCCATTTTCCAAACCGCGAATCGTCTCAAGTGAAACGGGCAACCTGCTCCGGTCCCCTTGGGCCTTCAAACAACATGGCCAGAGCGGCGCTTGGGTGAGCGATCTTTTTCCGCATCTGGCCGGGTGCGTGGATGATTTGTGTTTCATTCATTCCATGCATGGCTCGAACTCGCGGCATGGCGGCGCGTTGTTGGAGCTGCACACCGGAAGCGACACCTTCGTTCGTCCGAGCATGGGATCATGGATCAACTATGGACTAGGAACGGAGAATCGAAACCTCCCTGGGTTCATTACCATTTGTCCGACGCTCACGCATGGCGGTCTCAACAATTGGAGTTCAGCTTTTTTGCCCGCTGCCTATCAAGGGACACCGGTCGGCAACGCGGGCACTCCGTCTGAGAAAGCCACGCTACCCTTCATCGCCAACACGGAAACCCCTCGGGATATTCAGCGAATGGAGCTGGATTTTCTTCATGCGATGAACTCGGAGCAATTGATAAGGACGGGCCCGGACCTTGCTTTGGAAGGACGCATCGATTCGTTTGAGCTGGCGTTTCGCATGCAAATGGCCGCCCCAGAATTGCAGGACATCTCCGGTGAATCTCCCGAGACACTGAAGCTCTACGGCCTGGATGATCCGAAAACCAAAAACTTCGGCCGTCAATGTCTGATGGCGCGGCGGTTTGCCGAGCGCGGAGTGAGGTTCGTACAGGTAACCCACAGCTATAAGTGGGACCAACACGGCCAATTGAAACGGGACCACACGAACAACGCAGCCGAAGTGGACAAACCGATCGCCGGGTTGTTGAAGGACCTGAAAGCGCGGGGGTTGCTCGAAGATACGTTGGTCCTATGGGGCGGCGAGTTCGGTCGCACACCGGTCGCGCAAGGCACCGATGGCCGCGACCATAACCCTCACGGATTTACGATGTGGCTGGCCGGAGGTGGCGTCCGGAGCGGCACTAAATACGGTGCTACCGACGACTACGGTTATTACGCCTCCGAAAACAAGGTGCATATCCACGACTTGCACGCGACCATTCTTCACCTGCTGGGTCTGGATCACGAAAAGCTAACCTACCGTTATAGCGGCCGCGATTTCCGCTTAACCGACGTGTATGGCCATGTCGTCAAGGACATCCTGGCGTGAGCGTGGGCGCGGCATTTACAGAATTGAAACGAACCGGAATCTTCTATGAGCAATGAATCGAATACAAAGAAACGAGTTTTGACACACGGCCAGTTGTTGCAAATGAAGCGTTGGAATACACCCACGATCTACAATGGCTGGGAACAGATCACGACGCACGATAGCACCCGCGATTGTTTCAACATCGAAGAGACTCGCGATTTCATGCCTCAGATGGGGCCAATGGTGGGGTACGCTGTCACGTTGGTGATCGAGCCGAGCAACGGGAAGCACCGTGAGGCAAACCCGAATTCATGGAACGAATACTTCCGTTATGTTGCTTCGGTACCTGGCCCCAAGATTGTTGTGACGCAAGATTTGGAGAAGCCCAAAGTCTTTGCCTCGGGTTGGGGTGAAGTCATGGCGAATACCCACAAAGCCTTGGGGTGTGTTGGAACAATCACCGATGGCGCGATCCGCGACGTGGAATGGATGACCAATGCGGGTTTCAAAGCCTTGGCGCGGCGATTGTGTGTCGGTCACGGCAAGGTATGCCCGGTGAAATGGAATGTTCCGGTCGAGGTGTTTGGCCGACGTGTCGAGCCAGACGCTTTAATCCATGCAGATCAACACGGATTCTTGGTGATTCCTGACGAAGATCAATCGCGTGTGTTGGAAGCTCTCCGTTTTATGGACGCCAACGAATGTGACACCGTCATCACCGCGGCCCGGTCTGCCGTAGGTCTTTCTACCGAGGAACTCCTGGCGCAGATCGCACAGGCCTTGGGTGATTTCCGAAGCAATACGAAAAAGAAGTTTTCCAGCGAGATCGGATACTGAGAGAACCCGATCTGCCTATGTTTGAGTGGCTCTGCAAAATCACCGTTTTTTCCGGAGGAAAAAAATGAACCGTTCGACCTCGCGTGTTTGTCTTCTAATGTTGGCAGCCACGAAAGTGCGCACATTGATCGGCGAATACTTTCGCAAGCTGCGCCCATTCTCAGGCACCGTAGCGCAAATTTGGAGTGAACTTAGTCATCTGCGCGCGATCGACAAAGCGTCGGCTGATGACCCAACGCCAAACGCATCGGCCACTCCGCACGTCGCAAACCGGCGATATGGCAGGCTTCCAGTCTGCGCTGCTCTGGCCGCGGCGACATCGTCGCTGTTCGCGCAGGTCACCGTGCGAGTCGAAACTCCGATGGAACCGCCCGGATGGGCTGTTCTGGAACGGCAACTGTTGGCCGACAGCGTCCCGGCCTGCGGCGAGTTTTTTAAGCGTTACTTTGACGACCGCGGCTATTTGCAATGCTTTGTGCGTTGGGGTGCCAACGACGGACCGGACGATGCCTTCGAGAACTTCAATCACTGGCCGGAACTGCACGCGCTCGGTGCGAGCGATGAGGTTCTTCAAATGTATCTGAAGGGATGGGAAGGGATGCTCAAGCAATACACCGACGCCAAGACGACCGAGGTGCCGATCGCCCGTCAAGGGATGTACTACAAGGATTTTTGCGTTCAGGCTGATTGGATGCACCTGGGTGAGGGCCAGCAACTCTTCAACCGCATGGGGCTTTCGACGCCGATGGATGGAAAATATATGGAACGTGCGCGGCGTTTCGCCGGGTTTTACATGAATGAGGATCCGGAAGCTCAAAACTACGACCCGCACCACAAAATAATCAAGAGTATGCTCAATGGGAGCAGAGGCCCGTTGCTGCGCAAGGCAACGGCTATTGACTGGGTCGGCGATCCGTTTGATGTCTCCGGCTTCGAGGCGCTTCATGGCGAGCGCACCTTTCAGCAATTCCTGGCGCACTACCAGGAATACACAGATGTCGTCGGGGACAACTGCCTCAATTTGGTCGCTACAACACTGCCCTTGAACGCCTACATGCTGGCCCATGAGGAGAAATACAAAAAGTGGATTCTGGAGTACGTGGATGCCTGGGTGGACCGGATGAAGCAGAACAAATGGGTCATTCCCAGTTACGTTGATTTGGAGGGAACGGTTGGCGGTCCTGAAGGCAGGTGGTGGGGCAACGCTTACGGCTGGGGCTTCAGCCCGGTGAACCCGGTCACCGGGAGGCGGGAAAATCGGCATCGCATCCCGAGGGCGCTCGTCGGATTTAACAACGCGCTCTGGGTTTCGGGCGATCAGAAATACGTGGACGCTTGGCGGAACATGATCAACTCGGTCAACTCGAATGCTCGAACGAACAATGGCCATTTGGAATATCCTACAATGCACGGGGAGCAAGGCTGGTACGGGTGGCAAGGGCGTCCATGGGACATTGGAGCTTTGGAGGTTTGGTATTGGTCCATGAAGCCGGAGGATCTCAAACGACTGGGGCAACGGGATGGCTGGATGAGCTATCTTCAAGGGGAGGCCCCGGACTATCCTGAAACGGCGTTGCAACGAGACCTTCAGACGATTCGAGCACGCGTCAATGCCATGCGCCGCGATCAGTCCACGCCAGAAAAACGGCTGGCCGATAATATGTTGAACTTGAACCCGGCGGCGACATCGGCGCTGGTGCAGTTGATGTGGGGAGGCTTGCCTCCGGGTGTTGACGGAGGTCTGCTGAATGCACGACTGCGCTATTTCGATCCCGTGCGTCAGCGCGCCGGTGTGCCCGATGATGTCGGAGCGCTCGTCTCAGAGATGACTGACACCAAGGCTGTGGTGACACTGGTGAACTTGAGTAAGACCGAGCCACGAACGGTCATTGTCCAGGGCGGCGCCTACGGTGAGCATCAGTTGGAGACCGTCACATTGGGCGAGAAAACCACGCCGATCCAGTCGCCGCTTCTCACAGTGCAGATTGCTCCGCGGAGCGGACAGCGCCTCGTGTTGCAGATGAAGCGCTACGCCAATCCACCGACTGCGTTGCATCCGTGGCACCAGAAGGCAGAGCCGCGGAACAACTCAACCCGACCTCCGAACAAAGCTATCCCATGAACAAAGTTCTCATCATCGTTGGTGATGCCAGCGAAACCGTCGATACGCTCTATCCTTATTACCGGCTCATCGAAGATGATTTCCTTCCTGTCGTCGCTGCGCCGGAAAAGCGGCGCTACAATATGGTGATGCATGAAGTGAAGCCGGGCTGGACGATCACCAAAGAATGGGAAGGCTACACAATCGAAGCCGCCATCGCTTTCAAGGACGTAAATCCCGCGGAGTACATCGGTATTTTCTTTAGTGGCGGACGCGCTCCTGAATACATTCGCGACGACAAGGATTTGATCCAGATCACGCGCCATTTCTTCGAAACGAATAAGCCCGTCGCGAGCGTATGTCACGGCGTCGAGATTCCCGCCCGTGCTGGCTGCGTCAAAGGCCGACGTATGGCTACCGTGCCGAAGTGTCAGTTCGATCTCGAAGTTTGCGGAGGGATTTTCGTGAATGAACCGTGCGTGGTGGACGGCAATCTCGTAAGCGGTCGCACTTACCATGATCATGGCCACTACATGGGCAAATGGATTGCGCTGTTGAAGGAAGCGCGGGCGGCGACGGAAAAGGCGTAGCAACAACCGCGATCAACGCATCGCACGATGGGTTTGGAGCAATGCTAACCGCGTCGGAAGATCCAAGATGGCCGATGAGCCATTGCCCACAAGCCAGGTTCCAAACAGAATATCCGAGAAAGCACCCAATCTGAAAGCAGAGCGGAAAACCTCTGGACTCAGCCGCGCTTACTTCTCTCTAAACGCAAAAAGTAATTCCGGACCTTGGATCGAATTCAGCGGTTCGCTCTGAACCGCGTGTCGTATTCCTTACTTATATTTGCGAGTGGTCCGCTCCCAAAGCCAAAGCACATCCTGACTGTTGGCTTGGCTGACGCCAGGGGGACCCGTTTTCTTGACCGGAGGCATCGTGCGCGGGTCTTTCCATTTCTTGATTTCCGAATGGCCGTCCGCGAAGGCAAAACCGCATGCGTTATTGTGATAGCTAGCGGGAAGATCAGGCATCTTGGCCTGCTTGGGATCCGGATAGCCGTTCATGTCGATACAAAAGAACCCGTCGTTCATGCTGTCGGGGTGTTCATCGACCAAAACCCAAGTCATGCTCGGGCCGGGATCGATCACGTCTGACATTTTTGTGTATTTGCGGAACTCTGGGCCACCAAACCAAGTCCATTCTCCCTGGTTCATGCCCATCCAAGAGTTCATTGAATTGCTGCGGCAGCGCTGAACGGGCTGCCCTTTATATGGCCCCGACGTCGGCTTGACTGTGTATTTGTCAGCCGGGCATTTATACACTGCCGGGGAGTTGCCGACGTAAGCCCAGATGGCGCCGTTCTTGATCGTGTTGTCGATGTCCCAGTTCTGAGTATTGCCATCGGACCAGTCGAGGATTCCGTGGGTCCAGGAAAATTTATAATTGGGACTAGCCTTGTCCTCGGGTGCGTAAGCGAACGGAAGTCTGTCTGCGTTATCGTCCACGTACATCTTCCAAGCGAGCATGAGCTGTTTTGTGTTGTTCATGCACATGATGCCTTGGCCCTTGGTTTTGGCTTTGGCTAGTGCCGGGAGGAGCATGCCCGCGAGGATGGCAATAATGGCAATCACCACGAGCAATTCGATTAGTGTGAATCCGCCTTTCCGCCGATGGGCAGGCAGTCGTCGATTCTTGGGGTTAGGGTTGGATTGATGCATAAATTGGCCTCGTAAAAAGTGTTTCATGCCGCACGGGTTCGTACAGATACTTGAAACTCCAGAGGAGCGCAAGCGTGCGTTTGAACGCACAGCCCTTCTCATTGCGGAGAGCGGTGGCGTGCGAAGCATCAGCCGCAGCAGTGAATTGTCATGAAGCTCCGCGGAGGTCCGACGCCTTTTCGAGCCCGAGGCGGCTGCGACCGGGAGGGCGGCGCTCGGGGAGTTAAAACGAGAATTGCTGAGTCGTCAGGAAATTGCGTTGGCAAAGGTCGCGGCGGGCGGCTAGAATCCGGTGTGCAAAAACTTCCAGAGACCATGCGAGTTGAGTCGGGGCAAGGCGGGCTGCGACGCTTGGTGATTGAGACTGAGCGCGCCGAAGCGCAGATTTATCTGCACGGTGCGCATGTGACCCATTTTCAACCGCGCGGCCAGAAGCCGGTCCTTTTCATGAGCGCCCGGAGCTCGTTTGAGGCAGGCAAACCGATCCGCGGCGGCGTGCCGCTCTGCTTTCCTTGGTTTGGCGCGCGCCAGGATGGGCGGCGGGGTCCCTCGCACGGCTTCGCGCGGGTGCTCGAGTGGGATGTGACCGGCGCGGAGACCAGGAGCGATGGAACGGTTGAGATCGGCTTTCGGCTTCTGCCCAAGTCGTGGGCGGAGCAGGAGTGGGATGGAGAACTCGAAGTGGATTATCGCGTCACGGTGGGTTCGGCGCTTGGTTTGGAATTGCGGGTGGGAAACCCCTCCAATCGGCCGGTTGGTTTTGAGGCAGCACTGCACACGTATCTGGCCGTTGGTGACGTGCGTCAGGTGAGCATCGAAGGCTTGGCGGGCACCTCCTATCTGAACACAGTTGGAACACCGATCACGCAAACCGAAGGAGCCGAGCCTATCCGCATAACGGCGGAAACAGATCGTATTTACAAGAACACGCGTTCAACGTGCGTGGTTCGCGATCCAGTCTGGCAACGGCAGTTGGTGGTCCAGAAAACAGGCTCGAACGCAACTGTGCTGTGGAACCCGTGGATAGCCAAAGCCAAAGCCATGGCTGATTTCGGTGACGAGGAATGGCCGTCAATGCTCTGCATCGAAACTTGCAATGTCCGCGAACACACCATCACTCTCGCTCCCGGACAATCTCACGCGATGCAAGCCATCATTCAAGCGCAGTGAATCCCAGAACTTTCTGGTTCTCACGTTTCGCGGTGTTGGTTGGGAACGCCGTTGCGGGCCTTCGCATCAGCCGCCGCAGAGTTCTTGGCCTTCGCAGGCGCGGAGGAGTCCCTATTGTCAAGGAACTCAAATGGACACGGTTTGACCCAAGGCACAACGTTGCGCGATGGAGCACTCAACAGAAGGGGCATCGAAAAGTTGGGAAGTTTTAAGCTCGCAGATGGCGACCGATCTGTTAGCCTTAGCTCTTGAAAGCTAAATTATCTCTCAGCTACCTGAGCCATAATTCGGCTCAGGAAAACAAAAGACGCGGCTTTTTGCAAAATAATGCGTCGAGCTGCGGAACACTCGGAAACAAATAGACTAATAATATGCCTCAAGGAAAAGTTAAGTGGTTTGATGCGGAAAAAGGTTACGGATTTATTACCCCAATCGATGGCGGCAAGGATCTGTTCGTCCACCATTCAGAAATCAGCGGTCCAACTCCAGCCGAAGCTGACTTGGTGGATTTTCAGGTTGGGCAAGGCAAAAAAGGGCCATGCGCCGTCAGCGTGAAAAAGGTTTAGCGACATGTTGCCTGATCACAACAAATTTGGTTCCACTGCAGAACCGGCTTCAGAAAGTCAAATGTTCGGAATCTAATTGTCGGCTCGGCGAGTATGCCAATCTGAATTGTGATCTGCCCCATTTGTAATCAGAAAGTGCCGTTTGGCCTGCCAATGCACATGATCGCAGCCCATGGCCCCAAACGTGCCGAATATCAGCGTCGTTCCGCCGAGTTGGAGAAGATAAGCCCTCAGCCAGGCGGAAAACGTTCACAGCCCAAAGGGAGAAGGGGAAAGCCCTCCGGCAAGAAACAGTTGAAACACCCCCGTCATTCCAAGCTATCCTAATTGGACGGCTAGCAAGAGAGCTGTCGGCGAGTGCCTTATCCAAAGGGCGGTAGAAAACCATTCTTGGCTTTGAGGGCTCAGAGTTGGAGGGTTTGGCTGGTTTTGTTCCATTCACCGGTGGTTGTGAATGGGACAAGACAAGTCAGTCGGCTGAACCAATTGGCTGCCCACGGGTTTAGACCATGTGTCGATGGAGAAGTTTGCTGTCCTTTCCGTTGTTCTCTTCACTGCTTCACTCACGCTCGGCGACAGAGACGCGATGCCGCATTATTGACTTGGTGCCGCTGTCAGATCACTCTCTGGCGATGAACCACGACAAAGTCCTTTTCTTTACTCCCGGCAAAGCTTTGAGCTTCCTGAACTCTAGCCAATCCCATTTTGTTTGGATGATGGTTCTGTTGGCCTTTGGTGAGCCATCAACGCGAGCCGATTGGCCGGAGTTCCGCGGTCCAAGCGGTGATGGCCATGCCTCGACCTCGGTTGACGCCAAGCTCGTCGGCCTTCCTCTTCAGTGGAGCGAAACGAACAACGTTAAATGGAAGATCGAGATTCCACATCGCGGTTGGTCCGCACCAGTGGTCATGGGCGGCCAGGTCTGGTTGACAACAGCAACGGCGGATGGACACGACTTCTTCGCGATTTGTGTGGACGCGGAAAGCGGTCAGGTGCGCTTCAATGAAAAGCTGTTTCACACCGATAACCCGGAGCCTCTTGGAAACGGTGCCTCGATGAATAGCTACGCCACGCCGTCGTCGGTGATAGAGCCGGGCCGTGTCTATGCCCACTTCGGCAGCTTCGGGACGGCCTGTGTGGACACGACCACGGGCAAGGTGCTCTGGAAGCGCGACGACCTGCCTTGCCGCCATTACCGCGGCCCGTCCTCCTCTCCAGTCTCGTTCGAGAACCTGTTGATCCTGACCATGGATGGCGCTGATGTGCAATATCATGTCGCCCTGGACAAGAAGACGGGTGAGACCGTATGGAAAACGAATCGTTCCGTCGTGTGGAACGACGAGAGCGTGCCGGGTCAAATGGCCAAGGATGGAGATTTGCGCAAAGCGCACAGCACGCCGCTCATAGCAAACGTCGGGGGGAAACCCCAAATGCTTAGCTCTGGCGCCAAGGCGGCGTATGCCTATGACCCGCGAACCGGACGGGAAATCTGGAAGGTTCAATACCCTGATTGGTCGGTCGCTCCCAGGCCACTGTTCGACCGCGGCTTGGCCTTCATCGTCACTGGACTATCGAAAAAGGAACTGTGGGCGGTGAAGACAGACGGGCAAGGCGACGTGACCGATACCGGCGTGTTGTGGAAGCTCAAGACGCGAGTGGGCAAATACGCTTCACCAATCCTCGTTGATGGCCTGATCTACACGGCGGCCGAGGAAAGCTTCATCACCTGCCTCGAAGCCGCGACAGGGCAAACGGTGTGGACGGAACGCGTTGGCGGCAAGTACGCGGCCTCGCCGGTTTATGCCGATGGGCGGCTTTATTTTTTCGATCAACAAGGGACGGCCACAGTTCTCAAACCGGGCCGCACTTT
>CAMAWP010000173.1 GCA_945861765.1 Akkermansia muciniphila | reverse complement strand
TTCTGCGCCACGCGTCAGGTAAACCTTCCGGCGATGGAGCAACTTCCCACTGGCGACAAGCGGCGGCTTGATCGGTTGGATGAAGCGGTCAACGCGCTCATCTCGCCCGACCCGCTCCGCCGGGAGTTCCTGGGCCATGAGCGCATCGTCGGCACGCTCTACGGCGCGGTGAAGCCCGATCCAGCGGCGTTGGAGTTCGCCGGTCGTGTTGCCACCCTGATGGCCATCGCCGACGCCATCCGCACCAAGCTCAATCCGAAACCGGCGGACATCAAGGAAGTGATGGGCGACATCGGCAAGTTGCTCGATGCTTCCATCACGGGCGTGGACATGCCCGCCAAGCCCGTGCCGGTGATGGACCTGTCGAAGATTGATCTCGAGGCGTTGCGCAGCCGGTTCAAGGAATCGCAACACAAGAACACCGACCTTGAAGTCCTCAAAGCCGCCATCCGCGCCCAACTGGAAAAGCTGATTCGCCTGAACAAGACCCGGGCCGACTTCGCCGAGAAGTTTGAGGAACTGATCGAGAGCTACAACAACGGCAGCCGGAACATTGAGAATATGTTCAACGAGTTGGTCACGTTCAGCCGGGCCTTGACCGACGAGGAACAACGCCATGTCCGCGAACACCTCACCGAAGAGGAACTCACCGTGTTCGACATCCTCACGCGTCCTGGTCCGGACCTCAGCGCGGGGGCGCGTGAGGAAGTGAAGAAGGTCGCGAAACTATTGTTACAGCGGCTTAAGACCAGCCTGGTTCTGGATTGGCGCAGGCGGACTGACGCGCGCGCAAGGGTGCGCCTGGCCGTGGAGGATACCTTGGATGGGGGACTGCCATCGGCGTATTCTCCCGAACTCTATCAACAGAAGTGCGCCTCAATTTTCGAGCATATCTTCGAATCTTGCATCGGTGCGGCGGCTTAAGCTTCGACATCTTGGATGCCGGGCTTTGGTGTGCCAGCTTGGTATCCGACCCCCTGCCAGCGAATTCCTCCAGCATTTCCCGCTCATCATGCGGGCGTTTCCACTCTGGTCGGTATCGAACCTCTCGGCTCGCAGCGCGCTGCCACTCGTGCCAGGACTGTTCGACCTTGTGATCATTGACGAGGCCAGCCAGTGCGACATCCCATCCATTGTGCCGTTGCTGGCTCGCAGCAAACGCGCTGTGTTGGCCGGCGACCCAACCAACTCAAACACATCAGCACGTTGGACGCGGTGGTTATGTGGCCGGGGAATTGGAACCAGGCCAGACCGGGGTATGGTGCTCGGATGAAATCGAAGCCATCCGGGTTGAGTTGTCCCGCCTCGCCGCTGGCGGTTATCGCGGGACCGTTGGCGTCGTGACGCCGTTCCGTCAGCAGATGATTCGGATGAAGGATGCGCTTGAAGCGGGCGATGCGATGCCACCCGGTTTCATGAAGCGAGTGCGTTTCCTCGCCGCAACTGCCCACGGATTTCAGGGCGATGAACGCGATCTGATCCTGACCTGCAACTTCAAAGTCTGGGTTGGAAGGTCTGTCGCTTCTGGGTTTATGAACTGCGGGAGGACTTGCCCCGTTGCGTGCAGAAAGTAATCAGCGTGCTTAATGGCTGATTCGACATTTTATGTGATAGCTTCGAAAGCGTGTGAAATGTTCAGGATAGCGGGCGCCGTTTGAGAGCGGGGCGCTCATTTGAATCGCGCGAGGCGCTTGCGGTCGGTGTCGGGCCGCGGACCGATCTGATCGAACTGGATTGGCTGGAAGCCGAGCTTCCACGCCGGTGAATCCTTCGGTAACCGAAAGCCGTCCGCAGCCGAGCCAACCTGGTTCAAATCCGTCGTCACGAAGTTGTCTCGCACATCGAACATCTCCGGCTTGCCATGCCAGCCAACGTCGAGCCATTTGCCGACGCAGACGTTTCGTTCAATGACGTTTCCCTCCGGCGGCACGCCCTTGAAGGCCGTGCCGACGATGGCCGGGCCGCCGGACGGGCCATAGTAGGCGTCGAGTGACTTCAGCGCGGGATAGCGCTCGCGGTAAAGTGCGGAGGGAACGGCGGCGAGTTGCTGGCGCATGAACTTATCCACCATGTCGCGCCAGACCGGTGATGGATCGAGTCCGCGGCCATCGGCGCGCACCGCGGGGTCGCAGGCCACAAAGAGGTTATTCTCGACCCGATGGTTGCGGCCGCCACCGATGAACATTGCCCAGTGGACCTTGTGGAACACGTTGCCAAAGACCTCGGTGCCGCTCACGCAATCGTCCATGTAAACGCCCATCGAACCCATGCCCACGCCGCCGGTCTCGTGGATGTAATTGTGGCGAATTCGGTTTCCCTGGAACGAGTAGTCGCGCCCGGTGTAGATGGCCCCGACATCGCCCGTCTCCAGCGCGATATGGTGAATGTCATTGAACTCGATCAGATGGTCGTTGCCCGTGAAGAGGATCGCGCTGTGCGGATGGTCGTGAATCAGATTGCGCGAAACGCGATGGCCGACGCCGCTCAGCAGCACCGCCGGCGCGTAGCATTTCGACCAGCGGGCTTGGCGTTAGAAGTGACAGTTCTCGACGAAGTGCCCGCCGGGTGTGAGTGTCTGCCGGTCACCACCGGTCAGCGCCACGCCGCCGTCACCGGTATCAAACACGTCGCAGCTCACGACGCCATGGTTCGTGCCGCCGGTGATGGTCACGCCCAAATTTCCGACGTTGCGCAGGAGGCAACCCGCGATCCGATTGCCCACGCCACCGCTGATTTCGACGCCATTTCCGCGTGTGGCTTCGAGCACAAGACCGCGGACGGTGACGTGACTGGCGTCGGTGAGTTTGATGAGCGGTTGGTCGAGCGTCGAAAAAACGGTTTCACCGAGCGCAATCGGGCTTGGCGGCCAGAAGTAGAGAATGCCGCTTTTCCGGTCCAGGAACCACTCGCCTGGTTGGTCGAGTTCCTCCAGCAGGTTGAGATAGTAGAACCGCTGACCGGCGCGGAATCCGTAAAGGCCGTGCGGCGGCGCGGTCTTGATCAAGTGCCGGTCAAGGTCGAGCGTGGCGACGCGCTCGTAGGAGTTGGCCCAGTCCCACGCCCAATAGCCATGCACCCACAGGTCTCCTGTGTCGCGCCAGCGGCGGGGACGCTCACCCGAGTAGAGGAAACCACCGGGCAGTTCTCCGATGTTCCCGCCGTGATCGTCGTTCTTGCCGCTGCCCAACGGAAAGCTCGCAATTTTCTCCCATGCGCCTTCATTCGGCCAACGGGCCAGCGTCATCGGGTGGCCGGCAAAGAAAAGTTCACAGTGCGCGGGGGTCGTCGGCCGACCGAAGCCACGCGACTTCATATCGCCGAAGTCGGTGATGCCGAGCGCGTGAAGGTCGATCTGAAGGACGTGGCTGCGGGCCGCTGCGTCGAGACGGCCGACCACCGAGGCATTCGTCACCGGCTGAAATCCCGTGAGCCTGCGTCCGCCGAGCAGCCGGACGCGCTCGTCCGCATAAGCCCGCCAGACAATGGGCGCATTGGCCGCGCCGGAGTCGGAGGCGGTCAGTTCGAGGGCGTTGGTCCGGAGGAAATCTCCGCCGCGCAGCCAAACCGTGAGTCCGGCTCTGGAAATCTTGCCCGCGCGTTTTAGGTCGCGGACGGTGTCCCGGGCTTTCTCGATCGTGGAGAAAGGCTTCGTTTTCGAGCCGGGGTTGGCATCCGATCCAGTGGGCGAGACGAACAGATCGGCGCGGGCTGCAAGGCAGAACATCATCAGCAGCAGGCCTGACGTGGAAGAGGTGAGCGAGTGGTGGTTCATGGGGTGTGGTTCGAAGGTAGAGCGTTCATTTGGTCCGATCCTTCCGGCGTTGGGCTTCGATGGCCCGCAGGATGGCGCTGTTGTCGAGCGAGCCGAGGCCGAGTTGTTCGGCGGATTCGAGCAGGGCACGATGTGCCTCGCTCAAAGGCAGGCGTTGGCCGGCGCGCGCAGCGGCATCCAGCATCAGTCGCACATCCTTCAAGTGTTGGGAGAGCCTGGCCTGCGGCTCAAAATCGCTCCGGAGCATCTTCTCACCCTTCGTGTCCATGATGCGCGAGTAGGCCGTGCTCGCCTTCAGAACTTCGAGAGACTGCTCTGGATCGAGTCCGAGCACGCCGGCAAAAACCAGTCCCTCCGCGAGCGCCGCGCGGTTCAGGCCCAGGACGAGATTGGTCACCAGCTTTAGTTTCGCACCGCTGCCGCACGGGCCGGTGTGTATCGTCTGTCCGGCAATGGCTAGAAACAAATCCTGACATTGATCAAACGCCTCCTTTGTCCCGCCGACCATGAACAGCGCCTCGCCTCGTCGGGCCTGTGCGCTGCTGCCCGAGACTGTGGTGTCGAGGTAAGTCACGCCGCGCTCGGCCAGGCTGCGCTCGAGCGCGACGCTGGCATCCGGGTCGCCGGTGGTGGCATCGAGAATGAGAGTGCCGGGCGTGAGCGAGGAGGCGATATCATCCAGCACTTCGCGCGTCACGCCATCATGAGGGAGCACCAGGAGAATCCGCCGACAGGCTTGCGCCGTTTCCCGCGCCGAAGCCAGAGCACGACCTCCCGCCTGGTTGATGTGTGCTCGGCGGGTGGCATCGATGTCAAAGCCCAGCACGGTAACTCCCGCAGCGAGTGCTCGTTCCGCCAGCGCGGTCCCCAGCAAGCCGAGGCCGATGACGCCGAGTTGTGGCGGTGTGCTGGGCTCGGGTTGTTTTGCCGATAGGGCGGGGTTCATCGACGGGATGCCGTCACGCCAGAATCTCTTTCACGACACGGGCTGGCTTCTGGTCGGTAAGGCTCAATTCGCGACCGGCGCGGCGGTAAATGAGCTTCGTGTGATCGAGGCCGAAGAGATGCAGCAAGGTAGCGTGGTAATCGTGGTGAGTGACGATGTCTTTCACCGCCTTGTGACCCCACTCATCGGTCTCACCGTACGTCATGCCGCCTTTGATCCCGCCGCCAGCCAGCCAGATGGTAAAGCCGTAGGTGTTGTGGTCGCGGCCGACTTTTTCCTTGCCGAGGTCGTTCTGAATGACAGGCAATCGACCCATCTCGCCGCCCCAATGGACCAGGGTTGTGTCGAGCAACCCGCGCGCTTTCAAATCAGCGATCAGCGCCGCAACCGGTTGGTCGCTCTTCGCGCACACCGCGGGCAGCGCCTTCACGATGCCGCTGTGATGATCCCAGCTCTGGCCGTTATTGATGATTTGCACGAAGCGCACGCCGCGTTCAACCAACCGCCGAGCAATGAGGCAGCGCGTGCCGTAGTCGCGAGTCAATTCGTTGTCGATGCCGTAGAGCTTTCGGGTGGCCTCGCTCTCGCGTGAGATATCCATCGCTTCCTTCGCGGCGGTCTGCATCCGCGCGGCGAGTTCGTAACTGGCGATGCGCGCGTCGAGATCGAGTTCACCTGGGTGTTTGGCGAGATGTCCGCGATTTATCTCACGCAGGAAATCGAGCTGCCGTTCCTGGCCCGCGCCGAGCAGGTGCTCGGGTGGATCGAGATTCAGAATGCGCGGCTCGCGCGGGCGGATGACGGTGCCTTGATAGAGCGAAGGAAGCCAGCCGTTGGACCAGTTGTGATCGGCGAGCAATGGCGCGCCGCTCGGGTGCGTGAGGGTGATGAACGCCGGCAGTTCGTGGGTCTCGCATCCAAGCCCGTAGTTCAGCCAGCTCCCGAGCGTCGGCGCGCCCGCCGTGATTCGTCCGCCCGCCAGCGCGTAGAGCGACTGGCCGTGATTGTTCACGCCCGTCTGCATCGAGCGAATGACGCAGATGTCATCCACCACACCGGCAAGATGCGGGAGCAGCGAGGACAGCTCCGTGCCTGAGCGGCCGTGGTTCTTGAACTCCCACAAACCGGGCAGCACCTTCGCGCTGGCCTGGCCCGCGTTGTCGAACTTGAGCTCGCCAGGAAACTTCTTACCCTCGTAGTGCTTGAGGAGCGGCTTCGGATCGAATAGGTCCATCTGGCTCGGACCTCCGATCATCAGGATGGAGATCATCGCTCGCGCCCGCGCCGGATGATGTCCCGGCTTCGAATTCAAATCGTATTTGCGCTGCTCCAACTCAGGTCGTGCCGGTTCCGCCAGCAACCCTTCTTGCTGAAGCATCCAGGCCAGCGCCGTCGAAGTGAGGCCGAACGCGCTCGCGCCCAAGAAATGTCGTCGCGAGCAGAAGCCTTTGGGAAGATCGTATGGAAAACTCATATCACTCGATGTAGAGGAAGCGGTTCGAGCCGAGCAGCGCCTGGGCTAGGCTTGCCAGCGCCTGCAACGATGGATCGGGCGCCGGTGTTTGAGCCTTGGCTTTGTCGTCTTTCCGGGTTTCGGCGATCTTTGCTAGAGCCGCGCGCAACGTCTCTGTCTGTTCCGCAAGGTAAACAAGGCTGCGCTGCATTTCCGCCTCCGTTGGCTCCGCGGCGAACAGGAGACGCCAGAGCAGGGCGACCTGATCGCGTGCGCTGCCCAACCGCTCTCTGCGCAGGCGCTCGGCGAGGCCCGTGGCGCGATCGAGCACGAATTGATCGTTCATCAACATCAACGCCTGTGGCGGTACCGTGGAGACAGCGCGGGCTTCGCAGTTCGGGCTGAGCGCCGGCGTGTCAAAGGCTTCCATCACACCAACTGGCATCGTGCGGCGCACTTGCACGTAAAGGCTTCGACGAAACTCCGGTCCGCCCAATCCGGCGACGCCAGTCGGATCGCCGTTACCGTCCTTGTTCTGCGAGCCGACCACGAACTGGCCCTGCGCATTCACCGCCACCGGGACGGGCGCGCCAAACATGTTCGTGTCGAGGCGACCACTCACCGCGAGCAACGAGTCGCGAACGCTTTCGGAGTCGAGCCGACGCAAACGCATTCGACCCAGCAGCCGATTGTCGGGATCCGCGGCCTGCGCGGCGGCGCTCACGGAACCCTGGCGGTAAGCGGCGCTGGCGACGATCGCCCGATGGAGTGACTTCAGCTTCCAACCGCTGGAGACGAATTCGCTCGCGAGCCAGTCGAGTAGCTCAGGATGCGTGGGCCGTTCGCCGAGCGCGCCGAAATCGCCGAGCGTGGAAACCAGCCCTACTCCGAAGCAGTGATGCCAGACGCGATTGACCAACACGCGCGCGGTCAAAGGATACGTGGCACTGGTGATGGATTGGGCGAAGGCCAGCCGGCGTCCGGTCGTTCGGCGTGTTGCGTTGGTGGGAGGAATGTCGTTAGCTGCGAGCGAGGCAAGCACGGTCAATCCGCCCGGTGTGATCTTCTCGTGGGGTTGCTGATAATCGCCGCGATGAAAGAGAAACGTCTCCACGTTCTTTCCCGGCTCTTCAACCAGACAATGCACCATCGGGTCGGCGGGCTTGTTGGCGCGGGCTTCGGAAGCACGCTGGCGAACCGCCGCCACTTTCTTCGCGCCCTCGACATCGACTTCGCCAAGGATGATGTGATCCTGGAAGGTCGGGTAATCGCGGAGCAATTTCTTGTGCTCCTCCGTCCGCTTATCCGCCGGCGTCCGGCGCGCGGCCATCACTGGTTCGCGCATTTCCTCGGGCAGCAGTTGGAGTTGCTTCTGCACGAACTTCTCGATCATCTCGTCGTGAAGCTGCTTCGCCTCATCATCAATCGTGCGCGCCCCGTAGTCGATGCACTCGGCTGTGTCGCGGTCATCCTTCGGCATCAGCGAGACGAGGCGTTGGCTGGGAGTTTTCCATTCCTTCCAGTTGAACGCTGGCTCGAACGCCGCGCGCAGCCGGTAGTAATCGCTCTGCGGAATCGGGTCGTAACGATGGTCGTGGCATTGCGCGCACTGGACGGTCAGGCCGAGCAGCGACGAGGAAACAATCTGCACCGTGTCAGCGATGACCTGATTGCGAGAGAGATTTGCGTCCGCGGGGCCGTCGCCGGTCGGATCGGCAGCCATGCGGAGAAAGCCGGTTGCGATGAGCTTGTCGAGATCAGCGTCGGCGAGTTCACCATACGGTGGCGCGACGAGTTCATCGCCGGCGAGTTGTTCGGTGATGAATTGATCAAAGGGCTTGTCCGCGTTGAGCGATCGAATGACGTAATCGCGATAGCGCCAGGCCCAGCCGCGTTCGGAGTCGGTCTCGGTGCCGCCGTTCGAGTCGGCGTAGCCGGCGACATCGAGCCAGTGCCGCGCCCAGCGTTCGCCGTAATGACTCGAAGCCAGCAGCCGATCCACGAGCTTCCCGTACGCATCCGGCGACTCATCAGCGAGGAAGGCAGCGACTTCCTCGGGAGTCGGGGGCAGGCCGGTGAGATCGTAGGAGACTCGCCGAATGAGCGTTCGCTTGTCCGCCGCCGGAGCGAATGCGAGGCCTTCCTCTTCGAGTCTTGCCAGGAGGAACGCATCGATGGGCGTGCGCACCGATTTCTTGTGGCGAACGGTGGGAGGCTCCGTGCGTTTGACTTGCTGAAATGCCCAGAACTGGCGCTCTTCCTCCGTGATGAAAAACTTAGGCACCTCGGCAGGCTCCGGCCGCAGCGTGGGCGCGCCGATCTTGATCCATTGCTCCAGCTTGGCGATTTGTTCGGACGTGAGTTTCTTCTCACCTTTCGGCATCTCGCCCGACGCGACCATCTTCAGGATCATGCTCTCGCCGGGCTTGCCCGGGACCATCACCTGGCCGGACTCACTGTTTGTGAGCATGAGCCGCCGGAGCCGGAGGTCAACTCCCCCCTTGAGTTTCTCTCCCTCGCCGTGGCATTGGAAGCAATGCGCCTTGAGAATGGGCCGGATGTCGCGCTCGAAAGAGGGCGTGGAAGAAGTCGATTCAGCGGAGGCGTTGTATCCAGTCCCTGCCAACAACATCGCCGCGACGAACCGCAAGAGCAGCGGGGACAGGGAAATTCGTGGCACCCATCGAGGGCCCACGAACTTCGTGGAGATCGACGTCAGGAGATTCATCACTCTCTTCCAAGGTTCATGAGCGTTAAATAGACAGGTCGTGACTCAAATTTTCTGACGCGCGCGAGATATTTGTATTCAAGCTGTCATCAAGCGTAGTTTACGCCAAGCGCAAATTTCCGCGCCTGTCTGGGCCCGTGTGCTTAACAAGACTCACCGCGGTTCCCCGCTGTTTTCAGTGGAATAGGTCCACAGCGGATGAACACCTTTTTTTCATCCCGCCAGGCTGACTGGAGTTTGGACCTATTGGCTGCCTTCGTCTCCCGGAGGGAGATTCGAGAATAGCCCGGCAGTTGACTGCCGGGTTCGCATTAGCGATTGCATAAGTCCCGCAGGGACGGCCGAATCCCCCAATGTCCTACGTCAGCTCCTACTGTCTGTTCAGGACAAACGATCGCCCGAGAAGAGTTCAACCGTCCCTTCGGGACTTTAGCTATTTACTCCCTAATCCCACACTTGAAAGGGTGGGCTATTCTCGAATCTCCTCTCCGGGAGATGTGAGTCGCAAACATCGTCGGCTACTACAACTGCACACGGCCGGAAAATGTCCAAACTCCAGGCACCGCTCCGGAGTGAGTTTTCCAACCCGGACGCGGAAATGATTCCACCGAAAACAGCGGGGAGCCCGATGGGCCAGCTCTCTTATCCTCCGCAGTTTTACCCGAGCCTTGGGGTCAGTATGAAAAGGTGCTGCCCGTGCAATGCGGCATAGCCACGGCCCATTTGCCCAGTCTGCTGGAACGTTTTGGCGACTTGAGCGACCACCGCAAAGGCCAGGGCAAACGCCATCGTTTGCGCACGATTTTTGCCATCATCGCTTGCGCCAAACTCTCCGGCAAGCCGGGCGGACACCGGGCCATTTACAATGACGCTCAAACTCTCACCAAGCCGCAACGGCGCGCCTTGCATTGTTGGACCAATCCCCACACCGCAGAGTATGAAGTGCCCAGTGGATACTTCCCGTCACGCAGCCAAGCGTGATGGGAAGGCGCTGACGGAACATTTTCTCAATCGGGAACTGAAGACCAGTCTTTAATCTCTCGCAGAACGCATTGATTGGTCGTTGGCAACAGAGGAGTGTGCGTCGATCAGAAATATTCGTGCGCTCAAAAAGGAGGGCCGAAAAATGGCTTAAAGACTCAAAAGACGGGGCCGGAAATCAGAATTATCCAATAGCCGGGACTGACCCCTTTATGGAGTTCCCAAACAAATTGGATGAAAAGGAACACCTAAACGGCTCCGGTGCCCGGCACCCTCCGAACGTATGCATTAATGAATGGAATCCCCTTTGCCCTATTGATCTTCCTCAATTCTTTAGAAGTCATTTGCTCTATTTCATTCATAGACAATACACCTGAATTATCCACCGGATTGGCCGATTCTTTGACTACGGTGCTGATGTCCACCTCGTGGACATTTGAACTAAAAGGAAGCTTGGTCTGGCCTACATCGGAAATAACCGACCATCTGAGAAGATTTGCATGTCCGTCATGCCACATGTAGAAAATGGCTCTCCGATTATTCAAAACAGCTCCTAAAGCGATCTCCATCCTGGCGATTGCTTTTTGAAGAGCCCCAATCAACAGGTTTACATTTTCAGCTGTAAATCCCGCTCCACTGCCGGGAAAGGATGAGAGGTTCAACCTAGCTTCCTCTCCCAATCGGGCCTCGTCGAAAAAAAGCTGTGTCTTTCCGAACGAGAACGAGTCAATTTGGTCTATCATGCTTGGCATAGTTCCCTCAAAAAGGATTCCCAGTCTTTGCTCCGCTGAGAAAGAATTCTATCTGCTCTGCCGCACCAATCTCTTTGATAAAGTTTCGTATTTCCAATAGTTCCATGTCAAACGGGGTTCCCCTGCCACTAGCGGCCCGCTGAATTGCGGGACCAACTTCACCCCCAATTCCCGACAGGTCGACAGAGAATTTCGTTCCCGCACGCAATTCAGAAGCTATAGTATTTAGAAAATTCGGATCCTTCATTAGGTTGCGTGCACCCTGAGAAGCGGCAAACTCATCCAACCCAATTGACTTACCCAAAGCAATCTTTTGGGCCGTACTCTTTGCGGCCTTTACCGATTTCATGGCTCGCGATCCTGTCACGATTGTCCTCACTGTGTTGGCGGCTGCTGTCGGCACTTGTATGGGCGATGGACCATGACTGCCTGTTGCGATAGCTGCGCCAGTTTCTGCCACGATCACGGTTAACGTTGTGGTCGTTGCCTGGTTGGCCAGGACCGTACCCAGTAGTGTCGGTCCATAGACAACGCCGCCAGCGATTACTCCACCAACTCCAGCGATTACTGCGGTCCCAACCACAAGCCCTTGGTTGAAACCTTTGCGAAATTCAGGGTCTACTAACAAGGCCGCATCCATCGGACCATAGATAAAATCTGTTAACCCCCACGCATCGACGCGGTTGATCGCATCATTTCCCATCGCCTGGTAGAGGTTGACCCCACCCCCTTCTCTGAGGGGATCGCCGTTTAGCCAGCGGCCCAACCTCGGCTCATAAAACCGCATCGCGTAGGCATAGAGCCCGGACTTCTCATGAAACTCCTGGCTCGAAAACCGATACACGTTCACATCAGCCATTCCGCCGCTGCTCGCCAAGAGGTTCCCGTAAGGATCGTACAGGTAGCGTGCGGACACCACTTGGTTGGTGTTCAGCATTGCCGTTACATTTCCATTGCCGTCGGCGTGGTAATAGTGACTCTGATAGGCTCCGCTAATCTTCTGGCTCCACGCGAGCAAGCCTCCAACGCCACCGGCTCCTTGCCAGGTTCCGCTTACGTCCAAGCCTCGCGTGTAGTTGACCCACGGTTCGTCTCCGCCCCAGCGCTCCTGCACCACTACGTTCCCGTCATACACATATTCGACCTGCAGGTTCCAAGCCCACGCTCCGTTAAACCAAAGATATTCATAGCGTCCACGTCGCCGCCCCAATCCATCGTAGATCAAGAGCGTCTTCCAACTGTGTGTCACCGTGATGCCCGTCAGCCGGTTCTCGTCGTCGTAATCAAAACCCCGCAATCCATCGCTCGTCAGATTACCGTTGGAGTCATAGGTGAAGCTGACACTGCTCGGCAGATTAGCGGTGATTACGTTGGTATCCTTGCGAATGGAACTATCCGTCGCGATCACCGTGTAGGAGTTGTTCCCGTTGGTGAGCGTCAACCCGTCCGTGGCATACGTGTAGTCCCCATACTTGGCATTGGTGAGATGAGGAATCGACGCAAAGGCCGCCGCGGCAAACGGCACCAGCAAAGCAATCCAAACCAGCCAATGCCGGGAGCGAGAATTGATGGCGAACAAACGGGTCATTTGCTGACGGAACATTTTCTCAATCGGGAACTGAAGACCAGTCTTAATCTCTAAATGAGCGGATTGGTTAGGTCGTCGGCAACGTGGCGTCTGCGTCGATTAGAAATGTTCTTGCGGTCAAAAATGGGGCCGGAAATGAAGCAAGTGGCCGAGCTTCTATTGCTTGTTCTGGTCCGACCCCGCCCCGACGACAGACTTGGGGAAAACGGGATACGAGCAAGCCGCCCCAAGCCGCCGATGGGGCATTGAAACGCGAGTTGAAAGACTTCTCATTCGCATGAGAGCCGGATCAAGAATTCATCGAATTGTAGCAGCCGACGTGAGAAGGCTCCGACTCCTCTCACGATGAATATATGAGCCTCCTGACGTCGGCTGCTACGCATTCATAATTCGCCCAACGCTGGCCTCGTTTTTCATCGAAGAAAAGACTCGACATCACAAATTGGAGGAACAAATTTGCCGCATGTTGTCCGCGTGGGCAACGAAAGCATCAAACCAAAGGAGCAAATCGTTATGAATCTGGATTCAGTCCGAGAATTGAAGCAAACCCTCTCGAAGTCTGTGCTGTCCCATGTCGCGGAGTCGATGCGGACGCGGTCGGGCTTTGGCGTGGCCAGCCAGGCGTTGTCCGCCGTGAGCGCCACCCCCCGAAGTCTGGCGCTGGGCATCGCGCCCAAGGGCAAAGAGTTCCTGCTCGCCTTGCGGTTGCAGCATCGCACGATGGAGAACAGCCTGGAGGTCGAGGTCATCCGCAAACGGGCCAAGGGCGAGGTGGATGTGCGCTACATCGGACGCGTGCTCAAGTCGGCCAAGCCCTGGCACCAGAAGCGGAACCGTCCGCTGCGGATCGGCGGGTCGGTGGGGCACTTCCACATCACGGCGGGCACGCTCGGCTTTTTCGTGCGGAGCCGCACTGGTCAGATCCTGCACATCCTTTCCAACAATCACGTCCTGGCGGATGAGAACCGGGCGAAGGTAGGGGACGCCATTCTTCAACCCGGGGCGTTCGATGGAGGCCAAAACCCGAAGGATATCATCGGCAAACTGGCGAAATTCGAGACGATGAAACGGATCGGAGTGAACTTCGTGGATTGCGCCATCGCCTCAATCAATGAAGGCATCAAATTCAACCTTCGAAAGCTGCAAGGCTTGGGAAACTTGGCCGGAATCGGCCCGGCGTTTCTGGACGCGGGAACGAAAGTGGCCAAAGTGGGTCGCACCACGAGTCTCACCCGCGGACGCGTCACGGCCTTCGAGCTCGACAACGTGGTGGTGGGCTACGACATCGGCAACCTGCGCTTCGACAATCAAATCGAGATTGAAGGCGCGGAGGACGGCTCCTTCAGCCAGGGCGGTGACAGTGGTTCTCTCATCGTGAACGAGGACCTGAAAGCAGTGGCGCTTCTTTTCGCGGGCGGCGACCAAGGCGGAACGAATGGGAAGGGACTGACCTACGCGAATCCAATCCAAACCGTGCTCGACACGTTGAAGGTGGATCTGGCGTTTTGACGATGGAGTTGGCGGGGACGGATTTGGGAAGCTGCGTTTTCTTTTAGGACGGCATTGAAGAGACGCCTTTTCTCTTTGACAAGGATTGCGCACAGGGAGGTTAAGTGGCATGGTGTAGTCAACCAAAGTTCGCCAGCGGCGAAGAATTCCCATATCCGAAAAATGAAAGTAAGCACAATAGATGAAGCTCGAGCAGCAAAGACGCAGGCCGCGAGCGTTTTCGGTTTGTTGGCATCAGTCGTTGGTGTGGGAATCACGCGACTTGAAGACGGCTATGGGCTGAAAGTCAATTTGAGCGAAGAAGCCAAACGACCATTGCCAACGGAGGTCGCCGGGGTACCGGTCTTCGTCGAAGTGGTTGGATCCATCCGCAAACAGTAAAATCCTCCAACTCGTCTTCACGCCATGCAAATGTCAGTCCTGACCCGAATGGCGCTTAGATAAGGCCTAAAACTTTGCTGGACAGGTCCTTGCCGTGAAGTGATTTCCAGCGGAACTTTGGCGTCATTGTCCCGGAGGGACAGACGAAAATAGCCCAGCGTTTCAACGCTGGATTGGGATGAACA
>CAMAWP010000172.1 GCA_945861765.1 Akkermansia muciniphila | reverse complement strand
CGGAGCCAAGAGTCCCGCTCAAAGTTAGACTATTTTGCCGGATGCCCAAGGCCCCATTCCGACCTTCTTGGATCTTCCGGCCCCTCGGCCTCAGGATCGATTTCTACCTTCCGCTTTATTCCTCTGCAAAAATCTGAGATGCGCACAGTTCATTGCCGGGTTCGAATTAGCGATTGCATAAGTCCCGCAGGGACGGCCGAATCCCCCAATGTCCTACGTCAGCTCCTACTGTCTGTTCAGGACAAAGGATCGCCCGAGAATAGTTCAACCGTCCCTTCGGGACTTTGGGTATTGGCGACGCAATCCCACCCTTGAAAGGGTGGGCTATTCTCAAATCTCCCTCCGGGAGATAGGTGTGGGCTATTCTCGTGATCCCCTCCGGGAGATGTCAGTCGGAAACATCATCGGTTACAACAGCACACGGGCGGAAAATGCCCAAACTCCAGGCAGTGGGTAAGGGAGTGAGTTTTCCAGCCCGGACACGGAAATGGTTCCACTGAACACAGCGGGGAACCATCTCACTCATCTCAACTCTGATCCATTGTGAATGATTGGGGAGTCGGTATTGCGCCCATCTTCCCTGGCCTTCGACAGCGATTCTCATTTTGAAAATTTGAGGCGGAGGGCAAGAAAGCAAAGGGCTATGAGTGCCGAAAGATTTTCTGCGATTGAGGCAAAGCAATACTCCGCTGATTCAGAAGTTCAGGATCATGTTATTCACAAACTCCGCAACGGTCAGGCAAGATACGTCATTCACTGGTCGCCGTGGCCTGGTGGGTTGTGTTGATTCTGCGCGGCGTGCTGCCGGCGGCTTTCGCGATTGCCATGGGGGCGCTCGACGGAGCGGCCGCGCCGGTCGCCGCCGTCCTTCGGCTCGAACCGGCGATGCGTCCCGCCGGAGCGCTCGCCTCAGGCACGCGCGCGGTTGCTGGCCTACCGGCTCGCGAGATCCGCTTCCGCGATGTGACGTTCGCTTATCCGGGTGGGAAGGCGGTGCTCGATCACTTTGATCTCACGATTCCCGTCGGATCTTCGCTCGCCATCGTCGGACAGAACGGCGCGGGCAAGACGACGCTGGCGAAGCTGTTGTGTCGGCTGTGCGACCCGCAATCCGGTGTGATCGAGATCGACGGTATCGACCTGCGCGAGCTCTCGCTCGAATCGTGGCGCGAGCGCGTGACCGCCGTATTCCAGGACTTTATTCGGTTCGAGCAGCCGCTGCGGGATAACGTCGCTCCCAGGGGCGCGTCTGACGAGGATGTGCGCGTGGCGCGCGCGGCTGGCCGGCGCGTTCCAGGATTTTTTCCGCTTCGAGTTCCTCGCGCGCCAAACGGTCGGCCTCGGCGACGTGCCGCGTATGCACGATGAGCCTGCGGTCGCTGGCGCGATCGCACGCGCCGGCGCAGACGATGTGGTCGCGGGATTGACGTCGGGGCTAGACACACAATTGGGGCCGACGTGGCCGGGCGGAGTGGAAGTGTCATTCGGTCAGTGGCAGAAGCTGGCGCTCGCGCGAGGCTTCATGCGCAAAAACCCGTTGTTGCTAGTCCTCGATGAGCCGACCGCGGCACTCGATGCGGCGACCGAGCACGCGCTTTTCGAACGTTACGCCGCAGCAGCGCCTGGAAACACAGCGCAGATCACCATTCTTGTGTCACACCGATTCTCGACCGTGCGCATGGCGAATCTCATCGCTGTCCTCGATGGCGCAAAACTGGTCGAAGTCGGAACGTACCACGAACTGATGGCCAGGCGCGGTCAATACTCGGAGCTCTACCTTATGCAGGCAGCCGCCTATCGCTAACCGACAGCTTCCGCAGCGCACAGTTGCTCGCTGAACGACTCCGATGACTTCGCGGCTGACGGCCCGCCGGAATGCTTGATAGGGCGAAGCGGACCTTGTAGTCTTGTGCTGTGAACGAATTAATTTTCGAAGTGGAACAGGATGGAGAATGGCTTGTTGCCACGTGCCACGATCCAGAAATGGCAACTCAGGCCGAGAGCTTGGAAGCCCTCGCCCCGATGATCCGAGATCTCGTGAATTGTCGTTTTGAGCCTGATGAACCGGAGCGGCACTTGCTCATCCGGTTGCATTTCGTGAACGATCCGGTCCTGACGGTGCCGGCATGAAACTGCCTCGCGATCTGTCTGGCGAGGCAATATGCCGCGCTTTGATGCGGCTGGGCTTTGAGTTTCGTCGCCAGACTGGTTCGCATCGGCATTACGTCAAAGGCCCGCATCATCCTTGCATCCCGATGCACCGGGAAATTCGTCCGAAAACACTTCAATCCATTTTGAAGCAAGCGGGAATCACACTAGATGAATTGATGCCGAATATTTAAGAGGTGCTATCTCAAAAACCTTGTGTTTCCATCAATCACAACTCCACGTGCGACCGGTTTACCCTTTCCGAACCCTGCGTGCTCGACGCCGACATGGAGATGATTGACTTGCCGGATAACGGCAAATGGGTTTCGACTGGACGAATCATCGACAGCTTCCGAAGTGCGCAGTTGCTCGCTGAACGATGGATGCGCCGTCACATCTTCCAAGGTGATGGAAATTCGAACGCTCGGTGGCGATGGAGGATTTCATGAAGGAAGAAGAGCGTAACGAAGGATTTGTGCGGGATGCAGCGCGATGCGCGCGGTGCCGTCGTGGATCTGATGACGGCAACTGGTTCCGGGCGCGGCGATAAACGTCTCCGCAGGCAGGGCACGCACGGTAGGGAACAGGACAAGTTCGCCGATCTTCATGGACACCTCGTAATGCTCCTCCTCGTAGCCAAACGCTCCCGCCATGCCGCAGCAACCGCTCGGGATGAGGCTCACCCGGTGTCCTCGTGGCAGTTCGAGAGCGCGAACGACGGAAGTGAGACCGGTGAGGGCCTTTTGAAAGCAGTGGCCATGTACTTTGATTGTGCGCTGTGTCTCGTCGAATCGGGAGTGGTCGAGGCGTTTGGCGTCGGCTTCGCGCACGAGGAACTCCTCCAGCGTGAGGCAGTGCGGGGCGAGTCCGCGCGCGGTGACAGCGAGGTCCGGTCCGACGAGATCGGGGTATTCATCGCGGAAAGACAGGATGGCGGAAGGCTCGACTCCGATGAGGGGCTTGTCCGCGCTGACTAGCGGGGCGAGTTCCTTGACGTTGTGTCGGGCCAGCTTCCGTGCCCGGCGAAGCAGGCCCTGCGAGAGGCTGGAGCGCCCGCTCTCGCCATGCGGCGCCATCGCCACGCGATAGCCGAGACCTTCCAGCAACTCGACGGTGGCGATCCCCGCGGCCACGTCGTTGTGATCTGTGAACTCGTCGCAGAACAGCAGCACAGCGCGCGCATCGGAAGCCGGAAGCAATGGGGAGCGTTGTGAAAACCATCGGCGCAGCGTTTGCCGTTGCAAACGCGGCAGTGTGCGGTCGGGATGAAAGCCGCTGAGACGATTGACGATGCGGCGAAGCGCGGGGGTGGCGACGACGGTGTTCCATAGCCAGGGCACGCGGCTGGCGAGCGCGCTGATCGTCGCGAAGGAGCTGATGAGCCGCGCCCGGAGCGGCACGCCGTGAGCATCGTGGTAGTGTTGGAGAAATTCGGCCTTCAACCGCGAGACATCGACATTGGACGGACACTCGGATTTGCAGCCTTTGCAGGAAAGGCAGAGGTCCATCACGCTCTTGATATCCTCACTGTCGAGGGGGTCGAGCGCAGTGGATCGCGTGAGGACCTCGCGCAGGATGTTCGCCCGCGCACGGGTGGTATCCTCCTCGCGTCGCGTGGCCATGTAGCTGGGGCACATGGTGCCGCCCATAAGGTGCGATTTACGGCAGTCGCCGGAACCGCTGCATTTCTCAGCGGCGCGCAGATAGCCCTGCGTGGCGGAGAAATCGAACAAGGTTTCGATCTCGCGCGTGGTCTGTCCTGGTGTGTAGCGCAAATGCGAGTCCATCGGCACCGAGGCGGTGATCTTGCCCGGATTGAAGATGCCATGAGGGTCCCAAACTCGCTTGATGGCAACAAAGTGCTGGTAGTTCCGCTCGCCCACCATCATCGGGAGGAACTCTCCGCGCAGCCGGCCGTCGCCGTGCTCGCCGCTGAGGGAGCCTCGGTAGCGTTTGACGAGGCGCGCGGTCTCGGTGGCGATGAGGCGGAAGCGCTGCTGATCTTTGGACGATTTAAGATCCAGGAGGGGCCGCAAATGAAGCTCACCCGACGCGGCGTGGCCGTAATGCACGCAGCGCATCGATTGCTCACGCAACAGCGCATCGAAGTCGCGGATGAAAGCGGGCAGGTCGGCGGGATCGACCGCCGTGTCCTCGATGACGGCGACGGGCTTGGAATCGCCAGGCACGTTGGCCAGCAGACCGAGCGCGGCTTTGCGCAGGTTCCACACCCGGTCTTGATCTGTTCCCCACACGACCGGGAAATGGTGTCCGAGAGCCGCGGCGCGCAGGTCGGCTTCCAAACCCTTGACGGCGCCATCGACTTCCTCCCGAGTTTCCCCGGCGAACTCGACTGCGAGAATTGCCTCGGGATCGCCTTGGATGAAAAAGCGGTTCTGGCGCTGCTCGATGTTCGTCTTCGTGCAGTCGAGGATGTAGCGGTCCACCAGTTCGCTGGAGCGCGGCGCATGACGCAGCGCGATGAGGTTCGCCTGCAATGCCTCGTCAATGCTCGCGCAGTGGATGCAGACGAGGGCGCTCTCTCGCGGTGGCAGCGGCACGCAGCGCAGTGTGATCTCAGTGAGAAAGGCCAGTGTGCCTTCGGAGCCCGCAAGCAAGCGGCAGAAGTTGAATGGCGGTCCGTCCGGCGTGAACGGCGCGCACTCGGCGAGCAGATCGAGCGCGTATCCCATGTTGCGCCGATGGATGTTTGGCTTCGGGAACTCGCGCGCGATCTCGGCGCGGTTCGCTTCATCCGCGAGCAAGTCGTGCGCGTGTCGGTAAAGCGAGTGCTCAAGCGAATCGACCGCGCATTTCACTTGAAAATCATTGCCGGTCAAGTCACTGAACTCCGTCACCGATCCATCGCTCAGCACGGCGCGCGCGGAAATTAGATGATCGCGAGTGCTGCCATAGATGACAGAGTTCGCCCCGCAGGAATTGTTTCCCACCATGCCGCCGATCATTGCCCGGTTCTGCGTGGAGGTTTCCGGTGCAAACTGAAGGCCATGCGGCTTCAAGGCGAGGTTGAGTTCGTTGCGCACCACACCGGGCTGAACACGCACGGTGCGCGCCTTCGCGTCGATTGCGATGATGCGTGTGAAATGTCGTGACACATCCACGACGATGCCCGCGCCCACCACCTGGCCCGCAAGCGATGTGCCCGCCGTGCGCGGGATCAGGGAGTTGCCATGCGTGTGCGCAAAGGCGACCAACCGGCGCACGTCATCCTCATGCTTCGGAAAAACCACCGCCAGCGGAACCTCGCGATACACCGAGGCATCCGTGGCATACAGCGTGCGGGACACTTCATCTCGACGAAGTTCGCCTTCGAGGGAGATGGCCAGTTGTGACCAAGCAGAGTCTGGAATTAACGGAGGCTTCATTGTGAGGAGACAAACTCAGGTTCGCCATATCATGGTTTAAGCCCATGGAGTAAATCAATTCGAACGAGGGTTGTCGATTGGGATGTCTTGACTCGTCACCGGCAAAAGAAGTAAGCAACAAGCATCCCTTCCAACCAACTGAGGAAACTATGAACGGAACATGTCTGACACGACGAGACTGGTTCAAGGCTACGGCTGCGATCCTGACGGCGGCAGGGGTTTCATCCCGATCTGGGTCCGCAGCACTGGCCACGGAACATGAGGCGAAGGTGCTTGCCTTGGGCTCGCGGCGCGAGCTGTTCGTCGATCGCTTTCTGATCGACCGCATCACCGGCGCGCACCTCAGACTGCACGAGCCGCAGCTTGCACCCGTCATGACCGAGCCGGCTGACGCCATGGAATACGGCACGGTGATAAAGGACGGCGATCTGTTCCGTTTGTACACTCGGGACGGTCGAGGAGCGAAGTTCGACGGCCATCCGGCGGAAGTCACGCGCTATTGCGAGAGCCGTGACGGCATTCACTGGATGAAGCCCAAGCTCGGCTTGATCGAGATCGACGGCAACAAGGAGAACAACGTGATCCTGCACGAGCCGCCGTTCTGCCATAACTTCTCTCCGTTCCTTGACACGCGTCTCGGCGTAACTTCTGACGAGCGATTCAAAGCGCTCGCTGGCACCGTGAAATCTTCACTGGTGGCGTTTGTGTCGAGCGACGGCATTCGTTGGCGGAAGCTGCGCCCCGAACCGGTGATTGCTTACACGAAAGAATACGCATTCGATTCCCAGAACGTCTCGTTTTGGTCCGAGAGCGAGAACCGCTACATCTGCTATTTTCGACATTTTTTGGACAAGCGTTTGCGGTCTGTGTGCCGCACCACTTCGGAAGATTTCGTGAAGTGGAGCGAACCTGTCGCGCTTCGACCGAACTTTCCGGACGAGCACCTCTACACGACGCTAACGCACCCTTACTTTCGAGCTCCGCATATTTACGTCGCGCTGCCGACGCGGTTTCATGCGGGACGGGGTGAGAGCACCGACATCCTGTTCATGACGGCTCGCGGCGACAGACCCTACGACCGGACGTTTCGCGAAGCCTTCATCCGCCCCGGCCTCGATCCCGCGCGCTGGGGCAATCGCGCTAACTATGCCGCGCTGAATGTTGTGCCCACGGGTCCGACGGAGATGTCGATTTACACGACGCCCTTCCGCCGGTTCGTGCTGCGCACCGATGGTTTCGCATCGGTCCACGCCGGGGACGACGTTGGTGAGATGGTAACGCGTCCCTTGCGATTCTCCGGCCATGAACTTTTCCTCAACTACTCGACCAGTGCGGGAGGGAGCCTGCGGGTGGAAATCCAGGACGAGGACGGCCAACCGCTCCCAGCTTATGCGATCGCGGACTGCCGGACCCTGGTGGGCGACGCGATCGAGCAAACCGTAACCTGGGCGAAAGGCAGCTCTGTTGCGTCTCTCGTCGGCCGACCGGTGCGTTTGCGGTTCATAATGCAGGAGGCAGACTTGTTCGCGCTCCAGTTCCGATAGAGAGACCATCCTCCGGTAAATCGGTGCTAATTGGTTTTTGTGGAGTTCTGATTCGTAATATGCTTGGCACTCAATTTCATGTTCGTCAATGCGAGCCCAAAGATGGCCCTGCTGCTTACCACGTCTGCCTGAAAACAGGCGATGCTGGCGAGGATGCCACACATCTCCACAGCGATCCCGAAGCCCTCGGCCATATCTTCGTTGGACCTTATCTCCGTATCGAGCCCGAGTTGGCATTCGTCCTTGAAGATGCGGAAGGGATATGCGGCTACGCCCTTGGAGCATTGGATTCAGCTCGGTTTTATCGAGCTTACCTTGACCGATGGCTTCCTGAAATCGTTCAACGCAATCCCGCTCCAAGTGGCGACTCCGCACAGTGGAACGCCACGGATAAACTCTATTACGAGTACCATCATCCCAAGATTTATTATCCTGATGCCTTTCGCGATTATCCGTCGCACTTGCACCTCGACCTGTTGCCGCGCGCGCAGGGGCAGGGCAATGGTGGTCGCATGATGGCCACATTGCTGGAGCGGCTGGCGCAATTGGGTTCGACCGGAGTCCACTTGGCCATGGCGTCCACCAATTCGCGAGCAGAGCGGTTTTACAAGAAACTTGGCTTTGACGAACTTGCGCGCGTGGGCGCTGGGAGTGAACGGTCACTTTACTTGGGGAGAAAACTATGATGAACATCATGACGCAATATTTTGAAATCGTGCAGGAGCAATTGCAGCAACTCCGCGCGACGCAGTGGAGCAAACTGCATCAAGCAGCGGATTGGGTCGCGGCCGCGTTAGCGAAGGATCATTGGCTTTACGCCTTTGGAACAGGTCACTCGCATTTGTTAGCCGAGGAAATCTTTTTCCGGGCTGGAAGCCTTGTCCGAGGAGTGCCGATTCTCGACCCTAAGCTGATGCTGCACGAGAATGCGATCGAAGCAACTTGGCAGGAGCGGAAGGAGGGATATGCGGCCCAACTTTTGAGTCTCTATCCGGTGCAGGCCGGCGATGTGTTGATCGTGGCCTCCAACTCGGGGCGGAATGCAGTCCCGATCGAGATGGTCCTGACAGCGCAAGAGCGAGGCCTCAAAGTGATCGCCGTGAGCAACCTGGCGCACAGCAAGGAGTGGCCTTCGCGCCATCCATCCGGCAAGAACCTCGCGGAGGTCGCCGACTTGACGATCGATAATTGCGGCGTCTCTGGCGACGCCTGTTTGGAGTTGCCTGGGATGCCATCGAAAGTCGGCCCAACATCCACTATTACCGGGGCGATGATTATCAATCTGATCATCGTGCAAGCGATGGAGAATGCCTTGAGTCAAGGAGTCGCTCCGGAAATCTATATCAGCAGCAATAGCAACGGAGACGACCACAACGAAAAGCTCCTACAAAAATACAAAAACCGCATCCGACATCTCTAATCACCAGTCACAAAACGGAATTGAACTGAACCCAGATTCATCCATGCCGTCCGCGACCTCTCAACATCTGTCTGCGCTTCTTTCTCCGGCGTAACGTAAGTTGGATTCATGGCAACAGACTCCAGTTCGTGATAGCTGAAAACTCAGCCCGATTGTTCTTAATGATCGCTGACATTAGGCCGCGAGTTTGGCCGCAAACTCGTCTGGCTTTGACCAATGAGTGATTTCTGAAAGCTCAGACACTAACTTGAAGTCTTCTGGGGACCAGACATCCAACGTATCGTCGAACAATGAGACAAATTGCAACGCCTCTGGCCCAACTCTTAAGTTGCTCAGATCATACCAAGTGGCCAAGACGTGTTCAGCCAAGGACCGGGACGCTCCCCGGCTTCCCGTGCTCAGGACGCAGACCAGTGAACTTCGGCGAGGAGCACGAGTGTGAAAATCGACTCGCCATGGTTTTCCAGACCTCCCGATGAGCGTTTCTCCGCGATCAAAAGGAATGGCTTTCTCTTTGAGGAATTCCTCCACCTCATCGCTCACTGATTCCATCGATCGCGTCCGCATGGTGAACCACAAGTCGGCCACTCGCAAAGCCCCTTGTGCCAATCGCGTCACCGCTTTGCCCATCGTCTCGCCCGTCATCACCCGCAAGACGAGCATTCCCCTGAACAACTCCAAACCATGCGTAAGACAAACGTCTTCCAGTAGCTTCTGCTGCTTGGGCGATCGGCGGGGAGACAAGCTCTGCATTCTCAGCCATCGTAAGCTTTCGCCCAAGTCGGTTAAAGTAACCACTCCAGTCTTCTCCTTCAGATAAACGTCGACCACATCGCCATCGGGATAAAGAAATGGAGTTCGGATTCGAGTGTATTCATTGACTGACGAACAAGTGAAAAGCTCGCCGATCGTCTGCTGAATTAGGTCGCATGGACTGGCGCTCATATTAAATCCAATTGTTGTTGCGGGGGCGGCTGCATCTTTCCCGCATGTTGAATCTTGGCTTCTTCGCAAAACTGTTTCCAAACGGCAACCGGATCACTCAACTGCGCGGTGATGTCATCCGGAACGTAGGCTTCTTTGTCGCGGACCAATTCATTCCATCGGTGTTTGTGCTTCTCGCCGACATACGGGCAATCTGGGTTATGATGATCTTTCCCCAAATCCAACGCATATATTCGACCCGAGCCGCGATGAATTAGAGAGTAGGTCAATGTCAGCGCGGAAGCATTGTAGCTGCCTCAAACGAAAATCGGATAACCAGCATCCGACTCCACTTCGACCCGAAATTCGACTGACGGTGAGTGATCTTCGTCCTCAGTCCAGGAAATGTCACCGGCAATTCTTTTGGTGGTGTCCGAAATAAGCATCTCGAATTCGTTCTGAATCATTAGCCACTTTCGTTTTCCACAATGTAATCCAAACGAGCTTTATTGTTCAACCTAATCACATCCAAAATGTTCAAAGCCCGTTGCCCTGGGCAACGAGGATTATATGGAATCGATTCCTGATCTTGCCAGCCGCCGCATTTTCAGTGACATTCAGCGCCCTGAATATGAAAACAGTTGCCACGAAAAATTCCCGCCACCGATCGAATCAACCGAAATCTCTTGAACGCATCCATTCATCGATGGTGGTGGATGGCGCCGAGCGAGCTGCCAGCCGAGCCATGTTGCATGCGGTCGGATTTCAACGAGAAGATTTTAAGAAGTCCCAGATTGGCGTCGCTTCCACTTGGAGCATGGTGACGCCGTGCAACATGCACATCGACCAACTTGCGGTTCAAGTCGCTCAAGGTGTCAATGAAGCGGGAGGCAAAGCAATTGTTTTCAATACGATTACTATTTCCGACGGCATTTCGATGGGAACGGAAGGAATGAAATATTCGCTGGTCTCGCGCGAAGTCATTGCCGACTCGATCGAAACGGTCGCTGGTTGCGAGGGGATGGACGGATTGGTCGCCATCGGCGGTTGCGACAAGAATATGCCGGGATGCATCATGGGGTTGGTCCGACTAAACCGCCCTTCTGTTTTCGTGTATGGTGGAACGATCTTGCCGGGCTGCTTTCAAAACAAGGATGTTGATGTGGTGTCAGTCTTCGAGGCGGTCGGTGCCCACGCGAATGGGCGGATGACGGACGCCGAACTTTCGGACTTGGAGGCTCGCGCTATTCCTGGAGCTGGCTCTTGCGGTGGAATGTACACGGCCAACACCATGGCTTCGGCGATTGAGGCCATGGGGATGAGTTTGCCGAATAGCTCCGCCCAAGCCGCTATTTCCAAAGAGAAGAGCGATGATTGCCATCGCGCCGGTGCCGCGGTGGTTCATCTGATTAAGCTCGGTATTCGCCCCAAGGACATCATGACCAAGAAGGCGTTTGAGAACGCGATCACAGTGGTCATCGCATTGGGAGGATCAACCAACGCTGTCTTGCATCTGCTGGCCATGGCGTATTCGGCCAATGTAAAATTGACCATCGATGATTTCACCCGGATCGGCAAACGAGTTCCCGTTCTAGCGGATCTCAGGCCCAGCGGAAAATACGTGATGGCCGAGCTGGTCAAGATCGGAGGCCTGACTCCGCTAATGAAGATGCTCTTGAACAAAGGCTTGTTGCATGGCGATTGCCTGACGGTCACTGGAAAAACCGTGGCGGAAAATCTCGCGAAAGCGAAACCTTACCCGCCCGGACAAGATGTCGTCCGCGGGTTCGACAACCCGGTCAAGAAGCACAGTCATCTGGTGGTTCTCTATGGCAATCTGGCGCCTACTGGCGCGGTGGCCAAAATCAGCGGCAAAGAGGGGTTGACCTTTACGGGAAAAGCGCGTGTGTTTGAATCCGAGGAGAAGGCGCTTGCAGCAATTCTGGATGGGACTATCAAAAAGGGCGACGTCGTTGTGATTCGCTACGAAGGCCCAAAGGGCGGACCCGGAATGCGCGAGATGCTCTCTCCGACCTCGGCGATCATGGGCAAAGGATTGGGCAAAGATGTCGCGTTGATCACCGATGGACGATTCTCCGGTGGCAGTCACGGATTCGTTGTCGGGCATATCACTCCTGAAGCTCATTGCGGCGGGCCGATCGCCATCATTAAGAATGGAGACTCGATTACGATTGATGCGGAGAAACGGCAGATTAATTTGGATATTTCCGCAAAAGAAATTAAGAGCCGCCTAGCGATGTGGCGGGTGCCAAAGCCGCGGTACACGCGAGGTGTTTTGGCCAAGTACGCCAAGCTTGTCAACTCGGCCCATCTCGGCGCGGTGACTGACGCGGATTTGGATCGGCCCTTGTAACCGGCGCGGAAGATCTGCAACCCGGAATCGTGGGCGTTCGAGCCCGCAAGCAATCGCGCATGGGGCCGTCGATTACAATTTTCCGGAGTCGGTAATTTCAGCGGAAGTCTTTTGGCTGGTTTTCCGCCTCATGGAGAGGTGAAAGGATTCTAAATATTATGAAACGTCTGATTGTTGTCTGTTTGGCTGCGAGTGTGGTGATGGCGAGGGTCGATTCCAGTTCGGCTGCGGAACCGAAAGCTGAAGCCGCCGATCGCGGTGCGGCGTCCATGGCTTTGCCGCTCTCCGAAGTCATTCTCTACTCCAGCGGCGTGGGTTACTTTCAGCGTGATGGCGAGGTAAACGGACGGGTGAAGATCGATCTGCGGTTTAAAGTGGATGACATCAATGATCTCCTGAAAAGCATGGTCGTTCAGGATTTGGGCGGTGGCCGGATTGCTTCCGTGGCCTACGGTTCGCGCGATCCGTTGACCAAGACGTTGAGGAGTTTCGGCATTGATCTGACGGAGAATCCCGGTATGGGACAGTTGTTGAATCAGGTTCGCGGCGAGGCTGTCGAAGTGCTGCGACCAGGACCTGTTGTCGGCACCATACTCGGCGTCGAGCGCAAAGTGCAGCCTGTCGGTGAGAACAAGCAGGTCGAGGTGGAATATTTGAACCTGCTGACGGACGAGGGATTGCAATCGTTTCCACTCTCCGAAATCCGCCGAATCAAACTGATCAACGACCGCTTGAACGCCGAGTTGCGGCAAGCTCTCGCGGTGCTGGCTTTAGGTCATGACACTCAGAAGAAGACGGTTGCCATTACGTTCGATGGTGAGGGCAAACGCAAGGTGTCGGTTTCGTATATTGCTCAAACACCGGTTTGGAAAACGAGTTATCGCCTGGTGCTGGACGATCGCGAAGCCCCGTATCTGCAAGGCTGGGCAATCATTGAAAACACGACGGATGAGGATTGGAACGAGGTTCGTTTGTCGCTCGTATCGGGGCGGCCGATCTCGTTCATGATGGATCTCTATCAGCCTCTTTATACGACGCGCCCGGTCGTCGAGCCCGAGCTTTACTTGTCGTTGCGCCCTCAAGTTTATGGAGAAGGGATGGACGGCAGAAGATTGAGCGAGGTCGCCGCCGACAAGCCACAGAATGCTGATGGATTGCGAGCCTTCGCGAGTGCCGAGCCGGAGAGTTTGGGCAGACGAAAGCTCGATCTCAGCGCTGCCGCTCCGCCAGCGGCGGCAATGAGAACGAGGGGTGGCGGGTTCGGGGGTGGAGGTGGTGGAGTCGCGGGCATGGCATCGCCTGACTCGGGTAAGGCGGCAATGTATTTCCAAAATGTTTCTTCCGCGGCCGATGGTGCTCAGACGGGCGAGCTCTTTCAGTACACTATCAAAACTCCCGTTAGTGTCGCGCGGCAGCAATCGGCCATGTTGCCCATCGTGAGCCAGAAGGTCGCGGGAGAGAAAGTGTCCATTTACAATCAGAGCGTTCACGCCAAGCGTCCGCTCAACGGATTCAGGTTGAAAAACACGACACCTCTTCACTTGATGCAAGGCCCGATGACAGTGTTCGACAGCGGTGCTTACGCGGGCGATGCAAGAATAGAAGATCTCCCGCCGGCCCAGGAGCGCCTAGTCAGCTATGCGATCGATCTCAAGACAGAGGTCGAACCACAAATCGGAGCCGGGCGTCAGGAGTTGGTCAAAGTTCAGATCAAGATGGGAACTCTGATTGCGTCCAGAAAAGCAACCGAGGAGCGGACTTTCAACATCAAAAACCGCGATCAAAAGAAGAAGACAATCCTGATCGAACACCCGTTTCGATCCGATTGGACCTTGATTGAGCCGAAAGAGTCGAGCGAGCGGACGCGCGATCTCTATCGGTTCGCCGTCAGCGTCGATGCAGGGAAAGAGGCCAAATTGGTGGTCCGCGAGGAAAAGCAACTGCGAGAGGATATTCAGATCATCAACGCTGGCTCGAATGCACTCGGTTACTATCTCAGCTCCCAGAAAGTGGGCCAAGGAGTCAAGGAGGCGCTGCAGAAGGTGGTCAGCCTCCGCGATCGAGTGAACCAAACAATCGCCGAGCGAACGCGCCGGGAACAACGGATCAACGAGATATCACAGGAACAGGCGCGAATTCGGGAGAACATGGCCAAGATAATCCAGAGCTCAGAACTTTACTCGCGCTATGTGAAGAAGCTCGATGAACAGGAGACCGAGCTCGAGAAGCTGCGCCAGGAAATTGAGTCTCTGAAAAGCAGAGAGAGCGACCAGCAAAAGGAGGTAAATAACTTCCTGCTGAACTTGGATGTCGGCTGATGCCTGCACGCTGGTTACCTTGCGCGGAGATGCATCGCGTGAGTGCGCCAACCGAGTGAGCAGCTTCCTTTTGATCCCTTACGTCGCTGCCGTCGCGAGATATTTTCAAAATTCTCCAAGCTGAGTCTCGCGACGGCAGCGACGGCAGCGTCGGAGGAGCCGAAAAATGAAAAAAGAGGTAAATGACTTCTTGCTGAACTTGGATGTCGGCTGAGGTTCAATACTGGTTACCTTGCGCGGATATGCAGCATGTGCGCGCGCCAACCGAGCTAGCAGCTTCCTTTTG
>CAMAWP010000171.1 GCA_945861765.1 Akkermansia muciniphila | reverse complement strand
CAAACAATTTCGGGGCTGTCAAAAAACCGCTTCCCACCGAGGTTAGCCTCGGCATCCTTACCGCCGCAGCCCCAGAGTTACCCACATCCTGGCAGTATTCCCATCGCGCGGCCCTTCCTGTCCGTGCTGCTTACTTAAGGCTGATGCGCGACACGAAACTCGTATTTCATCTGCTTGACGCGCGGGCCATTGGTTGGACACTGGTTGGATGAGCAAGATGAAATCTAGCGCGACTGAAATTCGCGCGCGTTTCGATGCCGACGTCGAGCGTTTCTCGAATCTCGACACCGGGCAATCCGCAACAATCGATGCCCCATTGACAATGGAATTGATCGCCCGAGCCGCTGTCGCGACTAATCCAGAGGCGGTCAACTTGCTGGACATCGGTTGCGGCGCGGGCAATTACACGCTCAAACTGTTGCAGCATCTGCCTGGCTTGGATTCCACATTGGTTGACTTAAGCCTGCCCATGATCGAGCGAGCGTTCCAAAGAGTCAGCGCGGCGACATCGGGCCGGGTCGCGACGCTGCAAGGCGATATTCGCGACCTGGACTTGGGGCGCGAGCAATTCGACATCGTTGTGGCGGCGGCCGTGTTTCATCATCTGCGCGAAGAGGCGGAATGGCGGGCCGTATTTGCCAAAGTGTACACCGCCCTCAGACCGGGCGGTTCACTCTGGATTTCTGACCTTGTCGAGCATTCTGTTCCGGCGGTGCAACATCTAATGTGGAAGCGTTACGGAGATTATCTCGAGCAGTTCAAAGACGCGGTTTATCGCGACCATGTCTTGGCTTATGTCGGACACGAGGACTCGCCGCGCCCGCTCACGTTCCAACTCGATCTGCTGCGGGATTGCGGCTTCCGAACCGTCGAGATTTTGCACAAGAATAACTGCTTCGCCGCGTTCGGCGCGGTGAAGTGACCGCGGCTTTTAAAACACCGATGTTCGAACAGTTGGACCATCCTCTTGTCGAATGAATTGAATCAAATTTCGTTGAACTATCATGCCCATTTTACCCATCGTAGCGCGCGAGCTGTCCGTCCAGGCGCGGAGGAGGAGCACTTATTGGGTTCGTGTGGCCGCATCCGGTGTGGCGGGCCTCCTCATGCTATGGTTTCTGTTCCTGGCAGGAGCGCCCGCTTCACTGATCAATCAAGGAAGAGCTCTTTTCTTGATCTTATCGTTCATGGCGTTTCTCTATTGCCTGTTGATCGGGCCCTTTGTAACCGCCGATTGTTTGAGCGAAGAAAAACGCGATGGCACACTCGGGCTGCTCTTCCTCACAGATCTGAAGGGGCACGACGTGATCATGGGCAAGCTGGCTTCATCTTCGATTCATGCCATCTATGGGCTGCTCGCGATTGTGCCGATGTTGTCGGTCGCGCTTCTGTTCGGCGGGGTCGCGGCGAGTGAGATAGCGCGGGGCGTTTTGGTGTTTGGCAACACGTTGTTTTTTTCGCTTTCAGCGGCGATGTTCGTATCCACAATCAGCCAAAACGAACGCAAGGCGTTTTTCGGTTCGGTGCTCTTGGTGATCATGGTCGCGGTAGGTCCGTACGAAATCGCGTATTTCCTGGCCTTTAACAATTTCCTCAGCGGCACCGGCCTTGAGGTCGAGGAGACGATCCTGGCCGTAAGTCCCTACTTCGCGTTTACCCTTTCGCGGCAGCCGGTGTTTGGGGCAACAGCAGCCACGGCGTTTTACAGCTCATTGGCGCAGACCCATGCCCTTTCCTGGGTGTTGTTCGGATTGTCCTGTCTCATCGTGCCGCACGTTTGCAAAGACAGGCCGCGCGGTCGGCGACGAGCACGGTGGGCCGAGCTTTGGCGACGCTGGAGCGATGGCGGGCCGGCAAGCCGGGCATTATTCCGACGCCGCTTGCTCGACCGCAACCCATGTTGCTGGCTGTCCAGCCGTCACCGATTGAAGACGAAATCTGTTTGGGTGCTGATTGTGCCCCTGGCCGGGATAGGTCTTTGGATTTACCTGAAATACCCGTTGGCTTTTTACGAGGCAGCACTGTTTTTGCTACTCGTTATCGCTGTTCTACTCAAGGTCTGGTTCGCTGGTGAGGTTTGCAATCGTTGGATCGAAGATCGCCGATGCGGCGCTCTCGAGTTGTTGCTCTGCGCGCCGCTCGGAACAAATGAGTTGGTTCACGGGCAAACCATCGCATTGCGGCGACAGTTTGGCTGGCCGGCGGTGGCGGTGCTTGGCCTGGCGTTTCTCGCTTGGTTGGGAATACTGCGCAGCATCGGCGCCGGTTCCAGCACGCAACTCGGACGAACTTGGCTCCTGATGAGCATGCCCGTCCTGCTCGCCGATTTAGTGGCATTACGTTGGATCGGAATGTGGCTCAGCTTGAGGGCGCGCGGCTTGAATCGAGCCGTTGCTGGGACGCTTTTTCGAGTGCTCTGCCTGCGATGGCTTCTCTATGCCTTGATCGCGGGCGTGGGTTTTGCCTGGGCCTGGACCGGGCTCGGCCAATTACCGTTTTGGTTGGGCCCTTTCGTTTGGCTTGTCCTCGCGTTGATGATGGATTGCGTTATGGCTCTCTCGGCGCGTCGAAAGTTTTTAAGACATTTCCGAACGGTCGCGGCGAACCCTTCAGAATACAACAACGTCACTCACGATCCAATCGCCGATACCGCCGCGAAGGAAGCTCCGTCCGGACAGCTCGGCGTGATCAACTCAGAATCGCCTCGAATCAAGGCTGGGTTGTGGAGTCGCCGAAGGAAACGGACATTTTTGGCGACGGCATTGTTGATCGTCATTCTTGTCTGGCCGCTGAGCTATCGGTACTCGCTGACGAGAAAGATTGAGCACCGGCTGGCGGCGGCGCAGCGGATGGCATCGTCCATTCGGACGCAACAATTAGATTCGGGGCGCGCTCCTACAACGAACGAGACGGACGCCGCCGACTTGATGGAGCGAGTATTTCCGAGCCTGTTCAGGCTGTTTCAACTTCCATTGCCAATTCAGAACAACCTGCCTGGTTTCCGGGCGGCATTCCCCGTCGCTGGGCAATCTTTGTCGCTCGCAATGAAGGAGGCTATCGGCAGCGCCCTTTCCTCGAACCGAGTCGCCCTGGCTATCATCCACGCCGCTCCGTCCTTGAGGGCGGGACGATACGCTCTCGATTGGAAATCGCCGAAGTTTGGCATCCAGTCACAATCCGTTTGGATGGTCAGCGAATTGCTGGGACTCGAGGCTGTTCTGCGCATCGAGGAAGGAAACGTGGAGGGTGCTTTGGATTCACTCCACCGGTTGCTCGATTTGGGGCAGTCGATAAATGAATCTGGCGCGATGTTTCCGCACGTCCGGCTGCTTTGTTTTGCCAGAGCGCTTGCTGCGATGGAGCGGCTCGTGACTCGACACTCTTTGGCGGACGCCGATTTAAAGGCGCTCGAGAGATCGCTCAACGAGGTGGATGCCCGCGTGGATTTGCAACGTTCGTTAGAAGCCATGAAACACCAGATGATCGAGTTTCGTCGGTTGTCTCCGAAGCTGGCAAGTGCTCCCGGTGGCGGAATGGTTGGCACACCGCCGCCGATGGACGTCATCCGAATGGAGATACAGAGCCGGGTTCGCGAATGGTCCGGGGCTAATGATCGCAGCTTCATCGTTTTCCTCGACGCGATTGACGAATTCAAACGCATTGCGGAGTTGCCGTGGCCCGAGAGATTTCGAAGAGCACAAGAGCTTGGCGCAAAGGGCCTCGGCTTCATGCCGAATAACAATCAAGGGTTCCCATGGAACTCTAGAAACGTGCTCCAATCTGTGATCACGCCGAATGCGGAGCTTGAGGCCAGGCGGCGCGCTGCTTTGACATGTCTGGCGATTGAACAGTTCCGGCTGCGGCATGCGGGAAAGCTTCCGGACAAATTGGAGGAACTGACACCTGTGTTCATCTCAGAAGTGTTCCAGGACCCGTTCGATGGCGAACCGCTCCGTTATGCACGGCTGTCAAACGGCTACCGCGTTTACAGTGTTGGCAGCGACGGTGTAGATCAGGGTGGGATTGAAGCGGGAAACAGATGGACTGTCATAGGCGCGACCGGATTAGATTTAACATTCTCAGTGGCGCGTTGAACCAAGTTACGTTTCTGTGCCGCGATTCTGCCCCTTGTCCCTTCGGTCCCAGAACAGCCAGAGGAACACGAACGCCATCAGCGGCAGCCAGCCCGCGAGCGCGATACCCATATCGAAGGAGCCCGTTCGGTCCACGAGCCGGCCGAAGAGCTTTTGAAAGGGGGAGGAGACGACCCACGCCACCAGCCCCAGAAGGCCGGTCACCTTTCCTTGATGTCGAGTGCTTAACTCTTGTGTGAACGAATAATAGCAGGGGAAAAGTCCCAGGGCTCCCGCGCCCACGACCCACAGCATGGCGAGCAACAGCCAACCCTTGGGTAAGAACGCCGCGATGGCGGTCAGCGCGGTCAGCACCGCGCAACAGCCATATACCAGCGCTCGCGATCCGTGGACGCTGAGGCCGCGCTTGACCAGCCAGAGCGACGCGGCACCCGCGCCCAGGCAGCCGATATCCGTTGCAATATAATAAAGCGAGTTGAAATAGAGCGCCTCGGACTCGCCATAGCCCCGGCCTTCCTGGAGAAATTTGGGAAGCCATGCCCGAATGATTTGCCAGCAGGTGTTGATACACGCGACGATGACCACGAGCACGAGAAAGCGACGACTGACAACCACGCGCCAAAAGCTTCCTTCGCCCGCTGAGGACGCGCTATCCGAAAGGCTGGCTTGAAGCTCAGGCGCCCCTTGCGGCATGGGCGCTGCCTCAAAGTCCGATTTCCGGAGAAGCATGAACCAAGCAATCAACCAGAGCACGCCGAAGCTGCCAATCACAAGAAAAGGTTGTCTCCAAAGGCCCGGCTCGGTACGTCCGGCGAGCATCCAATTCATGATGAGCGGCGTGATAATGGCGCCGAAGGAAGCGCCACTTTGCAGCACGCTGTTTCCCATCGTGCGCTGTTCCCGCGAGAGCAGGCGTTGCGTTGTCTTCAGCGCGCACGGCCAGTGGCCTGACTCGAAGAACCCGAGCAACGTGCGGCAAACGAGGAGTCCCGAGTAGCTTTCGACGAGCCCGGTGCAGAAGCCCATCGCTGACCAGGCCATCAATAAGGCGGGATAGAGCCAGCGCACACTCCACTTGTCCGCCATGACACCGAAGGTGAAGGCTCCCACGGCAAAGGCGTAGCCGAACGTCATCTCGATATTCCCGTATTGCTCCTGGCTAAGCTGAAACTCGCGGGTGATCCGAGTGGCGACGCTCGGCAAGGTTTGCCGATCCATGTACATCAGCATTGAAGCGCAAAGGAGCAGGGCGCAAACGGTCCATTTCCAAAGCGACGATCGAGCTGTCAAGGCGTCGCTCATCACATCCACGATTTGCCGTCCCAAGCGATGACTTGCTCCAGCAATCCCACTGCGTCCTCGGTAAACACGCCGAACAATTTTTCCCCTTTCTCCGCGGTCGCGTGCCGTGGATCGCCAATGTGACCTGGAACTGTCCGTTCCCGGGTAATCCAGCCACGCGCGGCCGGGCTGAACGCAGTTCCGAACTCCACTGGCTGCACCTGCTTCAAGTCGCCGACGAGATGCGGCGCGATGCGAAGGATCATCGATGTCTCCCACTCGCAGGCGTGACCCATTTGCTGTTGCTGAATGGTAGCGTCGAGTTGATTTGGCTTCCCTCCGAGGAGCCAGTAAGTCGCGAAGAGCAGGAGCAGATCGTCTCGCTCACGATGCTTTTGGCGTACTTCGAAAACGGCTTGCTTCCCGGGCACATCATTTCCTCCGTGTCCGTTGAGGATCACGAGCCGACGGAAACCGTGCTGGATGAAGTTCTCCAAGAGACCGCCAAGGAGATCGAGGTAGGTTCGCGGCGGCGCGGACAGCGTGCCTGGGAAATCGAGGTGGTGATCCGAATTGCCGAGCCACATCAAGGGCGCGAACAACACGCGGTCGCCCATTCGCTCCGAGACGCGTCGGATGATTTCTCCGAGGAGCATGCTGTCGGTGAAAAGCGGCATGTGACGTCCGTGCTGTTCCAACGCGGCGGCGGGGAATACGATGGGGGTGTCTTTGCTGAGCGCCTGAACCGCAGGCCAGTTGAGATCAGTTAAGTGCATGGTGATATTGGGATGATAACGGCGCGCTTCTTGCCGACGAGCGGATTGGCCAGAACAGACGCCAACTCGCCGTGCTATCTGGCAAGGGCGTCCTTGCACTGGCCTTTATGGGAGCGGAGCCCACTTTTGGTGCTTGTAACGCTGATAGACCCACTGGAAATCTCGATTCTTATTATTCCCTCCAGCCCATGCAAAACTCTCTTTGCCCTTGGCTGAGTCGGTGGCTGCTTTGATCGTGGTAGCCTCCAACCACGTGTGGCTCTCGGCATGACCGTCAGCAAACGCGATCGTGCTGGTCCTGCCGTGGAAGATTGCAAATGGGTCAATCCAACGCGGCGCGGGGGCCACGTCAATCACCCACGTTCCACGGTTCCAACTTCGCGGGTCCGATTCCTCGAGGAACACCATCGCTTGTGCAGCGTCCGCGACAGTGCCAAGCTTCTTGTAGGGTGGCTGGATGCCGGCCCCTTGCCAATCTCCTCCGCCATTCATCCCTTCGGCTTTGGAATAACTGTCATACGCCCACCCCTTGGCTGGTTTCATGAATTTGGTTCTCATGTCGCCCGGGCAATGATAGGCGCCTGTGCCGTCCACATATTTAAACAGCGGGCTTTCTCTTATTCCATCTTCGACTCGCGCCTGGGCTTCGGCGAGGCTCATGGCAGCCGTAATTTCCACATCGCGGCCAGCTTTCCTGGGACCTTTCCAGTAACCGCCGCCGGGGTTTCCCAATGCTGGAATCATCGTGTCGTCGTTGTCGCCCGCATACATGACAAAACCGAGGATGAGCTGTTTTTGGTTGCTCAGGCAGACCGCTCCAGTGGCCTTCATCTTGGCCTTGCTTAATGCTGGCAGCAACATCCCGGCAAGGATCGCGATGATGGCGATCACGACCAGCAGCTCGATCAACGTGAAGCCACGAACCCGCTTCCTTGTCACGCAAATGTTTGAACGACACGAAGAGTTTTTTCTCATCCTTTTATCTTTCGTTTAATGAAGGGATTGGATTGTTGCCATATTGCTTAAGCTTTCCTGACCGCTGTGTGAAGAACAAAACTTCATCTTGTGAGTTGCGATGGATCGCTGAAACTCAAGAGTTGCTTCCACCTGCGTGGCGAAGTAGGGATTGAATTGGTTATTGAGATCAGTGGTAGAGCGGAAGAACCGGGGAGTTTCAAGGCGCCCGCCTTACGAGATGTTGCAAAGACCGGGCCGTATATGCACGACGGCAGCCTCGGCAAATTACGGAAGGTCGTGGAATTCTAAAGCCGCGGTGGAACCCAAAATCCAAACCTCGATCCAATCCTGAAACCTCTTAATCTTTCTGAAACAGAGATCGAGAACTTGGTGCATTTTCTCGAAGCCTTGACCGGCGAAGCCGCACCATAGCTCCCACTGAAGTGACTGCGGAACTCCCCGGTCCAGTCCTCGATCGAGCCACCCTCTTGTGGCGCGGTGGCTCGCCCAAAGCTGAACTGATAAGTCAGCAATTCTCAGTATAGCAATTTCACTCAGATTTCCCTTATATTTCGCGGGTTTGCAGCCTGTTCTTCGAGCCCGCTTGTGTCGGAAAACGGACGACGCCACTCAAGATCCCTAGGTTTTTCGACTCGCAACCATTCCAACCACCCTCGTTCGCAGTCATCGCAATTGCAAAAACAGCGCATTTCTCGGGCAATTCAGCCTAATGAGAAATGGTGGCCAGCAATCAGCAATTCTCAGTATGGCCGCAGATAACACCAAGAACCGGCTGAAGGCGGGACTCCCTAGGCACGTAGTCCCGCCTTCAGGCGGCAACGCGTCAAACAATCCAACGCGTCTGGAAGTGTCGGTGCCCCACCGGCTGAAGCCGGGACTACATACCTGGCGAACGCACGGAGTCTCGCCTTCAAGCGGTCGAAAGCCAAAATGAGAACACCCCGAACTCTGTGCGCGCATTGCGCCCTTGAACGGTGGGGCGAGACTCTCTCCGAGCTGTAGTCTCCGAGCCGGAAGCCGTCGAGCCCTGACATGCTCGATCGCCAGAAAAGGTCAGAGTTCGAGGGGACTCTCACCCCACCCAGGTTCATGGGCAGGGAACACCTCCAAAAATCGGACGTGAATCGAGGCCATGAACCAATTCTTGGTAGGGAGGCGCTGCTGCGCCGCCTCGGTTGCACAATGCAGGCTGCGCGGCAGCGCAGCCCTACCCGCAGGTTCATGGAGAGAACTGCCGCTCACTCACACCAACCACCGGTTCGCTTCACTTGTAAGTAAGGACCAAGTTGGCTCCCACGATTTTAATGCCTGTGAGCTGGAGCGGAGTGCTTGCCTTGATGCGGAAAAACCGGGAGACATCGCGAGCGAGCGGAATCGTGATGGTGCGGTTCTGTGCGTCAATCAGGGCGCCCGGCTCGACGGCAAAAGGTCCGGTGAGAGAGGCTGCTGATTGGAGTTGGACCGCCGCAGGCGCGGGCGCGGCAATGTCGAGAAATGCCTTGATAGCACCGGGGCTATTCGGATCGTTGATCAACGTGCGAACGCCACTGATCGAGTCCACCGAGAACCATTCGGCGTACGCATCACCGCCGCGTTCGTACCACAGCAACCGGAACGGATAGAACCCGGCCTCAGCTACAACGAAGTCGAATGTCTCATTTGCTGTCCCGCCGCTGCGAAACCCAAAAACCGGGGTTTTATCCGCTGGCGTTGCCCCCGACGAAAGCTTGTAGCCATCATCCGTCACGAGGCCGAACCGCTGCACCCCGGCTGTCAGTTGAAGCCACGCTGTGACTTCTACGACGAAGTCATCGGTGCCGTTTCCATCCACATCAATTCCCGGCACAAGCGTTTCATTTGGGAAAAACCCCGAGGTCCGTTCGTCTTGAGCCATGTTGATGACTTGCTCGACTCCATTGGTTTGGTAATGGATCGGGATTGTTGAATTAGGGGCCAGTTGATCCTCGGCCCGCTGGAGACTGTTGGCGAGCGCTGAGCCTGCCGGAGCTTGAACCACGCGGACCCGGAAGCCGCGCTGCTGGCCTGGTCCGGTGAGTCGGTTGGCCGGGTCGAGCGACTTGTAAGCCACCACAAAACTCCACTCGCTTACGATCTCCGTACCCGAGTTGTCTTTGAAACTGACTTTGGCCGTGTTAGTCGCCCCGGAGGAGGGCAACGGCGAAATCACGTAATCGACCACAGCGCCATTCGCGTTGGCGGCGACTGTAGGGGTCACACTCTTGCCATTCAGATCGAGCTTGATTGTTCCGGGACCGATGGTCGTATCGCGATTTTGAATCTCGACGCGAATAGCGGGAGCCACGGTATCGACTGTGGTATTTGGAGCGGGAAATAATGAACTAATTGTCGCGGACTGCACTCCTGTATCCGCAACTGGAATGAAGATCAGGTAGGTCTGGAAGCGAGCTCCATCCGCAACGTCCGGAGTGACCTGCCGAAGCCGGAGTGTGGTAACACCGCTAAGGCGAACAATAGTTTTGGTCAGGCCGGTTCCATCCGTAAGGGCAAAGTTGCGATATTGAAAGCCGGTGCGCTCGCCGAGAAATGACCCGAGCACGCGCGTTGTTTGATTGGGCTTTGCGCGATCGCCAGTGACCAACTCGAGCACGCTCTCGCCTGAGCTCATATTGACCATCGCTTGACGTAGGTAAACCTCATAGGAACCGGCCGGAAATGTTCGGGTATAATTCAACCATTCGCCCGCGGCAATGTCGCCAACGTCAAAATCGAAGACGCTCGCCGTTGCTCCCCCGGCAGCGGTGAACTTGCTTCTCGCAACATCCCGGGAATGTTGCATTCGGACCGAGTCGTTGGGACGGTAAAGTGTGTCTTGGGCTCGCGGTGCCGTCCGAGTCTCGTTGAAATCGACGTCCTGTGTGCCGGTTTGGAGGCTGTAAGCTCCAGGCTGTGGACCGCTCCCTTCAATGACCGGCGCTGCTTTGTCAATGAACTTGCCGTTTTCGAAATTGAAGTCCTCGATCTCGATCACCAGATGGTTTTCCGCGAACGTATCGAAGTAGAGCGTCTGGCTGGTGGTTAACCCCTCGGAGTCTTCAGCCATCAGTGTGGCGGCATAGCTTACATTCGCCGACAGGCCCCCGAACGTGGCCGTCTTCGTATTGCCCGCCCCTGCGATTGCCAGGCCGTTGGTGCTCGTGAATCTAGCGCCATTCAGCGTGAGTGAAATCTTGCCATCGCTCAGCGCTTTGTCGTCAGCGACTCTGAAGGAGAGCTTGGTTGTTGCTGGAAGAAAGCTCGCGAATGCGGCGGGCGATACGTCAGAGATCAACGGCGGGGTGTTCGCGGCAACGGGCGGAGCCGAGGCAACCGCGTTGTCGAAGTGAACGCGGTAAGGGTCTTCAGGCGCGTTGCGGTCAAAGTCCGCATAACAATACAACGTAAAATAACCTTTGGTGATGAATGGCGTCACGGGGCTGTCCTGACCGGCCGTCAGAACATCCGCGGCGGGCGTGTCCACTACTGTTCTCTCCCAGAGCACCGCATTGTTGCTGGCTTTGTCCAAAACTTTGCCAGTGATCGTGACGCTGCCGTTCTGAGCGGTGAGCGACAGCACCAGAGTGATGTCTTCGTTCTTGATTTGCGCCAAGGCACCGGCATCCGCGACAAAATATCGGTTGATGCCTTTGCTCATCAGGATATCGGTGGTGGACTTGGACAGCCCGTAGCCTGCGAGTGTGCTCGGAGAATTTTCGATGGGAACAAACGCCAGTATTGCAAAGGAGTCCTTAGCCCCGGCTTGGACCACATCGACCTTAAACTCGATCCGTTCGCCTTCGGCCAAGTCAAACACTCGCGACGTCTTTTGGCTGCCTGTGAAGATCGCTTGAGTGACCGGAGATAGCTCGAATTGGAACTGGCCATTTGCTTCCTTGGGGAGACCAAACCCCGGAACGAACGTGAAGTCTGTCCAATCTGCTTTCTTGTTGTCGTTAAAATCATCCAGAACGGCGGTGTCGGTGACAAAGGCCTGGGCGTTGTCGTAAAAGACGCGGTAAGGATCTTCGGGCGCGTTGCGATCGAAATCCGCATAGCAATACAGGGTAAAATACCCGCTGGTGATGAACGGCCCGGGCGGGCTGTCCTGACCGGCCGCCATAACATCGGCCGCGGGCGTGTCCACCACCGTGCGTTCCCAGAGCAGGGCATTGTTATTGGCCTTATCCAAAGCTTTGCCAGTGATCCTGACATTGCCGCTCTCGGCCGTAAGCGTCAGCACCAGCGTGATGTTTTCGTTCTTGAGCTGAGCAGGGGCGCCGGCATCGGCGACAAAATATCGGTTGATGCCTTTAGTCAGGAGGACATCGGTGGTGGACTTGGCCAGGCCATAGCCGGAGAGCGTTCCAGGAGAATTTCCGATGGGAACAAAAGTCAATATCGCAAACGAATCCTTGGCTCCGGCCTGAGTCACATCGACTCGGAATTCGATTGTGCGGCCCTCACGCAGCTCAAAAGTCTCGGAGGTCTTCTGGCTGGCGCTGAAGATCCCTTGCGACACGGAAGGTAACTCGAACTGGAACTGGCCGTTTGCTTCCTTGGGGAGACCGAACCCCGGCACGAACGTGAAATCTGTCCAATCTGTTTTCTTGTTGTCATCGAAGTTATCTAATACCCGAGCTTGAAGCGCGGGGTGAAAAGACCAAACGATGGCGATCGAAAGGGCCAGAAGGATCCAAGAGAAGCGAATAGAGCGTGAGTTCATAAGCAACGGCAACCAATCGGGACTTGTGGATTTCAGGCAGCGCGCCTTCATAATCCGTCATCTCCCGCAACGCCAATTATTTTGGATGGGGACACCATATAGTCTCGATTGGGTGCCCATCCTTAAAGCGTCTGAGAGTTTCATTCAAGAAAATTCACGGAATCACAACGGCTGGAATGCGGGCATGCTTGCGGAGTTTGAGGGGCGAATGGCCGCGCTGGAGTTTGGACATCTCCGTCTGCTACTCAAACCGAGGAACGCTTCCGACTTTCGGCTCCCGGATGGGAGATTCGAGAGTAGCCCACCCTTTCAAGGGTGGGATTAGGTAGTCAATAGCCAAAGTCCCGAAGGGACGGTTGAGCTATTCTCAAACCTCTCTCCGGGAGACCAGGGTGACCAGGGTTGCCAAAATGTCCAAACTCCACTCATCCTTCAGAGATGAAAAAAATGGTCTTCACCCCGCCTTGATTCAATCCACTCAAGACAGAAGATAACCAAGCTCATTGGAACAACTGCTAGCAGCGCTCCCCTTGAGTTTGCGTCCCGCTGCTGGCCGCCGTTGCAGAAATTGACTGTCGATATTTTACTCAACAGTGATACAACCATCGCATGAGAACGCGATTCAGGAGTTGTTGGTTAGTTCCCCTGGCAATGTGGATGGCGATGTCTTTGTCGGGAACGGTTTGGTCCGCGGAGAAGCCCGCCGCTGTGTTCGAGGGCCAAGACACATTGCTGCGTCCCGAGGGCTATCGCGAATGGGTCTTCGTGGGAAGCTCGCTGGGACTTCGCTACGACGAGAATCCAGCCAAAGAGCAGCCGCAGAAGCCAGAACATTTCAATAACGTTTACATCAATCCAGTCGCCTATCGCCAATTTTCAAAGACCGGCAAATTCCCCGATGGCACCGTGCTGATTCTGGAGATCGCCACGCTTGAAACCAAAAAGGAACCCGGCCTTCAAGGTGCCTATCAAAAGGATTTCATTCGGCTCGAAGCAGCGGTAAAGGACAGCCAGCGGTTTGCCGATGGATGGGCCTATTTCACCTTCACCGAGAAAGAGGGAAAACTCAAAGACAAGTCCCAGCCATTCGCGAAGTCCGCGTGTTACGATTGCCACCATAGCAAAGCCGCCACGGACCACGTCTTCACTCAGTTTTATCCTGTGCTAAGAACGCCTTCGCAGAAGTAATGAAGAGGTGGTGAAAGACGAAATCATCCGGGGCAACCTCACCAAAAATTCCGGCGTGATTCTGTCGCTCCTTCCCCTACCGTCGCGTAGGGATCACGGCTTAACGCTCTGGCACCGAGCCCAGGCTCTTTCGCAGACAGGCTGTGTAATTGCGTGAAGACGGCGCCGTTCGCCAAGTCCGAGCGGAGCCCGCCAACCGGCCCAAGATGCCTTCAAACTCAGCCTGGCTCAGCGGACGCATCGCCAAAAGCACAGCCGCGGTCTGCCACAGGAAATCGTGGGTCAATCCCAAACTTCTACCGTCGGGCCGACGGCGAAGATTCGAATAAGCCTCCTCCAATTCGCCATCGGGCCGGTCGCTCGTCACATCGCAAAGCAGGAGCACGTGGCGTTCAATGAAATAGAAACAGGGAACGTATTCGGGTGGATAAGTCTCTATGTTTGCGGAGACCTGTTGTGTTCCCCGAAATAGCTCGCGCAGTGAAGGAGCCTTCCAATCCGTTACGCCCTCCCCATCGGTGATAAAGACTTGGTGTCGGTCTTTGACGTGAACGCGCTCGTTTTCCGGGGTCGGCAGCGCCACGGTCAACCGCGTTGAATCCAATCGATCCGCCTCGATTCGTTCGATAATATCAGGCCTGAAACCCTCTTTCGGGAAGGACGGTGTGGTCTTGTTTACCATTGAGGCGATCATCGGCGACTCGGCTCCATTAGGCAAGCCGTCTGCGGAGTGCCCTCTGGCCCATCTTCCCGCTTTGCCTGCCTGGAATTACACTCTGTCTCCAAGGCAAAATCGGAATTAATTTTTGCACCATCCCTTAACCACTTTTTCCATCTGCCGCAGCACCCGCTTGAGCCCTTTCTTGCTCTCCTTCTGCCGGCGTTGTTGCGTCATCTCGATACTCAGGCGATTGATCCCGCGCAGAAACGCTTCGGGCTCTTGCATCCTTCCTTTGAGCCCTTGATTGCCAACAAGGCGGGTGGCCTTCATGAGCGTGCGCACTCCATCCCGCAGTAATACCCAATCCCCGGGAAAATGGATGTTCGCCTTCAAACACGTCGTATCCAGAAAATATTCCTCCACATCCAATGCCTCTTTCAGTTCCAACTTCCTGGGCTCCTCCAGCGCGCTTTGCAGAAGCCGGGTGCTGATCCTTTTCATCTCCTCGATGGGAAGCCATTGGCTGTAACGCTGCAGCTCGCTCTTGCTCGGAACACGGATCTGATCCAGCGCATCGATCAGACAGAACCACTGGCAGAGCGGATGGCCCGCCAGTTGGCAACTGAACCGTCACTGGTTATTCTGAGTCACAGTTCCGCGTGTTTCAATCCGCGCCCCGTGATTGCTCACGGGGCGACGCAGCACAAGCAGCGTAACAGACCCCACGACACCTGTTTCAATCCGCGCCCCGTGATTGCTCACGGGGCGACTGCGGACCCATTCGAGCGTTACGCCGTGAAGTATCAGTTTCAATCCGCGCCCCGTGA
>CAMAWP010000170.1 GCA_945861765.1 Akkermansia muciniphila | reverse complement strand
GAGATCGTCGGTGCCCAAGCCGGCGGCGTTACACTCCTCGTAGCAACGCATCGCGATGGTGCGAAGGTAGGCCATCTCGGCCGTCAGTAGATCAGCCATGCCGTGGAGGATATGCTGTCCTCGCGGCTTTTTGGAACCAGAAAATCAGTCGGTGATCGCCCGTGACGACTGCTGACCAGAGTTGTCTTCCTATGAACGTTTCGATTGAATTTTTGTGAACGGAGTCGAGTTGAAGTTGTCTATGACACAAACACGTAAGAATCGGCCGGAGCCTTGGTATTAGTTGAAGAAGGTGCTTTGGCTGGAGGGTTGAGCACGGCACGCAATGAGTTCGAAACTTATTGAATGGAGCGGAGTATGTCATAGTGTCGCAACTCTAATTTAGAATTTTAGAATTTACGATCGAGCGTCAGTCAGAATCGAGAGTCATGAGCAAATCGAACGGCAGTTCAGAGGATGACATCATCCAAGTCGTCCAGGATAACGAAGAGGCGTCTGCCGGCAGGTTTGATCGAACTGGCGGGGAACGGCGGCGTTTCGGAAAGCAATTCGAGAGTTTGCCAAAACTCAAGGTCTCACCGGAAGCCGTTCGTTCGCTTCCAGCAGACTTCGTCAAGCGTCACCGGGTTCTTCCCTTCGACATCCAAAACGGCACGATTCACATCGCTACTTCGGAACCTGGCAACCAGCGGATCATCGATGACATTCGCCTCTTGAGTGGTTTGGAGGTGCAAGAATCTGAAGCGCCGGCTTCCGACATCATTGAGAAAATCGCCGAGTGTTACCAAGTGACGGTGGAGCAGATGATCGAGAATCTCCACCCCGAGCACGCTTCCACGGCGGAGGGTAAGAACCTCCACGATATTGAGGTGATGGCCAATGAGCCTACGGTGATCAATTTGGTGAATGTAATTATTTCAACGGCTTTGCGCGAGCGGGCGAGCGATATTCACTTGGTTCCCTTCGAGGAGACTCTCCAGTTGAGATACCGGATCGATGGTCTGTTGCAGGAGAAACCGCCTCCGCCAAAGCAGCTTCATGCCGCGTTGATCTCTCGCATCAAGATCATGGCCGACATGAACATCGCCGAGCGGTTCATGCCGCAGGATGGCCACATCCAGATTCATCACCGCGGAGTTCGGGTTGATATCCGCGTGGGCACCATGCCGACGATTTACGGGGAAAGCATGGTGTTGCGGCTGTTGGAAAAGGCCTCGAGGCTTTTGACCGCGCAGGAGCTTGGACTGGACGCAGAGCGGTCGGCATTGCTCTCCCGGCTCGTCGAGAAACCTCATGGGCTTTTCTTAACGACCGGCCCCACGGGCAGCGGCAAGACGACCACACTCTACGCCATTCTGAGTGGCATCTACTCGCCGGAACTCAAAATCCTGACCATTGAAGATCCGGTGGAATATGAGCTGGCCGGAGTGGCGCAGATTCCCGTTCGTCCGACTCGCGGTTTCACCTTCGCAACGGGGTTGCGCTCGATACTCCGTCAAGATCCGGATGTCGTTATGGTGGGCGAAATCCGGGATTCAGAGACGGCCGAGATTGCCATCCGGGCGGCGCTGACAGGCCACCAGGTTTTCAGCACGCTTCACACCAATGACTCGACCGGCGCGGTGACGCGATTGATCGACATGGGAGTGGAGGCGTTTCTTATTTCGTCGTCGCTCGAGGGAGTGCTGGCGCAACGATTAGTCCGGCGGGTTTGTCCGCATTGCCGCGTCGAAGCGCCAGTCGCCCAGATTGTCCGCGACAAGATGGAGGCCCTGGGAGGACGGAAGATCGAGGGGCGCTTTTACAAAGGCGAAGGATGCGATGAATGCCGTGATACTGGATACCGGGGTCGGATCGGGATATTTGAGCTTCTGGCAGTTACCCCTGAGCTGAGGGAGCTCATCCTCCAAAAGAAATCCACCGCCGAGCTTAGAAATCTGGCTCAGAAAAGCATGATGACGATGCATCAGGATGCATTGCAAAAAGCTGCCGAAGGAATCACAACGCTCGAGGAAATCCTCAGGGTCTCGTCCGGAGATTCGATTGAATGACTGCATTCCGATACCAAGCCATCGAGTTCAACGGCGCGCCCGCCACAGGGGTGATTGAAGCCGAGGATCGGAAAACCGCCCTTCAGCTTCTCGGAAAACGGGGGCTATTTCCATCGAGCCTTGAGATCTCGTTGTCGCCGACCAACGGGTCCCTGCCGACGGCTCCAGCCGTGCTGACCAAAGCAGCAGCGCCAGCAGCGCCAGCAGCATTGCGGCTTGGAGGTCGAATCAAGAGGAAGGAAATCACCGCGTTCACGCGAGAAATGGCTGCGCTGCTGGGAGCGGCCATACCCATTCCCCAGGCTTTGGATGGCTTGGGTGAAGAGGAGGAGAATCCCGCGTTGCGAGAAGTCGTGTTAAAGGTTGCGGATTCCGTTCGGAAAGGCGCCTCTCTCTCGTCGGCCCTGGAGGAACACCCGCGACTTTTCAACAAGCTTTACGTCAACATGGTGCGGGTGGGGGAAGAAGCGGGACAACTTCAAACGGTGATGGCCGACCTGGCCCAATTGCTCGAACACGAGGATGAAGTTCGAAGCGAGGTCGTGGCGGCAATTTCCTATCCGGTCTTTGTGCTCGGGTTCGGCATCTTTACCGTTGTAATTCTTCTGACGGTGGTGCTGCCGCGGCTTTTCACGATGTTGCAAGAGATGCTTTCAATTCTGCCGCTTCCGACTTTGATTCTACTCCGGGTCAGCAGCTTCGTTCACCATTATTGGCCGTGGCTTTTGACGGGAACGATCGCTTTGACTGTGGGTCTGCGCGGGTATCTTCGGTCGCCGGGTGGGGCACTCGTCTGGGACAAATTGAAGTTGCGCCTTCCCGTGATGGGCGCTGTTTTCCGCTCGGCGGCGCTTGGACGGTTTGCGAGAACTCTCGGGACGCTCGTCAAGAGCGGCGTGTCGCTGCTTCCTGCGTTGAAGATCGTCGAGAACACGATTGGAAATTTGGTGTTGGCGAAATTGATTTCGCAAGTTTCAGAGGAGACCCGGGGTGGCGATTCCCTCGCTGCGCCTCTGCGCAAGCTCGGCATTTTTCCGAAGACCGCGATTCAGATGATTAGCGTCGGTGAGGAGGCAGGAAAGCTTGATGAAATGTTGCTCAAAGTGGCGGACATTGAGGAGCGCCACATGCGCCAGAAAACCAAGGTCCTCATCTCGTTGCTGGCCCCGGCGCTGATCCTGATCGTCGGGGCGCTGGTGGGATTTATGGTGATCGCTTTGCTGCTGCCGATTTTCAAGATGAGCCGGGCGATCCGCTGAGGTCAGAATTCACAGAAGTTTAATCCTATGAAAAAACAATCGCGTCAAAAAAAGTCAGGTGCATTCACACTGATAGAAATCATGGTGGTAGTGGTGATTCTCGGTATTTTGGCCGCAACCATTCTCCCGCAGTTTATAGGCACCACTCAGGAGGCCAAGGTCAGCACTGCCAAAGCCACCATCGCCGAGTTGGAATCTGCCCTGGAACGGTTCAACATTCATAAGGACCGCTATCCGACCAGCGAAGAGGGATTGAAGGGTTTGGTCGAACCGCCTTCAGCCGAGGATAAAAAGTGGCGAGGCCCTTACATAAAGCTCCTCCGACCGGACCCCTGGGGACAACCGTATCAATACCGAAACCCAGCCGTTAACCGGAAGACAGGCTTCGATCTTTGGTCCAAAGGGGCCGATAGCGCCGACGGCGGCGAGGGAGATGGCACTGACATCGGTAATTGGTGATCATGAAGGTTCGACGCCCAAGCTCAGTGGAGGTTTTGAATGCTCGTAGCAGCCGACGTAAGGAGGCTCATTCTATTTCTGGCAAAGGAAGTCAGAGCCTCCTCATGCCGGCTGCTACAAAGCGCCGCGGTTTTACGCTCATCGAACTGATGATCGTTGTTGTCCTGGTCGGAATCATGACCGCGATGATTATCCCCGAGATGAAGGGCACTTTCGAAGATGCCCTCTTACGATCGACCGCGCGGAAATTGGTAAACATCCTGAACCTCGCTTACAGCCAGGCGGTGACCGTCAGTCAGCCGCACCGCGTTCGCCTTGATCGAAAGAGCGGCCATTATGTCATGGAGAGGACCGCTCGTGAGGGTGAGGGAGACGGTGGGTTCGTGCCGGTACGAAATGTGATAGGCAGCGAGGGCGAGTTGGACACTCGCATTTCAATCGACATTCGCAACCCGGATGAAGACCAAGCCCCAGCAACAGACCCGGATTCATCTTCAGCGCCCAGGGAGGATGCACAGAAGCCAGCCAGGAGTGATTTCATTTCTTTTAACCCGGATGGAACCGCGGACGATAAGGAGATTATACTTCGCGATCGCGAGGGTTTTCGGCTCGCCTTGCGCATCAATCCCACCACTGCTCGAGTCCGAATCATTGAGGCCCCTCGCGAGTGAGAATTATCCGCCAATGCCGTCGAAGTGCTGGGTTCTCTCTCATCGAGGTCCTGTGTGCGATCCTGATACTGGGAATCGGATTGGTCGGCCTGACTCAAGGACTCACCACAGCTCTGAGCTCGAGCAAGGAATCGGAATTGCAGACGAACGCCGCCCTTATTGCGGCAGGCCGCATCGAGATGCTTCGAGCTGACGGTTTTATTCGAGACGGCATCGAGGAAGGCGAAGGCGAGGGGGGCCTCTCTCTCTACCGTTGGAAGCAGACCGTATCGGGCACAACCATCGATGGTCTTCACGAGGTCGATGTAGTCGTAGAGCACACGAAATCCGGGGAACCGATTTACGAGCTGCGCACTTTTCTCTTCGATCCACCGCTCTCGTCCTCGACGGATGAATCGGCCACACGAAAAGACTCGGCCACCTCGAGAAAGAAAGACAGGAGGCGTCGATGAAGCTTCAAATTTTGGAGCGCGGCCTTCCAGGCCGCAGCGCGTTCGAATGCACTACTGGCTATGGGGGATTTTGGGGCGGGCGGCAGAGTCGCAGATGCTGCGGCCTGGAAGGCCGCGCTCCTGTGCGGTCGGCTGGTTTTACTTTGATCGAATTGGTGATCAGCGCCAGCCTCATGTCGATGATTCTGGCCAGCGCGTATCTCTGCCTACGCGCGGGTGTGTCGAGCCAGAAGCTCATCGAGTCACGGGAGGAGATTTTCCAAAGCGCTCGTGTGGCGATGGCGTTGATCAGCGCTGATCTCCGGTCCTCATGCACACTCTCGAAGGAATTCGAGTTCATCGGAATGGATCGAATGCTGGGCGACGTCGAGGCCGACAACCTCGACTTCGGAACCCACAACTACAGTCCACGCCGAGCCTATGAAGGCGATTTCTGCGAGGTGAGTTACTTCCTCGAAAAGGACCCGCAAACCGGAAAGTTCTGCCTGTGGCGTCGGCGTGATCCAACGCCAGATCCCGATCCGCTGTCCGGTGGGAAACGCGAAGAAATCGCTCGCGGGCTCCGTAGCCTCAAGTTCGAATACTACGACGGCTTTGATTGGTACGATGAGTGGGGAGATCCGCAAGGGAAACGGAATGGACAACAAATTTCGTTGTTGGATCCTCCCAATAGGGTTGGGATGCCCGAAGCTGTGCGTATCACTCTTTGGTTCGATACCGACCCGCGATCCAAGACCGCCGAATCGACCGAGGAGGAGTCTGAGCCGCCGCCGCTGATGTTTCAGACAATCGCCCGGCTCAACTTGGCGGCCCTTTCCTTGCCCATTACTTCGATCACTTCCTACGGAGGAACCTCCCCCGGCACTACCGGGAGCCCAGCGGCGGGGTCGGCCAATTTTCCGCAAAACTAAACGGAACCGATGCAGGCAAAGAACAACACGAGAGCGACGGAGTCGCAAACGGAGCGGAGCGCGGGCGTCCCGCCCGCGTGTTTTTTGAAATCACCAGTCTCATGGCGGAATTCGTTAAGCTCAACATGCGGGCGAGACGCCCGCGCTCCTATGCCGTTGGAAAGTCGTAGCGACGTAGGTCAACCGGAAAAACGGCAGTCCATGATCCGAGCCACAGGTTCGGTTCTGGTCGGGCTTCTTTGGTGCCTCGCGCTCCTCTCGGTTGTGGTAATCGGCGTTCTCCACACCGCCAGCCTCGACCTGAGAGTGGTGAAGAATTATGGCGATCAGGTCCAGGCGCATTACCTTGCGCTGGCGGGCATCGAGAAGGCGAAGGCCCTGCTTTACCAGGAGGCAGCCAGCCGCAAACGCAGCGCTAAAAACCACACGGGCGACCTCTATGACTCGCCTGAAAACTTCCGAGATGTTCCGCTGGGACGGGGTCAGTTCCGGGTATTCCGTCAAGGCGAGCGCGAGGAACGAGGACGAGTGCTGTACGGAATCAGCGACGAAGAAAGCCGTCTCAATATTAATCAGGCATCTGCCGAGGAACTCACCAAACTTTACAGGATGACTCCGGATGTCGTTGCAGCGATCATCGATTTTCGCGACGCAGACAACACTGTGCTCCCGGGCGGAGCGGAAGCCGAGTATTACGCCTCTCTACAGCCGCCTTACATTCCGCGCAATGGACCATTTCAAACTCTGCGTGAACTCGCCATGATCCGAGGGATCTCGCGAGAACTCCTTCTTGGTGAAGATGCCAATCAAAACGGGCTTCTCGATCCCGAGGAAGACGACGGCAGCATCACTGAGCCACTCGATAACAATGACGGTATTCTGGACGCGGGTTGGTCGGGTTTGTTGACGCTTGATTCGTTAGTTCAAAGCGTCAGCGCCTCGGGGCAGGATCGCGTTAACGTCCAGTCCGCCGACGAGAAAACGCTGGGCGCGGTTCCTGGAATTTCCGCGGACCTCGCCAAAGCGATCGTCGCGTACCGCGGCCAAAACAAGCTCGATACTTTGGCCGACCTTTTGGACGTCTCGGCTGTCCGACCACAAAATCAGGTTAACCCTCTTGAGGCAGCAGCCGTAGTCAACCAGGCTGGACCGAGCAGCCCAGGCTCGCGCGGAAGCCCTGTCATAACAAGCCGAAGTGGCGCTCCCGGCCAACAGCCAGGCAACTCAGGAGGGCAGCCAACGGGACCGAAGCTCGTGTCTGAGGACCTGCTCATGGAGATCGCCGACGACGTGACGGCTGGAGACTCGAACCAAAGCCAGGCCGGCGCGATCAATATCAACACGGCCAGCCCGGCCGTTCTGGAATGCCTGCCGGGGCTTAGCAAGGAACTCGCCCAGGCGATCGTCTCGCATCGCAAGTCCGCTGGCTTTTTTCCAAACATCGCCGGTCTCTTGAAAGTACCTGGAATGAACCGCGAGATTTTCAAGCAGGTCGCTCCAAAAGTGAGCGCGCGTTCGGAGACATTCCGGATTTTGAGCGAGGGAAAGGTAACCTCGACCGGAGCTCGGAAGCGAATTCAGGTAACGGTTCGCCTCGGCGCTTACAGCATTGAAACCCTTTCGTATCGAGAGGATCTCTGACGACGTTCCCATTCATGACAAGATGACACCGCAATCCCTGTTAATCGAAATCGCCCAAGACTCCCTGAAAGTGCTTCATGGCGACCACGGCTTGGAATTGCCGCTCGAGCGCATGGAGAATGGACGCTTGACGAACCTTTGTCGCGAGCGGCTGACCTCAAGCCTGCAAGGCTTTGTGGCAAAACATGGCCGCCGTTCTCGGGAGCACACCTTCTGCGCCATCGGTGCGAGAGGCGTTTCGATGCGCCGATTGACCCTCCCGGATTCGACCGATGAAGAACTTGAGCGACTTCTCCTTCTTCAAATTGAGAGCGAATTCCCGCTCCCACCCAATGAATTGGCTTGGGGCCAATGCCTGCCGAACAAGAACAACTTGCCGAGAACCGCAGCGGGCCAGGAAACGGTTGTGGTCGCGGTGAAGAGAGAAGTGATCGAGGAATATTCGGAGATCCTGGCCGGATGCGGGCTGAATCCAAACTTCACCTTGGCGGCTTGGGCTCGAGGTTTCATTTGCCCGCAACCTCCAGCCAGTTATGCGCTGCTTGATATTGGCCGCAACCACTCTGAACTCATCACGTTTGACCTGGGCGGCCCCACTGGCATTCGCATTTTTCCATGGGGCGGCGAGGACCTGACGCGAGCCATTGAAAGGAAACTGAAGATCAGCCATGACGAGGCGGAGAAGTTGAAGATTAATTTGGACCAAAGCATAGGTCCAAATGGGGAGGTTCGGCAAAAGATCCAGGCAGCAATGCAGGCTGAATTGGGATCATTCGCAGGGGTGATCAACAGGAATTCTATCGGACAGAGACTTTACCTGACCGGAAAGAGCGCGCGGCTCAAGGAGATTGCACCGTGGCTCGCGGAGGCTATCGGCGGTGGTGTGGAGTGCACGGGAGTCGATCTCTTGCCAGGGGAAGGGCGTTCCGCCGCGCTCCTCGGTTTGAAGAAAGCGCTGGAAGACCAGGAGAGCAGCTCGCTCTTGATTCTTCAGAACAAGAGGACCAAACCAAGCGAAGGGAAAGCCGGTCCGAGCGCATGGCAGTGGGTCGCCGCGGCTTGTGTGCTGGCGGTCGCGTCGCTCTCCCTCCGTTATGCGGAAGCGTTCCTATGGAAGCCGCGCTTGATAAAAAAACTTGCGGAAGTTAGGTCTTCCCGAGAAGGACTGCCCAAGATTGATCGCGAATTGAGTTTTCTTCAGTACCTCGACACCAACCAACCACCTTACCTGAATGCGATTGCGATTCTTGCCGGCGCCGCTGCGCCGGGAACGCGGCTTGAATCGATTTCTATGAATCGCCGCGGCGAACTCTCCCTCCGAGCCAAGATGCAAAACCCTCAGCAGGCCACGGATTTTCGGGCCAAGCTGGTCGAGTCAGGTTTCTTCGGCTCCGTGGTCCTCGAAGAACAGACGCCTTCACCTGACAGGCAAGTCGTCATCCGAATGTCGGCTCAAGTGAAGCCCGGCAGCGCTCGGGACACTTTCTTGAATGAGCCAACGAAAGCACCAGGAACAGAGGTGAAACCCGGCGCTCCGGGGAGAATGGATGCGCCGACTCCGACGATCCCCACGATGACTCTGCCACCGCCCGGCGGCCCGGAACCTCCACCGGGCAACGGACCGCCACCGAGCAGCGGGCCCCAGTTGAAAATCAGGAATCAAACGTCTCGCGCCGAAGACGCTGCGAGCGGGTTCCTGGTTCAAGGTTGGATGTTCAAGGTTGGATGTTCGATGTTCGCATTCATTGGCAGTCAAACTTTCCATGAACCTGCCGGTAGGGCTGCGCTGCCGCGCAGCCTCCTGTTCAGCGCAACCAAGGCGGCGCAGCAGCGCCGCCTCTACCAAGAACGAGTTCATCGCTCCAATCCCTGGATTTGAACACGAAAGGCTAACTGATGCCCGCACTTACTAATCGCGACAAACGCACCATCCGCATTGCCGCGGTAGTCATTTCGATCTATCTGGCACTGTTTTTTGGACTGCGCTCCTGGAAATCTCTCGAGGCCACCCGTTCAGAATATCTGAAACTCGTGAAAGAGGCTCAGAACCTGAAACTGGAACTTAAGCCTTACGAAAACAAAGTTCTCCTCATCGAGAAACTGAAGAGCAACTTCAGCATTGATCCGTCGAAGCTCTCGAAAGCCTCCCTGGTGGCCGAAGCGAGCGCGGCCATCCAGAAAGCAGCGCAGGCGGGAGGAGTTCAAATCGGGCCAATCCGGGAATCCTCGGCGCGACCTTCGGCCAAAGAGCTAGCCTCGATGCAACTCGAAGCCACAGGACCCGTCCCAGCGATCGTGTCACTGCTCCATCGATTGACAATCCTTGGTTATCCACTCGTGCTGGATTCGGTACAGATCAGCGCCGATCCCACGAAGCCAAACATGATCAAACTTAACCTCACCTTGATCGTCGTGGACGTTGAACAATGGAAGAAGGAGGAGCCTCGCAATGTTTGAGCGTTCTGTTCCCATCCTAAGAATGATTTGCCTCGCACTGGCAGCTCTAATCGTCGTCCAAGTGTCACGGCTCGCGGCGCAAAAAGACCCGCTGCGTGATGTGAAAATTCCCACCATGGCCCCTGCTTCGTCGGTAAATTCCAAGATCCTGACCAACTCCAACACTCTCGCCAATTCCAACAGGCCCACGATTTCCAATAGTCTGACAACTTCAAACGTTCTGACTCGCTCCAACGCCGTAACCAAGCCAGCCAATTTGACGAACGCGCCGGGGACGAATTCGCTCGCGCAAGCCTCTGGCAAAAACGAGACAAACTCAGCTCCGCGCCTAGTGTCGGCAATGAACCCGATGAGTTCGATGCCGCGCCAAGCTCCCGAGGGGATGCGCGGAGGTCCGGTCCCAGGCGGCCCAGGACAAGCAATGCCAGCGCTTCCGCAAGCTATTCAGATGCGCGTCGATAAAATCACGCAGAGTGAGATCCTAGGCCCTGTCATCAGACCCCAACCAATGGCGCTGCTTGGCATTGCCGGCAGAGATGCGTTTCTGCGCACGCCCGTCGGTCAAACCGGTTTGCTCAGAGAGGGCGAGGAGCTCGGAGGCGTTAAGCTACTTAGCATCGGCACCAATCGTGTGCTCATCGAACACGAGGGTCAGAAGAAGGAGTTAATGATTTTTTCAGGCTTCGGCAGCGAAACTCTATTGCCCAAAGGAAAACAAAATCCCCAATGAAACTACCCAAAAATCCAAATGTTAAGCTCGGTATCATGGTAACCGCCGTCAGTCTCGGCTTCACTTTTGCGATGATCTTCTTCTGGAATTCGCCAACTCCCGTTGAAGCGCAGAACTCCCTGAAGACTCCGGCCACAACAACCAGCAAAACGGAAAGCCCGCAAGCGCCGCTGGTTTTGGCCGGCACCAACGCTACCGCACAGTCCCCGGCGACTGCTGCTCCGCCCGCGCCCACCAATGCTCCAACGCAAGTGGTCAAAATCGAAGGCTCGACCAACCCAGTTCCACCGCCGGGTCCGGCCGATTTGCAAGCGCCCGGAGCCCCACGACAGCCCGGTTTGCCAACCGCGAATATTCCAGCCAAAGCGGCTGAGCCGCTTTCACCCACCGATGAAATTCCGGTCACGTTTCAAGGGGCTCAAGTTGATATGATCGTTCAATGGCTCGCGAAAACGACCGGAAAGAGCGTGGTCAAGCACCCCAGGGTTCAGTGTCAATTGACTATTGTGAGTTCCAAGAATCTCCCGATGCGGGATGCCGTCAATCTGATCTACCGCGCCTTGGCTCTCGAGGGTTTCGTCGCCATCGAATCCAGCAAATCAATCCTCATCGTGCCCGAGGGTTCGGAGCCGAAGATGAGTCCAGAGCTGTTGAATTCGTCGCGAGAAATTCCTGAGGGAAGGCAACGGCTCATGAAGGTCTTTCCACTGAGGCATGTGCAGCCCGCCGAACTCAGGGAGAAGATTCGGCCATTGCTTTCAGAGAAGGCCACGATCGACGTGGACGAACGAGCCGGCCAGCTCATTGTCACAGACTACAATGACAACCTTCGGTTCCTCGTCGATCTGATCAAGGAGCTGGATGTGACCTCAGTGTCCGACTCGGCCATCGAGATCTTTACTTTGAAATATTCTCAGGCCGAAGATCTGGGAAGCCTCTTGGGCCTTATCCTCAATGCGCAGACGGGCACCCCATCAGCGTCGTCATCATCGTCAGGCCCATCCTCCGCCTCATCCATGAGCGGACGTCCCATGCCAGGAATGCCGAGTGGAATGATCATTGGCCCCCCGTCAATGCCAACAAGCGCATCGCCGCCATCCGCGCCGCTGACATCGCAGACCGGGCAGCAAGTGAAACTCTGGCCGGACAAAACAGCGAATCGCCTGATCGTTGCGGCACCGAAATCACGAATGTCCGAGGTCAAAAAGCTGATCGATATTTTAGACACTGACAAACCCGAGGACGTGGGAGTCCGCGTAATCCCGTTGAAAGTCGTGAGCGCGGAAGATCTGGTGAGGGAACTCGGCCCTCTTTATCAGAAGATGAGCGGAAAATCGCTCAAGGATATTGTCGAGGTGACATCGAGCAGTAGAGCCAATTCCTTAATTGTCCTTTCTAGCGAAGCCAATTTCAAGGCCATCGACAAACTGATCAAGGCACTCGACACGGAAGACGCGCAGGAGAAGGTGATGCAGGCGTTTCCTCTGAAGAATGCTGACGCCGAAGACGTGGCCAAGCAACTGAAGGACCTCAGCCAGGACCAGGATAACTCCTCCAGGTACCCCTATTACTTCTTCTCTTCCTCGCCGGGTGGTGGCAAGAGTTCGAAGAAACCGAGTGTCGTAGCCGACCGACGGCGAAACACCGTGATCGTTCAAGCACCTCCTGGAATGATCGCCGGCCTCGCGAAAATGATTCAGGAGCTCGATGCTCCAGTTACCGACAACAGTCTGGCACCAAAAATCATCGCGCTCAAATTTGTTGGCGCTGCCGATATCGAAGATGTCCTGAACGAGCTGTTTCTGAAAAAGACCCAACAACAACGGCCCTACTGGTATGATGATTATCCGCAGGAGACAGCCGATAAAAATGTTGGGCGGCTTTACGGCAAGGTCCGCATCACAAGCGAAGCCTACTCGAATTCCCTCATCATCACGGCGAATTCTCCGGAGCACCTTTCAGCGGTGGAGGAGGTCATCAGACAATTGGATGTCCCCTCGCAAGCAGGCGAAAGCACGTTGCGATTGGAGCTAAGGTTTGCCAGCGCTGCCGCGGTCGCCAATAGCCTCAACATCTTATTCGCCAAAAACGGGTCGCCGCCCTTGAAACCCGCGCCGCAGCAGGGCCAACCGCCGCGCAACAACCAGCCGCAGCAGCCAGATCAAGGTAATTCCTTGTCAACGAACTTCGATTTGGAAGAGGAATCTAAAGAAGAGGGCTATTTCCCATGGCTGGGCGGTCAGCCGGATAGCGCGCGGACCACCGATGGACGCACGGTTCGTCCCGGCAGCGATATGGTCGGAAGGATACGCGTGGTGCCCGATCAACGGAGCAACTCGCTGTTGATCTCGGCTAACGCTCACTATCTCACTCAGATTCTGAAGCTGATCGACGATCTGGATGCGCCCACCGCCGAGGTTTTGATTGAGGCCAGGATCGTGGAGGTATCGAGCGATTTCCTCGACAAACTCGGTGTCCGCTGGTCTCCCGACGGAAGCAAGGTGTTTTCCGCCGCGGATCTCGACAACTCGATCATGGTTCGGAGCGGTGCGAACTACACAAAAGGGTTTGGAGGAACAACCTCGGCCAATAGCGGGGGATCAGGTGGTATTGCCGCTGCCTTGTCCAGCTTGCGCTCCGGAGTGCTCGACGCCTCGGTTAGCATGGATTTTCTCGTTCAGTTTCTCCGCCAGAACACTGCGGCCACGGTCCTCGCACAACCTCAAATCAATATTAAAGACAACGAAACTGGAAAGCTCTTCGTCGGCCAGGAAGTGCCGGTCCCCGCCAATAATCAAATCAACCAACTGGGCGGCCAAAACACCAGCTTCAGATATAAGCCGGTTGGCGTCGTTCTCGAAGTCACTCCTCACATCAACAAATTGGGCGATGTATCGTTGAAGATCCACGCCGAATCTTCCTCCATCGTGCCCGGTCAGATAGTTTTGGGCGGGGCTGTTTTCGACACACGCAATTTCAAGACCGACCTCGAAGCAAAGAGCGGCGAGACGTTGGTCCTGGGTGGAATCATTCAAAAGCAGGTATCAGAAACGATGCGCAAGACACCTATCCTTGGGAGCATCCCTGGGTTGGGTTGGGCCTTCAAGAAAAAGGATAAGGTCTCACGGGAAGTGGAGTTGATCGTTTTCCTCCGACCCAAGGTCGTTCGAACCCCACAAGAAGCCAAGGAACTGCTGGAAGAGATCGACAAAAAGACTCCTCTAATAAGAAAGTCCACCCAAGAGTCGCAGGGCAGCAAGAAATAATTTTTGATTCTAAAAACAGCAGTTCAGCCGAAAGAAACGAAATAATTCGAGGGCTTTACGCAAACGCGGCCACCCACCTACCGGTGAATGGCGGCTGCCTCAGAGCTTCTTTTCTTTCGGCATTTTTCGTTTCTTTCGGCCGTCGCACTGCCGGATTAAAGTTGATTGATCGAGTGATCAAACGCCTCCTCGATATCCGAAATGGCAATGCTGTCGCCAGGCACAAAAAACCAGCCGCTTGAATCGGCCGGGGTGGTTCCCCGCTGTTTTCAACGGAATAGGTCCACAGCGGGTGAAGACCTTTTTTTCATCCCGCCGGGCTGACTGGAGTTTGGACCTATTGGCTGCCTTCGTCTCCCGGAGGGAGATTCGAGAATAGCCCGGCAGTTGACTGCCGGGTTCGAATTAGCTGATTGCATAAGTCCCGCAGGGACGGCCGAATCCCCCATTGTCCTACGTCAGCTCCTACTGTCTGTTCAGGACAAAGGATCGCCCGAGAATAGTTCGACCGTCCCTTCGGGACTTTGGCTATTTAGAGCCTGTCCCAAAAGGGCGGTTTTTCGGGATGTTGTTATCGGCCGCCATGATTTTCATGCGTCAGAATCATGCGAAGGCGTTTCTTGGCGTGTTTCATTGGGTTTTTCGGGAAAAACCTCGGGGTCAGTACACACCGCGTGGTCA
>CAMAWP010000169.1 GCA_945861765.1 Akkermansia muciniphila | reverse complement strand
AACGGAGTCTGCGGAGTTGCCGCTTTGGGTTGGGATGGTTTCGGCGTCGGCGAGTTTCGGAGCTGTGAGCGTTGCCAAAGCGGTGACTTCGCAGACTCCGTCACCGCAGTCCAAAACCTGGCGGCACATTCGAGGGTTCATGGAGAGGGAGGAAGACTCCGGAGCGTGGCTGTCCTCATTCGGAGATGGCCGTGCTATCGGCACAGTGCCGACGCTGAGGGCCGCGCGCCTATGGCTTTTCAGCCTGAGCGCCGGGCAATAGGGGAACTTTGTTGGTGGCAGTGGGTGCTCCAGGAAGCCTGTTGATACCCTTTGGAGGCGGCGACTGACTAAAGCCTGGGATGCCTGAAGGCAGGGGCGGAAGAGGTTTTGGGAAGAGGTTAATCAAGTTTCGCCAGGTTTCACGCTCGGAGGAGGGCATGGCTTTCCAACGCTCGGCGTTTTTCAGGAACTGATCTCGGTCTGCCTTGCTCATGTTGGCAAACTGTCGAAACGACTCGATGCACATGTCTCGTTGCGCCTGCGGGAGTCTCGCAAAGGTTTGAAGTGATCGTTCCATTTCCTGCCGCTCGATGTCTGAAAGCGCGGACAAAGTCTTTTCCTTTTGCCTGGGAGGCAGCTCGAAGAATTCATGAAACTGCTGGTACATTTTCTGGCGGTATTCAGGTTTCAGCGCGCGCCATTGTTCAAGCTTCTCTTCCAACTGCCTGTAGCCCGGGGGCAGGTTCTGGGAAACGACCTGCTGCTGCGCCGGGGCACCGGATTCAAGGCGCAGAAAATAATGGAGAGTCAGCTCGTGTTCGAGGACTTCCCTCTGCAAAGGGGACGGCAAACGGTCCCATTGCTCAAGCCGATCTTCGATGAGCTTCCGATCTTCCGAAGGAATGCCGTTGAGTTTTTCCACTCGCCTTTCCGGAGCCATCCGCATGAGGGGCGGCAAATACAGATGAAGCTGGACGAGCTGCAATCTCGAATCTCTTTCTTCGCGAGGCAACTTTTGATACTCCTGCACTTTCGATTCCAAACGTTTGCGCTTTTCTTCGGGCGCATTCGCCAAGGCCCGTTCCTGCTCGGCGGGACTCATGGCCAGCAACTGCCGAAAATAATCAACGGGTGGAAGGGGTGGCGTGGCAGGCTTCGCTACATCAAGGCGGGCGGGTTGCTGGACCTCAATCTTACCGGCTGGAACTGGTTGGCCAAAAACCAATCCGCTCCCCAATGTGCAGCAACTGAACCAAAAGAAATGACGCATGGGAAACACGGCGACGTAAATCACTGGAGAGCGGCTAACAACTCGACATCGACCTTTTGCGGAACTTGGTTCAAGCGCCGGATCGCCTCGAAGTTCTCAAGTATCTCCAAAGTGGGAAGAGTTTTGGACACGGTGACAACACTTTGAGCCACTTCCTTGCGGACTCGCCGTTCGTGCTGAAAATACGAGAAGCCGCCCACCGACACTAGGACTGTGGCAAGAGCGATTCTCTGAATCCATTTGAACGAAGCGAAAGGCTGCCACCAAGTCGAGTCAGTGGGCCGCGATTGCGTCGATCTCTCGCGCTCGGCAAGACGAACAACCTGCGAAGTAAAATTGGATGCCACCGGAACATTCGGCAGGCGCTGCAACAACTGATTCAAGCTCATTTCCTCTTCCCAAGCCATCTGAGCTTCAGGGTGATCGGCGAAATGAGCGGATAATCGCCCTTGCTCCTCCGGGGTCAGCTTCCGGTGAAGCGCGGCTTTCAGCAGTTCGTCTTGATTTGAGCCTTGCATCGTATGTTTCTTTCTAAAACCGTGGTCGCCGTAAAGTTGCTATCATCCAGAGCACCTCACGACGAAATTTGTCTCTCACACAGTTCCGCTTATTCGGGATCAACTACTGGTCTCGCGCCAAATCCCTGAGCGCATATAAGGTTTAAGTTTCTGTTTTAGCGTCTCACGCCCGCGATGAATCAACGATTTTGTCGCCGACAAGGAGCAGCCCAGCACCGTGGCGATCTCTTCGTAGGACAGCTCATCTTCCCGGTATAACAATATCGCCGTCCGTTGACTTTCAGGGAGTTCGGCTAAGGCTTGCTCGATTTTTCCGACGAGCTCATCCTGCAAAAGCAGGTCCGGCGGCGAGAAGTTTTTGGTGTCCTCGTACTGTCTCAACGGTTGATCTTCGTTGTCCGGATGAGCCGCGTCCAGCGACTCGGCTGGATGCCGAGAACGTCGGCGAATCTCATTCAGGCACAGGTTCCTCGCAATCGTGTAAAGCCAGGTCGAGAACTTCGCTGAAACCAAATATCGGTGCGCCGACTTAAATACTTGGAGGAAAACGTGCTGAGCTAAATCCTCGGCTTCCGTGGCGTCGGGGAGAGTTCGATAAATAAGATTGATGACGGGCTGCTTATATTTCCCCACCAATTCTTCAAAAGCAGCCATATCCCCTTGCTTCACGCGAAGCATGAGTTGGGCATCCGGATCAATAGTGGCCGACATCATTAATTATGCTATCAAACACCGGAATCGCCACAAGTTGGATTGAATCTTCGAACAGTGGCTCGGGACTGACTCTCTCCATGAACCTGACCTGGGAGCGCTGGCGTCTCGCCGGCGTGTTCCTAATTTCGCCACAGCAACTCGCCGGCGAGACGCCGGCGCTCCCAGGTTCATGGTCCCGATGCGGGTCCGATTTTTGGAGGTGTTCCCTTTCCATGCACCGCAATTCCCGAACAACAGTACCACCGTTCGCTTGCGCTCCCTCCGAATTCTGGCCTAAAGTGCTGCCGATGCCGACGTTGTTAGAAAAAATTGAAGCTGACGCCGCGCAACGGTTGCCGCTGCCGCCCAATCGCCAGCCAAATAAGGAAGTGGCCCGGTACAAAAACTTCCTGAAGCTTGAGAGGAATCGGCTCAAAATGGTGCATCGCGCCGGAGCTAGCGGAGCGGAGGTCTGCCATGCCCAGGCAGCAGTCCTCGATGTGCTGATCCGTTACCTACTCGAGGCGGTCAAAGGCCAGTTACCACCGGCCAAGACTCCCTCGGGTTCGTTGGCTTTGGTGGCCACCGGCGGTTATGGCCGAGGCGAGCTCAATCCGCACAGTGACATCGACATCATGTTTCTCCACTCGGGCGCCCTGGTTTCAAACGGAAAAGCTGACTCGTACATGGGTGCTCTGACGGATGGTTTGCTTTACACGCTCTGGGACATCGGATTGAAGGTTGGGCACTCAGTCAGGAGCATTGATGACTGCGTGAAGATCGCAAACAGCGATGTGCAATCCAAGACTTCACTCATCGAGGCTCGCTTGGTCGCTGGCGACAAAGCTCTTTTCGAACGCATGCAAACGGTCGTCCTGGCCAAATGCGTCCGAGGTTTTGAGGAGGGTTATATCGAGTCGCGGCTTACTGACCAGGAAACGCGGCGGTCCAAGTTTGGCAATTCCGCGTGCATGCAGGAACCGAACATTAAGAACGGGTGCGGCGGGTTGCGCGATTACCAGAACTTGGTGTGGATGTCGTTTTTCAAATTCCGAGTTAGATCATTAAAGGAGCTTCAACAGCGTGAAATGATCAGCAAGAGCGAGTTAAAACAGCTCGATGCCGCGTACGGGTTTTTGCTTTGGGTCCGCAATGAACTCCACTACCACGCCAACCGAGCGGGAGATGTCCTTCCCAAGAGCATTCAACCGGCCATCGCTCATAGTCTAGGCTACACCGAACGTTCGCCGAGCAAGCGCATCGAGCATTTTATGCGGGATGTCTATACCCACATGCGGAACATTTACTTGATCACCCGCACAGTGGAACAGAGGCTGGCCCTGGTCCCTCAGCCCAAGCGCTTGCCATCGCTGCGGGCTTGGATCCGGAGTGGACGCCAACGCGTGCGCCAACAACTGGTGGACGGCTTCAAGTGCATCGATGGAGAAATCCGCCCTATTTCGCAGCGTGTTTTCCGCGACGCACCTCGACGCCTGATGCGTGTTTTCCTTTATGCGCAACAGCGCGGACTGAAGCTTCATCCGGACGTGGTCCAGTTCATTCGCAATCATCTCTCCATGGTGGATCGTGCCTTCGCGCGCGACGCGCACGTCCACGAGACGTTTCTGGAAATTCTGAATCAACGGGGCAATGTCGCTCCCATCCTCCGGGCCATGCACGAGGTTGGTTTACTGGGAAAATTTCTACCGGAGTTTGGCCGGTTGACATGTCTGGTTCAGCACGAGTTTTATCACCAATACACAGCCGACGAACACACGCTGGTCTGCCTCGAAAAGCTGGATCAGATCTGGGACGCCAAGGAAGCCCCGTTCAGCAACTACAGCCAGCTCTTGCAGCAGGTCGAACGGCCTTTCGTGCTTTACCTGGCTCTCCTGCTCCATGACGCGGGCAAGGCTTACCCGGGGGGCAAACACGCCGAGATTGGCGGACAATTAGCCCTTAATGTTGCCAAGCGGCTCGGCTTGGACGGTGCCACGGCGCACACGCTGCGGCTGATTATCGAAAACCATCTGGCAATGGTTCAGATCTCCCAAAGGCGCGACTTGGATGACCCCGCTGTGATTAGGGGTTTCGCCAATCAGATCCAATCGGTGGAGAATCTGTGCATGCTCACACTGCACACCTTTTCCGATTCGCAGGGCACGAGCAGCCAGTTGTGGAACGGGTTTAAAGATTCATTGCTGCTGACGCTCCACCGCAAATCGGTGCAAGTCTTGAGCGGTGGCCTGGATTTCATCCGAGCCGAGGAGAAGCATCGCGAACTCCTGGAAGAAGAGGTTCGCGGGATGATGCCCGGCACATTCTTACAAGAGGAATTGCAGGCGCATTTCGATCATCTGCCTCCGCGTTATTTTCAAGTCCACTCCGCCAAGGAAGTTCTCGCGGATCTCAGCCTTGGCCATCGGTTCATGCACTTGCAGATGGACGAAGAAGATAAGGCCTTGGAGCCAATCATTACCTGGCATAATGAGCCTGATCGTGGTTACACCGCAGTCCATATTTGCACGTGGGATCGCACCGGATTGTTCAGCAAGATTACCGGTTGCCTCACCGCGGCCGGACTGAACATTCTCAGCGCCCAGATTTACACGCGGACGGATGGGATCATTCTCGACACGTTCTTCGTCACCGACGCCAAAACGGGCGTCCTCGCCAAACGCGAAGAGCGCGAGAAATTCGAAAGGCTACTTCCAGCCAGCCTCATGGACACTCTCGATGTCGCTGCTTTAGTTGCCCGTCACAAGGTTCCCAGCCCGCTCTATAAGTCTCTCGGACAAGAACGAATTCTCACCACCATCCACTTCGACAACGAAATGTCGGATGACTACACCATCGTTGATGTCGTGACCGAGGACCGAGTCGGGCTGCTTTACATCATCTCTCAAACTTTCTCGGAGCTGCACCTGGATATTGTTCTGGCGAAGGTTTGCACGGAAAAAGGCGCGGCGAGCGACACGTTTTATGTGTCTCAAGCCGACGGCACCAAGGTGACTTCAACCGGCGACCAACAGCGCGTCGCGGACCGATTGCGTGTCGCGATTGCGAGCTTGGACGCCGCGTAGTTTCTTGCGACATTCAAGGATTCTGACGAGCGGCTGAAATTTTGCACTCAACACAATCGCGAACGTGACCTATGGAATATGAAGCTGTCATCGGGTTGGAAACGCATGTCCAACTCAAAACGAAATCGAAAATGTGGTGCGGATGCGCCAACGCATTTGGCGCGCCACCAAACACCAACGTCTGTCCGGTCTGTCTGGGCTTGCCCGGAGTGCTGCCCGTCGCAAATGACGAAGCCCTCCGCCTGACAGCTCTGACCGGGCTGCTGCTGAACTGCACCGTGGCGCACTCGGCCAAGTTCGATCGGAAAAATTATTTCTACCCCGACATGCCGAAGAACTACCAGATCACCCAATACGACCGGCCTTCGACGATGAACGGTTCTGTCGGTTTCGAGTTTGCCGGCCGCATGGCTCATGTGCGCATCACACGCGCGCACCTAGAGGAGGATGTTGGGAAAAACTTTCACTTCGAGCGCAACAGCGGCGTCGATTTCAATCGGGCCGGAGTTCCGCTGATGGAGATCGTTTCCGAGCCGGATATCACCGACGCCGACATGGCTTATGACTATCTCAATGCCCTGAAAAGCATTCTGATCTATGGCGGCGTGAGCGATTGCGACATGGAAAAGGGAATGGTCCGGTGCGATGTCAACGTGAGTGTGCGGCCGAAGGGTCAGAAGGAACTGGGCGCCAAAATCGAAATCAAAAACATGAACAGCTTCAGCGGCGTCCGCCGCGCCTTGGAGTATGAGATTCCGCGGCAAATCGAGGTCCTAACGAAGGGAGGCAGACTGTCACAGGAAACCCGGCGGTGGGATGATGTGGGTTGCATTACAGAAACCATGCGCACCAAGGAGCAAGCGCATGATTACCGCTATTTCCCCGAGCCCGATCTGATGCCCTTTGTCCCTTCGGCTCAGTGGCTGGAAGAGGTGAGAGGCCGGGTCGTGGAACTGCCGCTGGCCAAGAAACAGCGGTTCATGACCGCCTATCAATTGCCGGCTTCGGATGCCGAAACATTTGTGAACGATGCGACGCTCGGGCAATACTTTGAGAAAATCGCCGCCCAATCGAAGAATCCCAAATCTGTCGCCAACTGGGTTATCAACAATCTCCGCGCCAAACTGACAGAGGCCCAAACGACGCTTTCCGATCTCAAATTCAAGCCCGCTGACATCCTCGAGCTGATCGACCTGGTGGAGAGCGGAAGAATCAGCACGAGGATCGCGCAAGAGGTTTTTTCAGAAACCTTCGCCACCGGTGAACCGCCCGGCCAGATCGTTCAGAAGAAGGGCTTGGCCCAAGTCAGTGATTCGGCTGTGGTTGAGAAGTTTTGTGACGACGCCATCGCAGCCAATCCCAGGAGCGCGGAGGATTTCCGCGCTGGAAAGGCAGCCGCGCTTAATTTTCTGAAAGGCCAGGTCATGAAGTTGAGCAAAGGCAAAGCGAATCCGAATCTGGTCGGCGAGATTTTGGAACGGAAGCTTAAACAATCGCCCAACACCTGAACCGATGAGCCATCAACATCCCGTCGTCGGAAGTGCTTTCCTGCCATTCTGATTTAAACATTATCGCGCCATGTTTTCTGAGATTCGTTCGGTTCATTTCGTGGGTATCTGCGGCACCGCGATGGCTTCGGCCGCGGCTGCCATGCAAGAGAAGGGATTCCAAGTGACGGGGTCAGACCAGAGCGTCTATCCGCCGATGTCCACGTTTTTGGAGGAGCGCAAGATCGCGATCATGTCCACTTACGCCGAAGCTAATCTCGCCCACAAGCCGGATTTGGTGGTGATTGGCAACGCGCTTTCGCGCGGCAATCCCGAAGTCGAAGCCGTTTTGGAACATAAGCTGCGATATTGTTCACTGCCTGAGCTGCTCAAGGAATTTTTTATTCGTGGCAAACGTTCTCTCGTGGTGAGCGGGACGCACGGCAAGACGACCACCACCGCGCTCCTGGCTTGGGTTTTCGAGCACAACGGCCTTAACCCCAGTTACCTCATTGGCGGTATTCCGAACAACCTTGGCCAGGGCGCGCGTTTCACGGATAGCGAGTGGTTCATTATCGAAGGCGACGAATACGACACCGCCTTTTTCGACAAGCGAAGCAAATTCGTTCATTACCTGCCGGAGGTCGTCATCATCAACAATATCGAGTTTGATCATGCCGACATTTTCGAAAATTTGGCGGCGATTCAAACTTCGTTCAAACGTCTCATCAATCTCGTGCCTCGCAACGGTCAACTACTTGCCAACGGGGATGATTCGAATTTGGCACCGTTGCTCAACGTGACGCATTGTCCGGTCAAGCGCTTTGGTCTGGCGGAGACAAATAGCGTGCGCGCTTTCAATGTCAGGCTCGGGCCGACCGCTTCCGAGTTTGAAATACCGAGCTTCAAGTTTCACCTCGATCTGTTGGGTGAATTCAACGTCCGCAACGCTCTCGGCGTGGTCGCCTGCGCCAAGCATTGCGGATTGAAGAACTCCCAAATCCAATCCGCATTCAATACCTTTAAGGGAATTAAACGCCGCATGGAAGTGCGGGGCATCGGCGGCGGCGTGGTTGTGATCGACGATTTTGGGCATCACCCGACGGCGATCCGGGAAACCTTGCGGGCTTTGCGCCTCAAGTTTCCGACCCAGAAGATCTTGGCCATCTTCGAACCGCGCTCGAACACCACTCGACGCAACATCTTTCAAACCGAGCTGGCCGAGGCGTTTTCCGACGCCGACGTCGTAGTCGTCGCCCAGGTGGCGCGTCTGGAATTGTTGCCCGCGAATGAAAGACTTGATCCAGCTCGTCTCATGGAGGACCTCGAGATTCTTGGCAAATCAGCCGCCTATCTCCCCGACGTGGATGCGATCGTGAAACACGTCGTGAAGGAGGCTAGGGGTGGTGATGTGATTTGCGTTTTCAGCAACGGTGGATTTGGAGATATTCACGCCAAGCTCTTGCAGCATTTGCAGCGCAAATGAAACGTCTCCCACTGTTTGACAAAGCCCCAGAGATCCTGATCCGGTGCGGGTGATCCTTGTGTGGATGGAATAGTTCTGGACTCCCTTTCCCCTCACCCTGGCCCTCTCCCCGAGGAGAGGGAATCACCCATGCCACTTGGGACAACCTCGTCGCGTGCATGCTCTGGCCATGCGGAAAACGATTCTCCCTCTCCGCTGGGGAGAGGGTCGGGGTGAGGGGAAAAGCCGTGTCAGAAGTAAAAGCGGGATCATCTCGTTCCCATGGCCTCAGGAGTTCTGAGCCTAAAGTCGAAACAAACCACCGGCAGCCGAGCCCTGGATTATTTCTGCTGAGCACTCGCCTCGGACGGCGCATTGGTCCCTTTCTCCTTCTCAGCGAGATTCTTCAAGAGCCGGTTTTTCAACGCCGTGTACATCGCGTTCGTGCCCATGTTCAGATGCTTCCGTGCCTCTTCATACAGACCCGAATTGAGTTCAACCCGAGCTAAGTGCAGGTAAACTCCCTCTCGTTCGATGTCGTCGCTGGCGACCTTGAGCGCCTGATTCCAGGCCGCGATAGCGTCGTCGGTTCGCAGCGGTTTGATTCCGTAGTAGCTCTGGGCCAAATCGGTCGCCAAGGGAAAGTTGTTTGGATCCAATTGCAACGCCTTGCGATAGAGATCGAGCGCGCGATCAAACACTTGCTGCTCGTCGATCTGATAGAATTCCTTGGCGTCCTTGCGAAACAAATATGTGGTGGTCGCCAGGTTTTGCAGATAGACGGATTCTTGTGGGTCCAATTCGATTGCCTTGGCGTAATATTCGAATGCCTTCTTGACCGGGCCGCGGTGGCCATAGTGATTGGCTAGATTGTTCCAAGCCGCGGGGTTCGTCGGGTCAAGCTCACGCGCCCGTTCCCATTGAACCACGGCTTTTTCCTCTTCCTGAATGTCGTTCAAGAAGCTGCCGTAAGCGAGGCGTGCGCGGGTGTGATCGGGATGGCGCGCGAGAAAATCTATGTAAGATTTGCGCACCAGTTCGAATCGTTGTTCGATCTTCGCCGTCAAGGCGGCCCGCGGGAGTCCTCCGCCTTTGGCCGTAAACGCGTCCGCATCCCGAATCCATTTGTCCGCCTCCTTCTGTGCAGCATCGTCCTCCGCGAGCAATTTCACGTAGGCCTTTTCGACGGAGTCATTCGGGGCCGCAACCTTCGAGGGCGCTCGGGTGGCCTTGGGCGCGCGGTTGCTGGTCGTCATCGGTTGGTTCGTCGCCACCATGGCGCTGAGCAGAAACATTAAGAGATTACTCACACGTTAAAATTAGCATCTTACGATCAAGATTCAATTCTGCTCAAATCCGCAGGGAAGTTCATTTGGAAGAATTGCTGAAGAGAAGTTGAGTTTCTTTCGTGCGGCGCTCATTATTCAGTTCATGGTCCATTGCAGAACCTTTTTTTTGTTGCTGTTGTTCTTCAGCGCCTCGAATTGTTCAGAGGCTGCGACAGCGAAAGTCATCAAAGTCCTGCCGCATTATCTGGATCTCGAAGGCCGCCATTCAATCTCTCCCAGTTTGTATGATCGTGATGCGTATCAGGCTTATTTGAGAACTCATCCAGCCGAACGTTCAGCACTGCGCTTTGATATTCAGTGGAAGGCCAAAACCGTTGACGCTTCAAAACTGACACTGCGCATGGAACTGCGCACCAGCAAAGGTGCTATTGCAAAACCGTTGGTGCTGGAGCGGGCAGTGAAAAGTTCGAGATGGTTCAGTCGTTGGTCCGCTCTCACGGTTGTCGGCCAGGATTACGAGCAAATGGGCGATGTTGTTGCATGGCGAGCCACCTTGTGGAACGGCGAGCAGCAACTCGCCGAACAAAAATCCTTTCTCTGGTGACTCGGCTACTCGGGCTTTTTGGCGGCTGCCCTCGCTTTCAAGACGGCATCGAGGTTCTTGCGCGCAATCGCATCATCGGCATTTATCCGCAGCGCGCTTTGAAACTGAACCTCGGCCTGCTCCAAATTGCGCTGTTCAAGGAAGATCAATCCGAGATTGCCGTGAGCTTCGAAATTGGTGGAGTTAATCCGAAGCACACTCTCGTACTCGGCGCGCGCCTCCATTAGCTTTCTGTGCTTTCGCAGGATAAACCCCCATGTAAAAGTGCGGCTCTTCAATGTGATCCAGACGGCTGAGCCGACACTCGCAACGATGGTGATGACCAAGCGGACGAATCCTAGCTTTCCGCCCCGCGCCCATGCCAGCCGTTCCGGCATAGGTGCGCCATGCGGAGAAGGTGCCTTTCTCATCGGCTCCAAGCCCGCTTCAGAAAACTGATGAAGTTGCCGTGCATCGCGCGCTCGATGTCGGTGGACTTGTAACCGCGGTCGGCAAACATCTCGGGCAACCGCGCGAGATCGGCGATCGTGTCGATGTCACCTGGCGACTGATCGAGGCCAAAGCCGCCATCGAGATCGGTGCCAATGCCGATATGGTTCGCATTGCCAGCAATCTGGCAGATGTGATCGAGGTGATCCAAAAGATGGCTCAACTTGACGCCTGCTTCTGCGGGAGTTGTTTTGAATTTGATCCAGCCAGGAACCATCATCCAAGCGTCCAGCGCACCTCCGATGACTGCGCCGCGTTCGATGAGCGCTTTGATCTGTTCGTCGCTGAATTGTCGATCGTCTGGAACCAGCGCGCGACAATTCGAATGGCTGGCCCATACGGGTCCATGGAAATAATCCAGCGCTTCCCAGAAACTTTCATCACACAGATGCGTGGCGTCGAGAATGATTCCAAGCCGATCCATCTCAGCAAGCAGTTCTCTGCCTTTGGGTCCAATTCCGCCCTTGTGGTGGGTTCCTTGGGCGTACGTTCCCGGACCGTAATGCGCGGGGCCAACCGCGCGGAGGCCTTGCGAGTAGGCCTTCTCCAGATGGGCCAGCGGAACAAGAGAGTCCGCACCTTCCAGACTGAGTATGAAACCGATGGGCGCGTCCGGCGGCGGGTTGTTGGTCCAGAGTCGAATGTGTTCATCCAGCGCGGCAATGTCCCTTATCTGAACCATTTCACCCGATTCTTCCATCGCGTGGTACCACGCGAGTTGCCCCTGCGTCTGTGCCCATGCCTGTGCCGGACTGTGCCAACCGGCAAGATTGTTCGACGGCTTCACGTAGCGGGCGATCTGCGTGGCAACACACAGGCCGATCTTCCCGCGCCGCATTTCAGGCAACGAAACCGTGCCCTGGCAGCGGTCGCGTTTGTCGGTCATTCCTTTTTCGCGGGAGCGGAGTTCCGGGACAGGCCGCGTGAGATCGCGATTCCACTCCAGCGCGTTCATGCTGAGATCGAGATGGGCATCTAAAATAAGCATGACGAGAGTTAACCCGTAACACCGCTTTGATTCCAGTGCAGAATGTGGCGACGGCAACGACAGACAATGCGTGGCGTCATGGCCGAGAGTGCGCCTAACATGTATCCTGCTCTTCTCCCTCTCTTCCATAGGATGGAGGAGAGGAGATGCATGGCGTGGCGGCACTTTTTTCTGACAGAAGTCAGGAAGCTGATCCGAATCACGAATCAAGCCGGCTCCTCCCAATCGCTCAAGGTGTAACCGTCTTTCCGAATCGCGTGACCATTTTCCAGCAGCGCGTTGTTCAGGAAAATTTCTTCGCCGGAATTGGTATCCAGAAATATGTCCGAGAGATAACGGTCGTATTTATCTGGCTTGGTCGTCGTGATCGTGACGGCTGTTGCTTGCGCCACCAACGTTTCCACGAATCGTTTCGCGGCTTTGCCTGCGACCGTGGCCATTTCCGGGCAATCCAGTCCGCGCAAACGCAACTTCTCCTTCAGCCAATGGCGCGGGCCCAGATAGATCTTCATCCAAAGCGTGTCGCCATCCACGACGCGAAGAATTTCGGCGCGATAAGTGTAAAGGTCGGAAGATTTGGCGTCTTCGGCGGGACGAAAATTTTCTTTCGAGTCGAGTCGGACAAATGCGCCCGCCTTCAATCCGTCCGCTTGGTCCTCGGTCAAGTCGAGGTACGAAGTGAATCCCAAATCCACCGAGAGCGATTCCGCAGTCCCAATGATTTTGCAAAGGCCAGTCGTGCCGCGTTTGGGCGCCAACGGCTTGCTGCTTCCGGACGGACGAGTTCCAGGCGTCCCACTGGTCTCCGCAATGGAAGTCGCGTCAAGCAAGGTCACCGGGCGGATGCGGTCTTCCAACTGTCGCGAGGTCCAGCCGTTCTTGGCGGCTTCGGCCTCCATCTGTCCGCGTTGCGTTTTGTCCTCCACCCGGACGAGAACGCGGTAATGCGCCCAGCCCAATTCTGCACGCGCGTGCAGAATTGGAAAGGCGCGGACGAATTGCAGGCATTGATAAAGCAGCCGGTCACTCACGCCGAGATCGTCCCCGAGCTTGCCCATGACTTGCGCCCCGTAATCCGCCCGATCCTCGTGACGAAGCAAATGCTCGTGGATCAACCGGCCCGTTTCCCAGTAGGTGCGGACTTTGGCCTCCTCAATGCGACGCTGTCCGGTGAGCAACGTTTCCTCCACTCCGTGCCGCAACTCCGCGTAAGTGCGCGGAATGACTTTTCGAGCCAGGGCGCTTTTGGACATGAGCGCGACTTTAATCTGGAAAACGCCGTGGAATCAACGCAAAGGCGCAAAGGGCAGAGACGCCAGGGCTGCATCAAGCTATTCATCCTCTCCCCAGCCCTTCTCCATCCGATGGAAGCGAATGATGAAACAGCGGCGATGGCACGAACAAGGTTCAAACTCTTCCGAGACACCGATAGCTGTTCCCTCTCCTCGGGGGAGAGGGCCAGGGTCAGGGCGAGCGTTAACCTAACTTTGATTTCCAATATCAGACGTCATCAGCCTCGTGTAATCGGGCAAGGAATGCGGCGCGCGGGCCTGCAACTCGCGAAAGATCGTATCGCGGATGGCTTGCTTGTCCCGGCGCAGGCGCGAGTTCCAGAAACGCAGTTCCTTGATGCCCATGGAAGCCAGGAACCTGGTTCGCTCGACGTCGTGCGTCTGCTGGTCCGGATGCCCGTGTTGGCCGCCATCTAGTTCGATGGAAAGGCTCGCTTCACGGCAGTAGAGGTCGAGGAAGTATTTCCCCGCAGGATGGCCGCGCCGAAACTTGTAAGCGCTGAACCGGCGGTCGCGCAGCCAGCTCCACATCAGTTTTTCGGCCCATGTCGGTTTCTGGCGCAAGGCGCGGGCGCGTTCGATGTCGGGCATGAGCAGAGTGTAGGGGGTCGTGGTGAATTTGGGAAGAGAACGCTCGCCCTCATCCCGGCCTTCTCCCCCAGGGAGAAGGAGAATTATTTGCCGCGCGTTGCGGATGCAGAAGCGCCGGGTGGTCCGGCGGTCTTCTCGAGGAACGATGAAACAGCGGCGATGGCACGAACAAGGTTCAAACTCTTCCGAGACGCCGATAGCTGTTCCCTCTCCTCGGGGGAGAGGGCCAGGGTGAGGGCGAGCGTTAACCTAACTTTCATTTCCAATATCAGACGATGCCGGTGCAGAGTGTAGGGGGTCGTGGTGAATTTGGGAAGAGAACGACCGCCCTCATCCCGGCCTTCTCCCCCCAGGGAGAAGGAGAATTATTTGCCGCGCGTTGGCGAGGCGGGACGACACCGCCGCGCTGCAGAGTGAAAATGAGAATTGCTGTCATCCTTGAATGGTTTATCGGCGACCATCTGCCCCACATATCCATATTTATGACAGCAAGCGCCGCTTGATTGGACCGTTGGATGTGGCCCGCATGGTGAAAATTGAAGGCTGGATGCCGGATCGAAAGCTAACTAAGTTGATACTAGATTTATAAAACGAAGGACGATTATGAAGATCGCAATTCAGCTAAAGAAACCTTACGGCAAAGCGACCTTCTCGCGCGTCCGCCACGCCCGCTACCTGGGCTGGGAGGACGCTTTTGATGTGGAGTTCGAGGACGACCTCTGCTTCCTCGAACCCCACGCCGGTATCCGCAAAGCGAACCGCATTTCCGCGAAAGCCGTCCCCGTCCCCGTCACCGTGGAAGTGGACAGCGACCTCGGCAGTCATTTTAAGGTGAC
>CAMAWP010000168.1 GCA_945861765.1 Akkermansia muciniphila | reverse complement strand
TCTGGCGGCGAAGATGAGAAGTTAGCCCGGTAAGTCAACTCGTGGCTGCAATAACCCTCTCCCCCCGTTGCGGCGATGAACCTATCCTGGGGCGATCCCGGTCCGACTCGCTGGAAACTTTGAGGGCCGATTGCGGCAGTGAGTTTGTTGGTTCCCCGCTGTTTTCAGTGGAACCATTTCCGTGTCCGGGCTGGAAGACTCACTCCTGAGAGGTGGCTGGAGTTTGGGCATTTTCCGGCCGTGTGCTGTTGTAACCGATGAGCTATTTCCGACTGATATCTCCCGGAGGGGAGATTCGAGAATAGCCCACCCTTTCAAGGGTGGGATTGCGTAGCAAATACCCAAAGTCCCGAAGGGACGGTTGAACTATTCTCGGGCGATCCTTTGTCCTGAACAGACAGTAAGAACAGGTGCTGACGTAGGACATTGGGGGATTCGGCCGTCCCTGCGGGACTGATGCGATCGCTAATTCGACCCCAGCAGTGAACTGCTGGGCTATTCTCGAATCTCCCTCCGGGAGACGAAGGTAGCCAATAGGTCCAAACTCCCGTCAGCCGGGCGGGATGGAAAAATGGTCTTCATCTGCTGTGGACCTATTCCACTGAAAACAGCGAGGAACCGCGAAGATAGGGGTAAGCCAGCCCGTTGTGGCAAAGAACCTATCCTGGGACGATCCCGATCCGACGAGCTGAGTAATTTGAGGACCGATTGCGGCAGTGTGTTTGTTCGGGTCAGTCGATATTGGCTAGCCGAACTCCCGAACTCGCGATACAACGCAGCCATGATATTCTCACGCAGGGCCACATTGTTGGCTTTAACCTCTGCTTTGACAAGTTGGCTCGCCGGCAGCGCAAACGCCGAGAGCAATCCAAAGAAGGTTGCGGCCATCGTCACGATCTACACCCATAATTCCCACGCCGACATTATCGTGAGCCGGTTATTGCAAACCGATACGTTGGATGGGAAGGGCAAGGATTCACCACTCAAATTGGTCTCGCTTTATACCGACCAGAAACCTTCCGGCGACATTAGCCGGCTTCTCGCGGCCTCGCATCGCTTCCGGATCAGTGATTCCATCGAAGATGCCCTCACGCTTGGAACGGGAAAGCTCGCTGTGGATGGGGTTTTGCTGATTGCTGAGCACGGCGATTACCCTAAATCACCGACGGGCAACGCGCAGTTCCCGAAGCGGCGGTTTTGGGACGCAACGATCAAAGTTTTTCAAGCGAGTCAGCGGGTCGTTCCGGTCTTCATCGATAAGCATCTCTCGGACAATTGGACTGATGCCAAATCGATTTATGACACCGCGCGCGAAATGAACATTCCGCTGATGGCGGGTTCGTCCTTGCCGACGACTTGGCGCAAGCCGCCCGCGGATGTGGCTCGCGGTGAGGTCGTCTCCGAGATTGTTGCAATCACGTATCACACCACTGACGCGTATGGCTTCCACGCCTTGGAATTCGTCCAGGCGTTGGCTGAGCAGCGCCGAGGTGGTGAATCGGGAATCAAGGCGGTCCGGTCCCTGTCGGGCGAGGCTGTTTGGAAGGCGGCCGAGGAAAAGCTTTTTGATCCAGAGCTATTCGACGCAGCCTGGAAGCGTTTGACAAATCCGCAGAGTCGAGGCCGCTCGTTGCGGGAAGCAGTGCCCGCCCCCAGGCTGTTCATCGTTGAGTACGCGGACGGTTTGCGCGCCTATCTCTTGGAATTAAACGGAGCGGTTGGCGAATGGTCCGCCGCATGGCGCTACAAAAAGGATCGGCGGATTGAGGCGACACAATTTTGGACCCAGGAAGGTCGTCCTGGCATGCACTTTACCTGGCTTCTGAACGGGATTGAGGCGTTGGTCCTGACTGGTGAGCCTACCCGGAACGTTGAACGAACGTTGCTTACGAGCGGCGCTTTGGATGCGCTGTTGCTTTCCTTGAAGGACAACGGACGGCGAGTGGAAACGCCGTACCTGATGGTGCCTTACCAACCCATCTGGCGTTGGTCCGAACCTCCGCCCCCGCCATCGATGCGACCGTGGGCGGAACAATGAGAGGCAAAGAAAACCTGAGCCTCAAATGCTGTCGATAAATCCGACTCTGACGCTTGCGCTCGTGGACTTCGAATTGGTCTTGGCATTCATCGTTACTTTCGAAGCGGCCGACCGCGTGAAAGGGCCTTAGGCAGATGTGATGGCAAGAGCCAGACCACACTCGACAAGATCATGAGCAATGCAAATTTCTATCTGGAGCCTGGCCTTTGAAGTGGTCTTTTTCAAAATAGTTATTGCATCGCGGCTTGAAAAAAGTGAGAAATAGCGGCGGAACGTGGTGGAGCGGGTTGGTTCCGATCCTCGCCTCCCTTGGTTTTGGCTTATGGTGTTGGGCAGCATTTTCTGAAAGTGTCATCTGTAGCGCGTTGCCTGACTTGGCCGATAAGTCTATAACTCAACTTTATTGCTGATATTGATTGAATCAAAATCTTTGCATTTTTGACGAAGATTGCTTGTGGTAAGTTTTGAAACTGCGATAAAGAACATAAGCGTTACAGGTGGTTCTCATCTTGTTAGCGCTTTTGTGTTAGAAACCCAATCAGGGCTCAAGCAGCCTGAGTTTAGCTTGTAAGACGGCTCGGGCGCGATTAAGTAGTGCTTGGCCGGCACCGAAAAAACAACCTGACCAAACGATCAATTTTTGAATGTCAGACATTTTCCCAAAGTGGACCAACAAGTTACCTGTTAGACTCCTGACGGGTGCGTTCGTGGTGGGGACGGCCTTGACTGCGGGTGTTTGGTATTATTTCACACCCAAATATACCCGCGTCGGCTATCAACCAATTCAGCCAGTTTCTTTCTCTCATGCAGTTCACGTTGGTCAAGTTGGCTTGGACTGCCGTTACTGTCATAGCGCGGTTGAGAAATCGTGGTATTCGAATATCCCCACCGCCTCCACTTGCATGAATTGCCACAACCAACTGCTACCAACCGATACTCGGCTGGCGTTGGTTCGCGAGAGCGCTCAGACTGGAAAGACCATCCCGTGGGTTCAGATCCACAAGACGCCTGACTATGTTTACTTCAATCATTCCGTTCATGTGAATCGCGGTGTGAGCTGCGTGGAATGCCACGGCCAGATCGACCAAATGGACGAGGTCTATCACGCTAAATCGTTCAGCATGTCCTTCTGTTTAGAGTGTCATCGGAATCCAGCGGAGAGGCTTCGTCCTGCGGACAAGATTACCGACTTGAACTGGAAGTGGAGCGATGATCCGAAGGTTGCCGCTCAATTGCAGAAGGTCAACGGCGAAAAATTTATGCACGATTGGAAGGTTGAATCGTTGCAAACTTGCTCTGCTTGTCATCGATGAAAACCATTCCTCCAGCCTGCCCTGAGCCGGATACAGGCCACAAATACTGGCGCAGCCTAGATCAACTCGCTGATACGCCTGAGTTCCGTCAATGGGCCGAACGTGAGTTTCCTTCGGGCGCAAGTGAGTTGAATGATCCCGTCACTCGGCGTGATTTTGTCAAGATCATGTCTGCCTCGTTTCTTTTGGCGGGCGTTGGTTTGACTGCGTGCCGCAAGCCCGAGGAACACATCTATCCGTTTTCAAAGATGCCGGAAGGCTACGTTCATGGTGTCCCGCAATATTACGCGACGTCCATGCCGACCCGTGGAAGTGCCATTCCGCTGCTAGCCAAATCCAACGACGGACGACCCACCAAAGTCGAAGGCAATACGAATCATCCCGACAGCAATGGAGGGACGGATCGATTTGCCCAAGCCTCGGTCTTGAACCTTTACGATCCGGATCGTGCCTCACGGTTCACCAAAGCAGGAAGTCCAGCGAAGCAGGAAGATGCGCTCGAATTTCTGGCTCAGTTGTCAAAGAAATTTCAAGGAAACAGCGGCGATGGTTTGTGTTTTCTCCTGGAACGGAGCAGCTCGGTTTCTCGGGCTCGTCTGCAGAAGTTGATCAGCGAAAAATATTCCAAAGCCAAGTGGTTCATCTACGAACCGGTTGACTTGGAGATTCAACGTCAAGCTGCATCCCGCACATTTGGCAAGCCGGTATCTCCTTATTATCGGTTGGATGAAGCCGAGATTGTTGTTGCGTTGGACTGCGACTTTATTGGCTCCGAGCAAGATTCCTACATCAACATCCGCCGCTTTGCGAAAGCGCGAAAGCTTACTAGCCCATCCGATACACCTAATCGGCTGTATGCGGTGGAAGGATTGATGACTTTGACCGGCGTGAATGCCGACCACCGTCTGCGAGTTCCGACCAGCGCGCTCTCTGCGGTGGCCGCTCGGCTCGGCTCAAAAATTCTTGAGCCATCGGGCCCAAATGATTTGGTAGCTGCGTTGCAGCCCTTGGCTGAGCCAGCAAAGGCTCACGAAAAATGGATCGCCGAGTGCGCGAAAGACCTTCTCGCTCACAAAGGAAAAAGCTTGGTGCTGGCCGGACATCGACAGCCTCTCGCGGTGCATGCGATAGTCAATGCACTTAACAATGCCCTCGGGAACGTTGGCAAGACGGTGGTGTACCGAGAGGCACCAGCGTCCAGCGAAAGATCGATTTCTGAACTCGCCCAAGAACTTAACGGAAACCAGGTTGATACGTTGGTTATCTTCGGCGGCAATCCAGCCTACGATGCGCCATCGGATCTCGAATGGGGGAAAGCCCAAAAGAAGGCGAAAACAACTTTGCGGCTCGGTTATTACGAAGACGAGACGGCGGTTCTTAGCGATTGGCATTTACCTTTGGCCCACTACCTCGAGTCGTGGGGCGATGCTCGCACCGGCGACGGGACACTTGTCTCGGTTCAGCCCTTGATTGAGCCCCTCTTTGGCGGGGTGACCGAGATCGAGATACTTGCCCGGATCGGAGGCTTGGAAAAAACGAGCCCCTATGAAATCGTCCGCGAGAGTTTTCGCGGAATCGCCGGAGAGAGTGATGAGCCGTGGAAGAAATTTTTACATGATGGTTTTCTAGCGAACAGTGCTGCTCAAACTGTAGCTGTCGAGTTCAACTCTGCTGCCGCTCTGGTCGAGATCACCTCGTTGAAGCCGACATCTGCCCCGACCAAAGAGAGTCTTGAAGTCGTGTTTCATCGTGACTACAGCATGGACGATGGCCGCTTCAACAATAACGGCTGGTTACAGGAGCTCCCTGATCCGGTCACGAAGATGGTATGGGAAAACGCGATGTTAATGAGCATCCAAACCGCCAAGGATTTGGGTCTGGACGTCGTCGATCACGAGGATGGCAAATTGCTCGTACCGTGGGTCAAGCTTCAGTTGGGTAGCCGCGAACTTGAAGGCCCTGTTTGGGTTCAACCAGGCCAAGCAGATAACACAGTTGGATTGGCCTTGGGTTACGGCCGGAAGCAAACTGGCCGAATTGGGCGCGGTTCTGGTTATGATGCTTACCAACTCCGAACCGCAGCCAATCCCTACTTCGCGGTCGGTGCGAAGTTGACTTCGAGCGGCCGTACGTACGAGATCGCATGCACACAAAACCACTGGTCGATGGAAGGCCGTCCGATCATTCGTGAAGCGAATTTAGAGCAGTATCGGAAGAAGCCTGATTTTGTGAAAGGGATGGATGCCCCTCCGTCTCCGAGTGAAGCGCCGATGTATCCCAATCCTTTTGATAAGGTGAAGGCCAGCGCGCTCCACCAATGGGGCATGGCGATTGATCTGAATGCCTGCGTCGGTTGCTCAGCTTGCATGGTGGCCTGCCAGAGCGAGAACAACATTCCGATCGTCGGCAAGAACCAGGTTGCCAAGGGACGGGAGCTGCATTGGATCCGCATTGACCGCTATTACTCGGGCAAGCCGAACGATCCGCAAGTGGTGAATCAGCCGATGCTTTGCCAGCATTGCGAAGCGGCTCCGTGCGAGAGCGTATGCCCGGTCAATGCTACCGTTCACGACAACGAAGGCTTAAACGTGATGGTTTACAACCGTTGCGTCGGTACCCGTTATTGCTCGAATAACTGCCCTTACAAGGTCAGGCGGTTTAATTATTTCGATTACAACAAACGTCCTCTCGACAAACTCTATTACGGGCCTTTCGCCAAGCGACCAGACGACGAGCTCGACATAATAAAATTAGTCAAGAACCCCGACGTGACCGTTCGAATGCGCGGTGTGATGGAGAAATGCACGTTTTGTGTGCAGCGCATCGAGCAAGCCAAGATTTCGCAGAAGGTAAAAGCTGGCGCGTCCGGCGACGTGCAAGTGCCGACGGACAGTTTTACGACAGCTTGCGCCCAAGCCTGCCCGGCGGGAGCCATTATTTTCGGCAATATCTCGGACCCCAAGAGCGCTGTTTCGGAATGGAAGAAACGCGACCGAAACTATACCGTGCTGGACTTTCTGGCCACAAAGCCGCGGCTCACTTATTTGGCACGCGTCCGCAATCCGAATCCCGCCATGCCTGACGAGTACACAAATATGCCCGGAAGTTTTAGCGAGTATGCAGAGAAGAGTGGAAATCCACTCGAGGGCCACGGAAGCGCCCATGGAGCTGGCGGAGGACACCCTCACGGTGAAGCTGAGAAAGGAGCGCACTAATGGCTCAGATTGTGTCCAACCTGAAAATCCACCCAGTTCCGGTCGAATTGGAGCGCCCAGCCCTGATTCAGAATCAGCGGAGTGTCGGTTGGATTTCGGATCGAGTGGCAGAGATCGTCGAAGGCAAAACGCCCACCTGGTGGTGGTGCGCTTTTGTTCCAAGCTTCCTTGCAATGACGATGCTGCTCGTGATGATGACGTATCAGATCTCCACAGGCGTCGGTGTTTGGGGTAATAATCATCCCGTTGCGTGGGGGTGGGACATCATCAACTTCGTTTGGTGGATCGGTATCGGACACGCTGGAACGCTCATTTCAGCCATTCTCTTTTTGCTCCGGCAACGTTGGCGAACGGCGGTGAACCGCGCGGCTGAAGCCATGACGATCTTTGCTGTCATGTGCGCTGGCATTTACCCCGCCATTCATGTTGGCCGCGTCTGGTTTGATTGGTGGTTGTTTCCGTTTCCGAACGCCAATGGTCCCATTTGGCCCCAATTCCGCTCGCCCTTGATGTGGGACGTTTTCGCAGTCTCCACATACTTCACCGTCTCGGTTTTGTTCTGGTATGTCGGTTTGGTTCCGGACTTGGCCGTAATGCGAGACAGGGCTAAAACCAAGGTTCGAAAGTTTATTTACGGTTTCTTTGCTCTCGGTTGGACCGGAGCGAACCGTCATTGGAGCAATTATGAGAAGGCGTATTTGATTCTGGCTGGCTTGTCCACGCCGTTGGTGCTGTCCGTGCATAGCATCGTGTCACTCGACTTCGCGGTCTCTCAAGTTCCAGGGTGGCACACGACAATCTTTCCGCCTTACTTTGTTGCCGGTGCTGTTTTCTCCGGATTCGGAATGGTGCTGACGCTCCTGATCCCGCTGCGGAAGATATTGAAGCTCGAGGATCTGATCACGATGCGGCACATCGAGTTAATCTGCAAAGTCACTTTGGCGACCGGGTCGATCGTTGGATATGCCTACGGCATGGAGGTTTTTATTGCCTGGTATAGCGGCAATCCCTATGAACGCTTCGCATTTCTCAACCGTGCGGTCGGTCCCTACTGGTGGGGATACTGGACAATGATTATATGCAACGTGGTGATTCCGCAGCTCTTTTGGTTTAAGAAGATCCGGAATAATCTTTTCATCGTTTTCATTATGTCGATCTTCGTGAACATCGGCATGTGGTTCGAACGTTTTGTGATCATCGTCATTTCGCTGCACCGTGAGTTCCTGCCGGGTAACTGGGGCTATTATCGCCCAACCATCGTCGATATCCTGACCTACATTGGAACGTTCGGACTGTTCTTCACGTTCTTCCTCTTGTTCTTGCGGTTTCTTCCGATGATCGCAATTTCAGAAGTTAAAGGCGTAGCAGTTCAAGCAGACCCGCATCATCCGCTGGGTGGGGCCAAAGCAGGAGGGCATCACTAATGGCTGAGACCTCTAAATCGTACGGCTTGATTGCCGAGTTCGAAACGCCAGCTGACACCATGCACGCAGCCGAACGTGTGCGTGACGCGGGCTACCAAAAGTGGGACGTCTTTAGCCCGTTTCCGATCCATGGCATGGACAAAGCGATGGGGATGAAGAATTCGAAAGTTGGTTGGTTTTCGTTTCTTGGAGGCGCGACTGGTTACACGACCGGAATGCTCATGATTTGGTTCATGAACGCCATTGATTATCCGCTTGTCGTCGGCGGCAAGCCGATGTTCAGTCCTTTCGGAGCTTTCCCCGTTGCTTACGAGATGACCATTTTGCTGGGCGCGTTTGGAGCAATTTTGGGCATGATGTTCCTGAATCGACTACCGCGCCTGCATCATCCATTACTCAAGCACGGCCGATTTAGCCTGGTGACGCACGATCGTTTTTTCGTCGTCATTGAAACCAGCGACCCAAAATATTCCGAATTAGAAATCCGCAAGCTGTTGGAGGCCGCCGGCAGTAAGCGCATCGAGGTAGTGGAGGAATAACTATGCGCTACTTCATGGCAGGTTTCACTTTGCTCGTGGTGCTTATCGTCGGCATGGCTGGCTTTCGGGGCGGCATGTCCCGCAAACCGCCCATCGAAGTTTTTCCAGACATGGATCGTCAGCCTAAGCTGCGACCTCAAACGCCGAACAACTTTTTCCCTGATGGTCGAAGTTCGCGACTCCTAGTGCCGGGGACCGTTGCCCGAAGCACGCCTTACAAGAATCTGGCCAATGCCGAGTCGCAACGTCCGGTGTATGCCTTCGAGGACGCTCCTGTAAATACTGGCCGAATCAGCGGAACGACCAATTTCGTCGAGAATGGCCCGTTTGCTGTGACACAGCCGTTCATGGAGCGTGGCCGAGAGCGTTACCAAATTTATTGTGCACCCTGTCACAGTTCCTTGGGCGATGGAAATGGGATCACTAAGAAGTTAGGCATGGCGGTGGTGGCGAGTCTGCATGATCCGCGGATTGCACGCTTTCCGGATGGCGAACTGTTCTACATCATTTCGAACGGTCGCAATTTGATGGGGCCCTACGCTGCTCAGATTAGCGTGGAAGATCGGTGGGCCATTGTCGCTTATGTCCGTGCTTTGCAACTCAGTCGGCTCGCATCCGTTAACGATGTGCCGGAGCAACTGCGTTCGACTTTAAAGAAATAGTTTATGAGTTCGCATACTCCCTCTGCCACTCCTCCGCCATTGGATCTTTCGAAATGGCAAAAGGTACCCACGCTGCTGATGGCCATCGGCGGACTCCTGGCGTTCCTCGGGGCATTCGTCAATATTAAGCAGTTTGGTTACTCATGGCTTTTGGCCTTCATGTTCTTTCTGAGCTTTTGTTTAGGCGCCTTGTTTTTGGTCCTTGTTCATCATATCTTCGACGCCAGTTGGTCAGTTCCTATCCGCCGGTTTATTGAGCATATCGCCTGTTTGGCTCCGGTCATGGCTGTTTTGTTCATTCCCATAGCTCTGCTCGCTGGAAAATTGTATCCGTGGATGTCATCGGACCCTCTGCACGACCATGCACTGAAAGCGAAACTCCCGCTGTTCACCGCGCCGATGTTCTATATCGTTTCGGCGATTTGCTTCACGTCGTGGTGGTTTTTCTCTTCAAGACTTCGTTATTGGTCACTCATGCAAGACGAAACGGGCTCTCCGGAATGCACGTTCAAGATGCGTCGGTTGGCTGCGACAGGCGTCTTCGTTTTCGCGATTACTTTGTCGCTCGGTGCGGTCATGTGGATGAAGGCGCTCCAGCACGAATGGTTCTCAACGATGTACGCGGTTTATTATTTCGCCGGGAGTGTCTGGATGACATTGGCCACGGTTTACCTCATTGCGTATCTGCTGAAGCGCCAAGGTCCATTGAAGGATGTGGTGCATGAAACTCAGTTTTATTTCATCGGTTCGCTCTTGTTCGCATTCACTGTCTTTTACGCTTACATCCATTTCTCCCAATACTTCATTATCTGGAACGGCAATATGCCAGAGGAAACATTTTGGTACATCCTACGCGAAAAGGGCTCATGGTGGGATATTGGGATGATTCTGATCTTCGGGCATTTCTTCCTGCCTTTCCTTCTGCTTTTACGGATTGACGCCAAACTTTCTTGGGTGATGGCACCGATCGCCGTTTGGGCTTGGTTAATGCATTTCATCGATCTCTCGTACAACGTTATGCCGATCTGGCATCCCGAGGGTTTTGTGTTACACTGGATGGATCTCGCCTGCATAGCGTTTATGGCTGGAGTCGTTATCAAGGTCTTCTTGAAATCTTTCGCCGCTCATCCGCCTTACCCGCAGAAAGACCCGCGCTTCTCCGAAGCCATGGGGGTCTATATCGCGCCGATCATCGTTCCTCTCGAATCGAAACCCTCTGGACACCGCGCTAAATGATTTTTGAAAATCTGAACCAATGGAGAGTCGAGTGAGTGCGCCATCACCATCCAAAGCCTCGATAGTCGTCTATTTTGTAGGAATTGTCGGCGCGTTTCTGATCATGGCCGGCTTGCTTTGGCTCATGCGCTCTTACATTCGACCGACGCCTGCGGATGGCGCTCGAGCCGAAGAACGACGCAAAGCCTTGGGTGAAATCAATGCGGCGAGCAAGGATCAACTCGACAACTATGGCTATGTCGATCCAGTGAAAGGGCAAGTTCGGTTGCCGATTCAACGGGCCATGGAAATGGTAGTTCAGGATTGGAAAAATCCGGCCGGAGCGAGATCTAATTTGTTGGCGCGCGTGACCCAGTTCAATCCACCGCCCGCTCCAAAGGCTCCCGAGAAGCCGAGCCCTTTTGAATAACCCGCTCTGTGTTCGCTTAATCTGGCATGAATGATCATACGTCATCAACGAGGACAATGTCTCCGGCTGAATCTTCAGGAACGGGAGCAACGCCGGCTTCAACGGCTGAAATTGATCGTTCCTGCCGGATGGCAGTGATGTTTTTATTTTCAAGCGCCTTAATTTGGTTGGTGATTGGTATCGCGCTCGGGCTGATTAGCTCGATCAAGCTACACGGTCCGGGTTTTCTTTCTCAGCTTTCATGGCTGACCTACGGACGAGTTTATCCGGCGTCGCAAAATGCGGTCGTCTATGGCTTCGGCGCTCAGGCCTTGCTTGGAATAGCTCTTTGGCTCATCGCTCGTCTCGGTCGAGTCAGCTTGCAAGGTCCTGGCATGATTGTCGTCGGAGGCGTTTTTTGGAATTTTGCGATAGCCATGGGTTTGGTTGGGATTCTGACGGGCAACAGCACCGGCTATGAATGGCTTGAAATGCCCCGCTCCGCTTCGACTCTCTTGTTTTTCTCCTATGCGCTCATTGGAACCTGGGCTCTCATCACCTTTCACATGCGAAGGGAGCGTCAGCTTTACGTTTCGCAGTGGTATCTCTTAGCTGCCTTGCTTTGGTTTCCATGGATCTATTCAACGGCGCAGTTGCTTTTGGTGGTTTCGCCAGTTCGGGGTGTGATGCAGGCGATCGTGAACGGATGGTTTGTGCATAATTTATTTGAGGTTTGGTTCGCTTTTCTCGGACTCGCCGCCGTCTTCTATTTCGTTCCCAAAATTATCGGTCAACCGTTGCATAGTCGCTATCTCGCCTTGTTTGCTTTCTGGATGCTCGCGTTCTTCGGTAGCTGGGGAGGTGTGTATGCCGACGCTCCTGTTCCCAAATGGGTGAGTAGTCTGAGCATTGCAACGCGAGTCATGATGCTGATTCCGATGCTGGCAATCGGTCTTAACATTCAAAAGACCCTGTCCGCTCAATGCGCCATCTTGAAAACCAACATCGTTCTTCGCTTTGTCTGGGTGGGTGCCATATCGTACTTGTTGGCCACTCTCCTGGGAATCGTTGGAGCGCTCCGCTCCGTCAGTGAGGTGACTCTCTTCACCCTCTACACCAACGCGGTCACGAACCTCCAGTTGTATGGTTTCTTGGGGATGGTGGTTGCGGGTGGGATTTACTACATTGTTCCTCGTCTCACCGCATGTGACTGGCCGAGCGCTGGACTGATTCGCTTCCATTTCTCTACCGCAACGTTGGGAGTCGCACTTCTGGTTCTGCCACAGATCATCGGGGGGGTGCTGCAAGGCATCAAGTTGAATGACCCACAAGTTCCGTTCCTGTCGGTAGTGAAGTCCACTATTCCGTTTCTAGGGATGAGCACTTTGGGCGAGTTGCTACTCCTAGTGGGGAATCTGGCGCTTCTGGTTAATTTGATAAAAATCTTGCCGGCTTGTTGCACTTGTTGTCTCGGTCGGGTGTCGAACTCTGCGCCCCAGCCCAAGGCGGTAGCTGTCGGAGGACGTATATGAACCACGGCCCGTTGATTTTCTTAGGAATCTTTTTAGCTCTGGCCGCTTCCTGGTACGGAACGGTCGTGGCCCCGCTTCTGCAATTTGGCCACCAACAACAGGTGACTGTAGGAGCCGGTAGCACTCGGTATCCTGCCGCTCGCTCAGGTCAGGCTCAGCGTGGCAAGGATGTTTATCGTGCCAATGGCTGTTTTTATTGCCACACATCGCAGGTGCGTCAATCGGGCGTCAAATTTGACGTCGTTTTGGTCAGTGCCGGCACCAACAAGGCGGACCTGATTTCAGCGGCACTCCTGATCAAACCTGGCATTACGGCGGATGAAGCGCGAAAGTTGATCGAGCAGGCCCCTAAACCGCTATTGCAAGGGGTCACACGACCCAAAGCGGATGCCGCCGCCAAGGCGCTCGCCATCCCGGATGTCAAATTTGAAATCATTCTTGTGCCCGTTGGCGGTGACGTCGAGCGCGGCTGGGGTAGCCGTGTGAGTGTGGCGCAGGATTATCTCTACGAGCAACCCCTTATGCTTGGCAATCAGCGGATCGGCCCCGATCTGACCACCATCGGAGCGCGACAGAGGAGTGCTGCCTCTCATCTCCTTCACCTGTACAATCCACAAGCGACGGTCAAAGGCTCGACCATGCCGCCTTACCGCTTTTTGTTTGAGAAACGAAAAGCTGGCCCTCGGCCTTCTCCCGATGCATTGCAGCTCCCTGCGGAGTATGCCGTAGAAAAGGGATTTGAAATCGTCCCGACAGAAAAAGCCCATGCGTTGGTCGCTTACCTTTTAAGTCTGGACACGCAGATGGCTCTTTTTGAAGCCCCCATGCCCACAGCGCCGAAACAGCCGGAGCTTGGAGCCTCAACCAATCAAACCTCAACGGCCGCATCCACCAACACTGCGGCTGCCAACCAGCCAGCACCGAAATGAGTTCGGACCCCAAGAAATCTTCGCGTCCCGCTAGTCCGAGTTCGGGTGGGTCGAATCGTCCACAGGCTCAGGCATCCTCCGGGAAATCCACGGCAAAAGAGACCGAGCCTACGGCTGGTTTGGCGCCGACTCCCATCTGGCTCATCCTGCTCTTCGCTCTCCTATTTTATTGGGGGCAACTCTATTTGGATAATCACGCTGGAGGATTCGATCCCCAAGTTTACGAGCCTTACGCATCGGTGAAGCAGGTCAAAGCGGCGAATCCGATGTCCGATGAAGGCGCTGTCATCGCCAAGGGCGAAGCCGTTTACAACCAGATGTGCGCGGTCTGCCATCAGATCAATGGTCTTGGGAGCGCCGGGCAATTTCCTCCATTAGCGGGCTCCGAATGGGTGACCGAGCCAAACCCGGCCCGCCTTATCCGGATCCCTTTGCACGGACTCACGGGTCCAATTACGGTCAAAGGTCAGGACTTGAACCTGCCAGTGCCAATGACGCCATTTGGAGAAACTTTGTCCAACGCAGATCTCGCCGCTGTTCTCACCTTCATTCGGCAATCGTGGGGTCACAAAGCTCCTCCAGTTACACCGGCACAGGTGGCCAAGGTCCGAGAGGAAACAGCCAGTCGTTCAATGAGCGGATCTGCACCGTGGACTGCTGAGGAGCTTCTGAAAATCCCGGTGACTCAGTAACATATCTCTTTCAAGAGAAAGCCGACGCCAAGAAACGTGCTGTTGGTTTCGCGCTTCGTTTCTCGGAATTCATTAACCATAAGGAATTCGTTGTCTGTTATCCGCTAATCACGGATGGCGTTTCATTGCGCAGACGCGCAGACTCAACGGTTCTGATTTTGGCTTCCGACCGCCTGAAGGCGGGACCCCGTGCGTTCGCCAGGTAGGTAGTCCCGGCTTCAGCCGGCGGGGTGCCGACACTTCCAGACGCGTTGGATTGTTTGACGCGTTGCCGCCTGAAGGCGGGACTACGTGCCTAGGGAGTCCCGCCTTCAGCCGGTTCTTGGTGTGATCTGCGGCCATACGGAGAAGTGCTGGGCCAGACTGTATCCCGTTTGACATGCGGCGCTTTCTTAGGTTTCTTATCAGCAACCAGTGTCAAAGCCATCTCCTGAATCCAATCCCGACGATGCGATCGGGGCGTTGAGAGAAGCCCTTCGGCAATCTCCGAACAACATCCCTCTGCGGCAGCACTTGGCGGGGTCGCTCTTGAATATCGATTCTGGGGTGAGGCTGGGGGTTTTTCAGCAAAGTCTGGTTTATGCGGTGGATAAGAGAATCTGCTTTGAGTTCGTAGAGAGCCTCTCCGCGCTGGCAGCGTCCATAGAGAATCCTGGAAGCACCTCGTTCATTCGTGGCGGGT
>CAMAWP010000167.1 GCA_945861765.1 Akkermansia muciniphila | reverse complement strand
CGCAGCCGGTGAGTTAATTTCAGGCCATGAGCACGATTTCCATCAGTGACCTCAAGAAGAAGCCCGCGAAGCAATGGCTCAAATCGGCGGGCAAGGATGACTTGGTGGTCACATCCAAGGGCCAGCCGGTGGCAGTGCTCATGCGCATTGCATCGGCCTCGGTGGAATCCACCCGCGCGCTCTTGCGTAGCGTGCGTGCGTTGCAGGCGCAGGCCAGTCTTCAACAAGCTGTCGCTGCCAGTGGCGCAGCAGAACTTTCCATGTCGGACATTGATGCTGAAATCGCCGCCAGCCGTCGCGCCCGCCGCCGGAAATGAAAATTGTGCTCGACACCAACATCGTCGTGTCGGGCCTACTTCAGTCTCAAGGAAATCCCGCCCAGGTTCTCACGCTGGCATTGGCTGGCGCGGTTCAGGTGTGCCATCACGAACGCATCCTCGCCGAGTATGCCGAAGTCCTCGCCCGTCCGCGTTTCAAGTTTGACCCGAAGCGCGTCCGCGAAGTGTTGAACAAAATCGAGACGGACGGCCTGGCTGTTGATGCCAGTGGAGTTTCCAACCTGGATTTGCCGGACGCGGATGATGAGCCGTTTCTGGCCGTCGCGCTGGCGGCCTCGGCGGATTTCCTCGTGACCGGAAATCCAGCTGATTATCCGGCGGGCAAGCGTCGAGGTTGCGCGGTTGTTTCTCCCGCCGCGTTCATGGAGCATTGGCGGAAGTTGCAGCACGAAGATTGAGATGAGTTCAATCAGTTTGACCGAGTTCGCCTGAAAGTTTTACGCGAGTTGAATTTGAAACATTTTGCCCAAGTTGAATTGAGTTACGACCACATCGCCAGCGGCATCGGCGCGGCGATGATCGGCTGGTATGGTTGCGCGATGCTCTGCTACGTCACGCCCAAGGAACAACTCGGCCTACCGAACAAGAAAGACGTGAAAGACGGCGTCATCGCCTACAAGATCGCCGCGCACGCCGCCGACCTCGCCAAAGGTCATCCCGGCGCGCAATACCGCGACAACGCGTTGAGCAAAGCGCGCTTTGATTCGAGCCGCTTGGGAAGCGGCGAGAAGGATTTTGCGGAGCGAAAGGCCGACAGGCCGAGGCTGCGGGTGCAGCCGAGCCCATTTCGCTGGGAAGATCAGTTCAACCTCAGCCTCGACCCCGTGACCGCACGCGAGTTCCACGACGAAACCCTGCCACAGGAAGGCGCAAAGACCGCGCACTTCTGCTCCATGTGCGGCCCGCACTTCTGCTTGATGAAGATCACCGAAGACGTCCGCAAATACGCCGCCGAACCAGGCATCGCCGAGGAAGAGGCGCTGAAGAAGGGGATGGAAGCCAAGTCGAAGGAGTTCGTGGAAAAGGGCGCGGGGGTTTACGCGAAGGCGTGAAGCTAGTCTGCCATTGCGGCTTCTTGAAGTCCGGCGACGCTATCGCTCAGGCTCGCTGGGCGAGCAATCGCTGGAAACGGGCGCGGTTGTAGCGGAGCGCGAGGATGCAGGGGAAATTTACCGCCAGTGCGACTGCCGCGTTGACCAGCACGCCCCACCACGGATTCCAGATGGCGAACAGTGGCAAAGCCAGTAGTGCGAGCCAGTGAACGACCTCGCCGCGCCACGTCTCGCGCAGGAAACGCTCCAGGTATTCCGGCGTGGCGGTCTGCAGATTTGCTTTGGCGAAGCCGCCGCGAAACAGGCTCGACGCGTCCGGCAGTTTGTCTTTCCACCGCTTGATGGCGAATACGTGCTCATAGAAACGTCCGCCACGCTCCCAGCTTTTCGGTCGCGCCAACAAGCCGCGATAATCAAAACGCTCCGTCGCGAGTTGCGTGAAACTCCACGCCAGTCCGAACTGAATCACCAGCCACGCGACGATGTTCAGCGCGATGACCGACGCGATGGAAAGTTCAATCAGCATGAACCTGCCTGCCTTTCCAGGCGACGGTCTGCTGGTTGCGTGCGCGACTGACCGAGCGCGCAAAGACCACGAAATAGAAAACCAACGGCGCGGGATAAAGCAGCGCCGTGCTCCAATGAAAAGTGCCCACACGGCGCAACAGCCATGCGACTTGCCCTGCGCCAAGCCCGTAAGCCGCGAGCCAGAGCAGCGACTGGCCGCCGAACGCCAACCCGAGCGGCGCAGTCATCAGGCCGAACATCCACGCAACGACAAGCAGAAGGATCGGCAGCGGCGTCTGCCCCGCGCCGGAAGCAAAACCCTTCGTCCAGCCATCCACGACTTCGCGCCAGCTTTGCGGATACATGCGGAATGAAAACACCTCCTGCCCGCCGCGACACCGCAGCGGTACGCCCGCCGCCCGCAACTGCTCCGCGAGCCAGAAGTTTTCCAAGATGCGCCCCTTCACGGCTTCATGACCGCCCACGCGCTGGTAGGCGGCGCGTTCGATGAGCATGAATTGCCCCAGCAACCCGCGCGGCGCAAGGCTGTCGCCGCGCAGCGTGAACGCGCCCGTGCCGGCGAGCATCACGAGATTGAAGAACGCGGAGAATTGTTCGTGAAAACTCCGGACGGCGTGATGGGGCGCGACGGACAACACCCCGCCGCCTGCCGCCTGGAATTCCTCCAGCACCCGACGCAAGCCGTCCGCCTCGAACCAAGTGTCGGCGTCGAGGAACAAGAGTAAATCGCCCGTCGCCGACTGCGCACCTTGATGACACGCCCACGTCTTACCCCGCCAGCCATCGGGGAGCGGTTGCGAATTGATGACGCGCGCCCCGTGTTCACGCGCCACTTCCGCCGTGCGATCGGTGGAGGCGTCGTCCACGACGATGATTTCGCGGGGACGGATGGATTGTGCGACAAGCGAACGGAGCAGCGTTGGGAGGTTTTGCTCCTCGTTGCGTGCGGGGATGATGATGGAAAGCAGGCCGGCGCGGACGAATTGAATTGATTGACCGCACCCGCAACGTTTGACCCGTCCGAGCACAATCCATCCTGCAAACCAAAGCGCGAGCGTGACGGCGAGGGCGATCATCACTTGTCCCACGCGACGATCTTCTTGGCGACGTTCTGGCCGCAGAGAACAACCATCGGCATGCCGCCGCCGGGATTCACCGAGCCGCCGACGAAAAACAGATTTGGGTAGAGCGTGCTTTGCTTGGGCGCTTTGAACGCGAGATTTTTCCAGCGGTCGCTCACGACGCCGTAGATCGAGCCTTTGTTGGAGTTGTATTGCGCGCGGATGTCGAGTGGCGTCCAGAAGTGCTCGAAGACGACGTGCTTCCGCAGATGTTTCAGGCCCATCCGCTCCAGCTTGTCAATGATGCGATCCTTGAGCTTGGAATAGTCTTCGCGTGTCAGCGGGTGGTCGTCACGGATGTGCGGGATGTGCGGGAGAATTTTCAGGCAATCACAGCCCGTTGGCGCGACGGTCGGATCGGTCTTGGAAGCGGCGACGAGGTAGATCGTCGGGTCATCCGGCAACTCGTATCGCTCGAAGACCTTGGCGAAATGTTCCTTTTGGTGGCCGCTGAAAAAGAAGTTGTGATGCGCGAGCTGCGGATACTGGCAATCGAGGCCCAGTTCGATCACGAGGCCAGAACAGGTGGGTTCGAGTTTCTTTTCCAGCGACGCAATGAAAGCCTTGTCCTCGTTCAGCAGCTTCTCGTAGGCGGGGATGACTTCCATGTTCGACACGATGATGTCGGCGGCGTGGAACGTGCCATTCGCGACGAGGCCGGTAACGCGCTTGCCCTCGCGGCGCACGTCGCTGACTTCGGCGTTGAGATTGACCTTGATGCCGAGTTCTTCCATGAGCCGCTGCAAGCCGAGCGCGATGTGGTAAAGCCCGCCGTCCACATACCAGAGGTCGTAGCGGAACTGGATCGTCGGCATCGCGTTCATGAACGCCGGTGCGCGATACGCCGACGAGCCGACGTATTTGATGAAGAAGTCGAAGATGTCGCGGAAGTATTGCGTCTGGAGATGCGACGCTACGCCTTGGTGCATCGTGCGAAAGAGATCGAACTGGAAAAACTTGAACAGGCCGTAGTGTTTGGCAAAACCCTGCCAATTATCCAGGCCCTGCTCGAAATAGCCGTCGTTGGTCAGGTCGTAGAGGTCGGCGGAGTATTTGAGGAAGCGCTCGATGTTCTCCGGCGGTTCACCGACCTTGCGCGCCTCGGTGGCCATCTTGTCCGGTTCGGGATACAAGTCGAGCGTGACGCCGTCCTCGAAAAAATTCCGCCAATGCGGTCGCAGCGAGCGGATGGAAAAGTAATCACTCATCCTCTTCCCGCTGGGCTCGAACAGGCGCTCGAAGATGTGCGGCAGCGTGAGGATGGACGGGCCGAGGTCGAAGGTGTAGCCGCGCTCCTTGAGCACGTTGAGCTTGCCGCCGATCTGGGCGTTCTTCTCAAAAATTTCGACATCGTAGCCGGATTGTTTTAGCGAGATGGCCGCAGACAAACCGCCCAACCCCGCGCCGATGACGATGACTTTCTTCGCGCTCATACTTGCCTCACTTGTTTTGTGAAGCCCGTTTCAGACCTTCCTTTGCCAGATGATCCGCCGGATGCATCGCCAGTGCTTTGCGGAAATAATCCACCGCCTCCTTCCGTTGCCCCAGCAGTTCGTAAGTGCGGCCGAGGAACGTCAGACAACTATCGTATCCCCAGCGCGGGTCGAGCGGGGCAGCGGTTGTTGTCGCCTCCGCTTGAAAAAGTTTTTCGGCCTTCAGCAATGTTTGCAGCGCCTCGTGCCATTCGGCGGGTTTGTTGGCGGTGTGAAACTGGCACATGCCGAGCAGATACTGGACGCGCGGATTGGACGCCCCGTGCTTCAACGCCAGTTCCTGGTGCTTGGCCACGCGCGGTCCGAACCTCGCTCCCCGCAGCAGGCTCCCGTTGATTTTCATGCCGTAAAGCGTGCCGAGCAGCGCGTGGCTCTCCGCGTGGCGTTCGTCGAATTTTACGGCAAGCGTGAGCGCGTCCACCGCAGCGTCGAGGGCCGTCTTGGCGGCGGCTTCGTTCGTGCGGTTGCCAGGAGCGTTCTGCAACTGCAACATGCGATGAAACTGCGCCGCGCCGAGCCAGTAGAAATTGGTGACGTTGGCAGGCTCGTTGGTGGTCGCGCGCCGGAAAAGTTCCGTGGCCGCGCCGAAGCGCGCGCCGTCCCACGCCTGGTAAGCGGCGGTGAATTCCGCGACGCCCGACGCACTCAAGTCGTTCGAGGCCGCACTCGCCTGCACTGACAAGGTGGCCAAGAGTCCAATCAAGATGAAATCGACGCGAAACATTGCTCCTTCAGTTATTACCCGATAGCGTGGCATTGCCCAAGCCGATTGTGAATTTTACTGCCGCCAGCCAATGTCAGCGCGCCTTTTTTCAAACCGGCGCGACTCGGTCAATGGAGTTTCGCCGCGCGCAGCTTGAGCGGCTGGCGGGTGCGTTGGAACGGCACGAAGCCGGGTTGCTCGCCGCGCTGCAAGCCGATCTTGGCAAATCTCCCTTCCAAGGCTACGCGTCCGAGTTCGGCCTGGTGCAGTTGGAAATCCGGCACGCGCTTCGCCACCTGCGTCGCTGGGTCGCGCCCCAGCGCCGCCGCACGCCTTGGTTTGTCGCGCCAGCCCGCGGCTGGGTGCAGTCCGAGCCGTTGGGTGTGGCGCTCATCCTCGGTCCGTGGAATTACCCGGTGCAACTACTCGTCAGCCCGCTAGTCAGCGCCATCGTGGCGGGCAACTGTGTCGTGCTGAAACCTTCAGAACTCGCGCCGCGCACGGCGGAAGCCATCACTGAACTGATCAGGGATTGCTTCGATGAGCAGCTTGTGACTGTCGTGAACGGCGGCGCGGACGTGGCCGAAGCTCTCTTGCGTGAGCGGTTCGACAAAATCTTTTTCACCGGCAGCACCCGTGTCGGACGACTGGTGATGGCGGCGGCGGCGAAACACCTGACACCGGTGACGCTCGAACTTGGCGGCAAGTGTCCGGCCATCGTCTGCGGCGACGCGCCGGTGGAACTGGCTGCACGGCGAATCGCCTGGGGCAAATTTATGAACGCCGGACAGACGTGTGTCGCTCCGGACTTTGTGCTGGCGCAGCGCGGGGTGCGCGACGCCTTTGTGACCGCACTGAAAAAGTCGCTGCTGGAGTTTTACGGTCAGGACGCCAGTCGTAGTGCGGATTACGGGCGTATCGTGAACGATCGGCACTTCGCGCGGCTAGTGGAATATCTGCGCGACGGAAATGTTGTCCATGGCGGCGCGCATGAGGCGAAGAATTTGTTCATCGCGCCGACGGTTCTGACGGACGTTTCGCTGGAATCGCCGGTGATGCAGGAGGAAATTTTCGGGCCAGTATTGCCGGTGCTGGAATTTGACAAACTCGACGACGCGCTCGCCATGCTGCGCGACCGGCCCACGCCACTGGCGTTGTATTTGTTCACCCGCGACCGCGAGGCCGAGCGGCGTGTGCTGGCGGACGCGAGGTCCGGCGGCGCGTGCGTGAACGAAGTCGTGTCGCATATGATTGGCGCGGGACTGCCATTCGGCGGATTGGGCGAGAGCGGGATGGGCGCGTATCACGGGCGCGCGGGTTTCGAGGCGTTCTCGCATCAGCGCGCGGTGTTGCGGCGGGAGACCTGGCTGGACCTGCCGTTTCGATATCCGCCCCAAAAACTTTCGCTGGGCGGACTGAAACGGGCGATGCGCTTTCTTTTGGGCAACTAACCTTGCTCCAATTAGCGATTCTGTTTAACCATTGAGCATGTCGAGTCGCGTCATCATCATCGGAGCAGGCCCGGGCGGGTTGGCATCAGCCATGTTGCTCGCGAAAGCTGGGGCGGATGTCACCATTTTAGAAAAGCAGCCGCGCGTGGGCGGGCGCACTTCAGTTATCGAGGGCGATGGTTATCGCTTCGATCTTGGCCCGACATTTTTTCTTTATCCGCAAATCTTGCAGGAGATTTTCCAGGAAGTCGGTCGCGACCTTTACGCGGAAGTGCCGATGACCAAGCTCGACCCGCAATACCGCATCACCTTCGGCGCGGGCGGGGAGTTGAACGCCACGCCGGACCTCGAACGAATGGTGGCGGAGATCTCCCGGCTTTCGCCCACCGATGGCGCAGGCTTCCGGCGGTTCATGGAATATAACCGCGTTAAGCTGGAAAAATTCGCGCCGTGTCTGCAAGTGCCATTTCCCGGTTGGACGAGCTTGATCAGCCTGCGCCTGCTCATGTGTCTGCCATTTCTCAAACCTTGGAAATCGTTGCACGCGGAATTGGCGGGCTATTTCAAAGACCCGCGTCTGCAACTCGCGTTCACTTTCCAATCGAAGTACCTCGGCATGTCGCCGTTTCAATGCCCGAGTTTGTTTTCCATTTTGTCATTCCTCGAATACGAGCACGGCATCTGGCATCCGACGGGCGGCTGCAATTCCATCTCGCGCAACATGGCGCGCGTGGCGCAGGAACTCGGCGTGAAAATCCAGATCAACACCGCGGTGGAGGAAATCCTGTTCAAAGGCCGCCGCGCCGTGGGCGTGCGCACGGCACAGGGCGAGCAATGCGCCGATGCCGTGATGGTTAACGCCGATTTTGCCAACGCCATCACAAAGCTCGTGCCAAACCATCTGCGCCGCCGCTGGAGCGACGCGAAGGTCGCGAAGAAAGATTTCTCCTGCTCCACGTTCATGTTGTATCTCGGCGTGGAAGGAACATTCGATCACCTCGCGCACCACAACATTTACGTCGCGAAAGATTACCGCCGCAACCTCGACGAAATCGAACGGCAGCACGTTCTGTCGGAAGACCCGTCGTTCTATGTCGCGAACCCGGTGCGCACCGACACCACGATGTCGCCGCAGGGGCATAGCGCGCTGTATGTGCTGCTGCCGGTGACGCATCAACACCCGAACGTGGACTGGAACAAGGAGCGCGCACGGTATCGCGGCGTGGCGTTGCGGCAATTGGCGAAGCTGGGGCTTACGGACATCGAGAAGCGCATCCGGTTCGAACGCGTCGTGACGCCGGCGGATTGGGAAAGCAAGGTGGACGTGTATCGCGGCGCGACCTTCAATCTGGCGCACAGCTTTTCGCAGATGTTGCACCTGCGCCCGCAGAACCGTTTCGAGGAGTTCGACGGCATGTATCTGGTGGGCGGCGGCACGCATCCGGGTAGCGGCCTGCCGGTGATATTCGAATCCGCACGCATCAGTTCAAAGCTGCTGCTGGACGACTTGAATTGATGGTCCTCGGTGTCGTTGCCGGGCAACCGATCGAATGATTTACGGTGGCTTCCTCCAAACTCATTTTGCTCACAGGCGCGACGGGCTACGTCGGCGGGAGGCTGTTGCCGTTGCTGGTGGCGGATGGCTGGCGTGTGCGGTGTTTGGCGCGGCAGCCGGAACATTTGTCGCCCCGTGTGCCGGCGGACGTCGAGGTGGTGCCAGGCGACTTGCTCGACGCGGCATCGCTGTCTGCGGCCATGCAGGGTGTGGAAGCCGCGTTTTATCTAGTGCATTCGATGGGCGCGACGGGCGATTTTGAAACGCAGGATCGTCTGGCCGCCGATAATTTCGCCGCCGCTGCGCGGGCCGCTGGCGTCCAGCGCATCATTTATCTCGGAGGTCTGGGCGAGGATGAGCCGGATTTGTCGGCCCACCTCCGCAGCCGGCATGAGGTGGGCGAGCGATTGCGGGCGCACGATGTGCCGGTGATCGAGTTCCGGGCGTCCATCATCATCGGCTCGGGCAGTTTGTCCTACGAAATGATCCGGGCACTGGTGGAGCGGTTGCCGGTGATGGTGACGCCGCGCTGGGTGCGGGTGACGGCGCAACCCATTGCCATCGGTGACGTGCTGGCTTATCTCCGTGCGGCGCTGTCCCTCAAGCTGGATGGCAGCGTCATCGTCGAGATTGGCGGGCCAGACCAGGTTTCCTATGGCGAACTGATGCGGGAATACGCCCGGCAGCGCGGGCTGCGGCGGTTGATGATTCCCGTGCCACTGCTGACCCCGCGACTGTCGAGTTTGTGGCTGGGCCTGGTGACGCCGCTGTATGCCCGCGTGGGTCGCAAGTTGGTGGACAGCCTCCGTCACTCGACCGTGGTGCGCGATGATTCCGCGCAACGCCTCTTTCCCATCAAGCCGGTCGGCGTGGGCGAGGCGATTGCGTGCGCGTTGCGAAACGAAGATTCCAGCTTCGCGCAAACGCGTTGGTCGGACGCCTTGTCCGCCGCCATGAACGCACCCCGGCACTGGGGAGGCACACGATTGGGCAACCGCCTGGTGGACTCCCGGTCCGCACAGGTGGCGGCGTCACCGGCCAAAGTGTTTGCCGCCGTCGAACATATCGGCGGCGCGGCGGGGTGGCATTATGCGAACTGGCTTTGGACGTTGCGCGGCTGGCTGGACCTGCTCATGGGCGGGGTGGGAATGCGCCGTGGCCGCCGTGATCCGGATCGGTTGCGCGTGGGCGACACGTTGGATTGCTGGCGCGTCGAATCCATCCAACCGGACCAGCGGCTGCGACTGGCGGCGGAGATGAAACTGCCGGGCCGGGCGTGGCTGGAATTGGAGGTGCAACCGGATGGAAACGGAGCGCGGCTGCGCCAGACGGCGACGTTCGATCCGCTCGGACTGTGGGGGCTGGCGTATTGGTATGGCGTATGGCCGTTGCACCAACTCGTGTTCGCCGGGATGCTGCGCGGCCTCGCCAAGTCGGCGGAGGAAGGCAAATGAGAGTTCACGAATTTCAATCTGAACTCTGGCTTCCGCTCCCACCGGAAGAGTTGTTCTCGTTCTTCGCGGACGCGGCCAACCTCGACGCCATCACGCCGCCGTGGCTGCACTTTCACATCGTCACGCCACCGCCTATTGAGTTGCGCGAAGGGGCGCTGATTGATTACCGACTGCGCGTGCATGGCATCCCGCTGCGCTGGCGCACGCGCATCAACGTCTGGCAACCACCGCATCGCTTCGTGGACGAGCAGTTGCGCGGGCCGTATCGGCAGTGGATTCATGAACACACCTTCGAGGCGCGCGACGGCGGCACGCTCGCCCGCGACCTAGTGCGCTATGCCGTGCCGTTCGATTTCATCGCGCACCGGTGGCTGGTGCGCCCGGACGTGGAAAAGATTTTCAAGCATCGCACGGAGGAGTTGCAGCAGCGGTTCGGCAAAGGCAGGAGGCAAACGCCATGAATGCGACGTCACGCACATCTCCGAGTGGGAAGCGGCGCTGGCTGGCATTGGCCGGTTGGCTGTTGGTGTGTTTCGCGGCTGCGTCGCTTGGGGCGGTTTTCATGCCTGGCGAATGGTATGCCGCGCTGCGGAAGCCAGCCTGGAATCCGCCCGGCTGGATTTTTGGTCCGGTCTGGTCGGCGCTCTACACGATGATGGCCGTAGCGGCGTGGCTGGTGTGGCGGCAAGGCGGTTTCGTAGCGCAACGTCGGGCGTTGACGTTGTTTCTCATTCAGCTCGCCTTGAATGCCATGTGGACGCCGCTGTTCTTCGGACTGCATCAACCGGGGGTGGCGTTCGCGGAAATCGTCCTGCTCTGGCTGGCCATTGCATGGACCATCGCGGCGTTTTGGTGGGCGCATCGCGTCGCCGCCTGGCTACTCGCGCCGTATCTGGCGTGGGCGAGTTTCGCGGCACTGTTGAACTTCACACTGTGGCGGTTAAACGATTGATGCTTATCCAATCCATGTTTGCCTGCCGATTCAGCTCAACTTGTATCATCGCCACGTTCGCGTGGATTTGGTTTGCTTGCACCGTGAGCGCTACCAGTCCAACCAACATAACCTTTTTCGACTTTCAGGCCGCAACCAATTCACCCGCTTGGGAAGTGGTAAACGACGATGTGATGGGCGGCGTTTCCACCAGTCAGTTTCAGGTGCTGGCCAACGGCGGCGCAGTTTTCAGCCGCACGTTGCGGCTTGAGAACAACGGCGGGTTTGCTTCCGTGCGCTCGCAGCCAGTGCGCGCCGACTTGAGCGGCTGCGACAGCTTCTTACTTCGCGTTCGCGGTGATGGCCGGCGCTACAAGTTTTCCGTCCGCACCAAAGCCGGACTGGACACCCCGCTTTACCAATGCGCTTTTGCGACGAGGCGCGGCGAATGGGAGGAGCATCGGCTGCCATTCAAGGATTTCGCGCCAACATTTCGCGGTCGCATCCTGACCGACGAGCCATCGCTTAATCCGGCGAAAGTCAGTTCGGTTGGATTTCTCATTTCGGACAAACAGGCTGGGCCGTTCCGGCTGGAGATTGGCTGGATCAAAGCCGCACCCGCGCGTCCATGAACTCATTCCACCCATGAAACTCGCTTGCACCGTCGTCTGGTTTCGCCAGGCTCTTCGGCTTGCCGACAATCCGATCCATCGGCACGCAGTCCTCGGCTCGCTTCGCGCGGCCGTTCGATTCGTTGGCCGGAGTTTTGATTGAGCGAGAGAACGGTTTCGGTTATCAAGCGTTGACCGAGTTCACGGAAGATTTTTACGCGAGTTGAATTTGAAAAGTTTGAGCCAAGTTGAATTGAGTTATTGCCATCAACGCGACGGCCTGCGTCCCGGCTCGATTGCCGACGCCAACGACGAAGCGCAATTCGGCGAACTCAAAGTGCAGGGCGAACTCACCACGCGCGCCTGGGCCAAGGGCGTGCAAGTGATGAACGAAGGACCGGGCCATGTGCCGCTTCACATGATCGAGGAAAACATGGCCAAGCAACTCGAGTGGTGTCACGAAGCGCCGTTCTACACGCTCGGCCCGCTCACGACCGACATCGCGCCCGTCTACGATCACATCACCAGCGGCATCGGCGCGGCGGAGATCGGCTGGTATGGCTGCGCGATGCTTTGCTACGTGACCCCGAAAGAGCACTTGGGATTGCCCAATAAAAAAGACGTCAAGGACGGCGTGATTGCCTACAAAATTGCGGCGCACGCGGCGGACTTGGCGAAGGGACATCCCGGCGCGCAGTATCGGGACAACGCGCTATCGAAAGCCAGATTCGAGTTCAGGTGGGAAGACCAGTTTAACCTGTCCCTTGACCCAACAACGGCCCGTGAGTTCCACGACGAGACGTTGCCGCAAGAGGGAGCGAAGACCGCGCACTTCTGTTCCATGTGCGGGCCGCACTTTTGCAGCATGAAAATAACGGAGGACGTGCGGAAATATGCAGCGGAGCAAGGCATCGCCGAAGAAGAAGCGCTGAAAAATGGGATGGAAGAAAAGTCGAAGGAGTTCGTGGAAAAAGGCGCGGAGGTTTACGCGAAGGCGTGAAGCTGACATTCTCGAAGCCATCAAAGAACCCCGACAATGAATACACGCTTCCAAGTCGAAGTGAACGGCCAGGTTCGCGAGGTCGAACTCGTGTTCGGGACTGACCGCGACTTGGCGATGCTCACGCGCGGGCGTTCGTCATCGGAATTGGCGAAAAACCCGCACCTCCGCGACGCGTTGGAATTTTCCCGTCTGGCTGCCAAACGCTGGCGTTACTACCGTCGCTCCGGCCTCGCCATCACCAGTCTGGCCGACTTGCACAAGATCGTTCGGCGCGAACCACAGGGCGAATTTGGCATGATGCTCCTCGCCAAACCGACGTGGCGCGCGACCGCTCCAGTTCTTGGTTTCTGCTTTGCCCGCCGCTCATGGTGTCACCATCTCATCGTGGATTTTCTCGGTGTCCATCCCCGCGTCCTTGGCAACGCGCGCGAGAACGTTCACGGCGTCGGCACGGGTGTTCTTTATCAGCTCGTCCAGCTTGCCGACGAATTCCACATTCCCTGCATCTGGGGTGAAGCCACTGTGAATTCAGCGGGATTTTACGAGCGCGCCTTGGGCATCAAGCCCGTCTCCGATCACTTCTTCATTCAGGATGAAGTGATGGCGCACTGCCGCAAAGAACTGCGCAATGCGCGACAACGAACGCTTGCAAAACCGCGAACGGAATAGGACTATGTTGGCGTGAAAGCGAAGTTGAAAAGCCGCCGCATCCGCACCCTCGAAGAACTCTGGGCGATTGAGGACGAGTTCCCGCTCGCCTTTGCGCCCGACCCGGTTCATCTCGCCCTGAAATGGGGGTTGCCGCTGTCAAAGAATTACCTCAAACATCGTCAGGCACGCGAAGCCAACGGCAACGGCAAAGCAGCTTCCACTCATTCCCGCCGCAAGGCCGTGACTGCCTGATTTTCCCAAAAGGTAGCGCAGTGCGTCCCGCCTGCCTGCTTTCAACGCAAAGACGCAAGGACGCGGAGTCGCAAAAGAGAACCGCGAACCACGCAGACCACGCGAACGCTTCTCCCTCTCCCCGTTCGAGGCGGAGAGGGAGAAGTTGATTGAGCGCGAGGACGGTTTCGGTTATCAAGCTTTGACCAAGTTCACCGAAAATTTTCACGCGAGTTGAATTTGAAAAGTTTAAGCCAAGTTGAATTGAATCATTGCGACATCATGGCCGCCTACGACGTTTCGTTTTCCATCGGGGACGGCTTGCGTCCGGGTTCAATTGCCGATGCGAATGATGAAGCCCAGTTTGGTGAATTAAAAACTCAAGGTGAATTAACCGAGCGCGCGTGGGCCAAAGGCGTGCAAGTAATGAACGAAGGGCCGGGTCACGTTCCAATCCACATGATTGAAGAGAACATGGCGAAACAACTTGAATGGTGTCACGAAGCGCCGTTCTACACGCTCGGCCCGCTCACCACCGATATTGCTCCGGGTTACGACCACATCACCAGCGCGATTGGCGCGGCGATGATCGGCTGGTATGGCTGCGCGATGCTCTGCTACGTCACGCCCAAGGAACAACTCGGCCTACCGAACAAGAAGGACGTGAAAGACGGCGTCATCGCCTACAAGATCGCCGCGCACGCCGCCGACCTCGCCAAAGGCCATCCCAGCGCGCAATACCGCGACAACGCATTGAGCAAGGCGCGCTTTGATTCGAGCCGCTTGGGAAGCGGCGAGAAGGATTTTGCGGAGCGAAAGGCCGACAGGCCGAAGCTGCGGGTGCAGCCGAGCCCATTTCGCTGGGAAGATCAATTCAACCTCAGCCTCGACCCCGTGACCGCGCGCGAGTTCCACGACGAAACCTTCCCGCAAGAAGGCGCAAAGACCGCGCACTTCTGTTCCATGTGCGGGCCGCACTTTTGCAGCATGAAGATAACGGAGGACGTGCGGAAATATGCAGCGGAGCAAGGCATCGCCGAGGAAGAGGCTTTGAAGAAGGGGATGGAAGAAAAGTCCAAAGAGTTCGCCGAAAAGGGAAACGAGATTTACGCGAAGGCGTAAGTTCGCGGAGAAGGGCGCGGAGGCTTACGCGAAGGTTTAATGCCTCCGGGTTTCTTGCCTGACTATTTCTTCACTCCCATCGCGCCTGCGATTATTTCCGCAAGGTTACGGTCGCAGGCCAAGCGATTTACTCAACCGAGTTCAATTGCTTGAAGGATCGCGGAAGACTTCTCTCCGATTGCCAGCGCGATGACTCCAGGCGTGAACGACATTTCCTTGTTCTGCTCTTTCTTTTTCTTCTGTCGCTCACGTTCCGCTTCAAAGGCTTTCTTGGCTACAAGCGCATGGTGTTCAGGCTTGATTCCAGTCCAAAGCGTTCGGACAGCCGTGATCCTTGCTGCTTCAGCTTTCGTCGGTTTGCCTTTTTCCAGGAGCACGCCACCGATATCGCCGACGAACAAATCCCAGTCGGCCTTCTCCACATTCGCGATTTTGA
>CAMAWP010000166.1 GCA_945861765.1 Akkermansia muciniphila | reverse complement strand
TTCTGCCCATGAACCTGGGTGGGGTGAGAGTCCCCTCGAACCCTGACCTTTTCTGGCGCTCGAGCATGTCAGGGCTCGACGGCTTCCGGCTCGGAGACTACAGCTCGGAGAGAGTCTCGCCCCACCGTTCAAGGGCGCAAGGGCGCAATTCGCGCACAAAGTTCGGGGTGTTCTCATTTTGGCAGGTATGTAGTCCCGCCTTCAGGCGGCATCGCGTGGGAGAATCCAACGCTTGTGAACTTGCCGACACCCCTCCGGCTGAAGCCGGGACTACGTACCGCAACACAGGAAGTTCGCGCTTCAGAGGGTCGGAAGCCAAAAAGATTTGCTGGGCGGCGGTATCGAAGCTCCGGAGTTGCGCGAATCTGTGTTCGGCCTACACTGGCGGCGATCTCAACACATAACCTTGTTTCCTTATGACTATGAAACCTTCCTCTCGAATCTCCCGCCGACGGTTTCTCGCCGCCACCACCGCCGCGCTGGCTGCGCCGCGTTTGCTCACCGCGCAGAAATCCGACAAGCAGCTTGTCATCGGCGCTGGCGCGCATCGCTACGAGGTGCTCCACAACTGGGCGCAGTTGCCGGAAAAATACTCGTGGCAAACCACGCACAACGTTGCTGTGGATCGCGAGGGCTTGCTCTACGTCATTCACGAGGGCCGCGAGAATCTAAAAGATCACCCCTCCATTTTCGTATTCGATGGACACGGCAAATTCGTCCGCGCTTTCGGAAATCAGTTCCAAGGAGGTGGCCACGGCCTGGAAGTGCGCACCGAGGGCCGGGACCAATTTCTCTACGTCACCGGTTATCAGCAGTTGAAAAACTTCGCCAAGCTCACGCTCAAGGGGGAACAGATCTGGGAAAAGCGCGCGCCGATGGACTCGAAAGTTTACCCGAAGGACGAGGACGCCAAGCCGGCGAAGCGCTGGGGACGCGACGCCTTCATGCCCACGAATTACGCGTTCCTGCCCGACGGCGGATTCTATCTAGCCGACGGCTATGGCTCCTACCGCATTCACCGCTACGACAAGGATGGCAACTGGAAATCGATGTTCGGCACGCCTGGCAAAGAGGCCGGCCAGTTCAACACTCCTCACGGCATCTTGCTCGACGATCGCCCCGGTCGCGAACCCTCGGTCGTGGTGGCCGACCGTGCCAACGGGCGCCTGCAATGGTTCACCATCGATGGCAAGCACCTCAAGACCCTCGACGGCTTCATGCTGCCCGCGAATCTCGATTCGCACCAGGACATCCTCCTTGTGCCCGACCTGAGCGCACGCATCACTCTGCTCGACAAAAATGACAAGGTCATCACGCATCTCGGCGAAGATCCGGCATGGCGCGAGCAGGTAGTCAAGGACGGTAACAAGCTGCGCCGAAACGAAAACGCCGAAGGATGGGTTTCCGGAAAATTCCTCCATCCGCACGACGCCTGCTTCGATCCCGCCGGCAATATCTTCGTCGCCGAGTGGGTGCATACCGGCCGCATCACCAAGCTGCGCAAGTTGAGCTGACCGGGAAGCGCTGGGAAGAATCCAAGCGGCTGACTCATCTCGCAATCCCAACGTACGTCCAGGCCAACGGACGACCGTGCCAATCGCTCACCAGAAACTTGAGGTTCTCCCCAACACAGTTGCGCTGGCCCAGGTAATGATAGCCCTGGAGCAGACACTGGAACAACCGGCCCTGCGGACTGCCAGGAGTGACGCGCTCGACCCGCAAGGGCCCCAACGCGTCCAAGGAGGCATGGCACGGGCTGGCGTCGTGGGCCACGACCACCGGACGACGATTGCGCAACCCATTGACCGAAGGGCACTGGCGGGCGGGCAGTTCGATCAATCCACGATCCTGCAATTTGAGCAGGAGCGTCCGGCAAGCCATGTCCTTGATCCGTCCTGCCTGGTTGCGCCACTCCCACCGTCCACAAAGCTCCTGCGACAATCGGGTCCGGTTCCAGGACGGATGTTCCACGAGCAAGGTTCGGATCTCGGCGAGATCCTTGGTGCTCAGCGAGCGTCCCTGGATGATGGCGTTGTGCTGCATCGCTCATCAAAATACAGAGGGGAACAAATTGAGTCCGGCTCAATCGTAGAAAATCTTTCGGGCGCTCATAGCCCTTTGTTTTCTTGCCCTCTGCCTCAAATTTTCAAAATGAGAACACCCTGAACTTTGTGCGCGCATTGCGCCCATGAACGGTGGGGCGAGACTCTCTCCGAGCTGTAGTCTCCGAGCCGGAAGCCGTCGAGCCCTGACATGCTCGATCGCCAGAAAAGGTCAGGGTTCGAGGGGACTCTCACCCCACCCAGGTTCATGGGCAGAACTGCTGCGTTCAGCGACCCGACGCTCGACAGCGCTCCGAGCAGACCGTTTGCGTGTCTTTGTTATGAGGTGCCGAGTCACCCTGATTGAGGCTCCGGAAGGATTTACCGCTTGGACCCACGATCTGCCCGGGTGCATCACCGAGGGCGACACTCGCGAGGAGGCCTTAAAGAATTTGCGGTGTGCCATTGGCGAATACATCGAGGCTCAGCAGGAAGTCCGGGCACAATTTGGCACCGCCATCAGCCATGTCGAACTCACCGTGTGACAGATGCCTCGCATTCCAGGCGTCAACCATCGCGTCGCGATTCGTGGGCTTGAGAAAGCGGGCTTCCGAATAATCCGCGAGCGCAAACATGTGATCCTGAGCAATGGAGAAATCACCTTGGTCATCCCGCGGAATAATCCGATCAAGCCAATCACCATGGGAGTCATTGCCAAGCAAGCTGGGTTGAGTTCCTAAGCTTTTCGCCAACGGCTCTAAAGAAGTCAGTCGCGGCTCCGTTTCCTCCTGTAGAATCCTCTCCGCATTTTCAACCGGGGATTCAGGACTGAACCGCAAGGAACGCAGAGATGCATGTAGTCCCGACTTCAGCAGATCAGGCGTGGGCAAGTCCGCAAGCGTTGGACTATTCGACGCAGGGCCGCCTGAAGGCGGGACTACGTGCGGGGCGCTGCTCTCCGCAATCTCTGCGGTTAACTCACCCGCGGCAGGGGACAACGCTCCCTCTCCCCGAGCGAGAGGGCTGGGGTGAGGGGAAACGACGCTCCCGACTACTCCCACGCGCTTGCTTTGTCCAACGCTCCCTTTCCCCTCACCCTGTCCCTCTCCCCGAGGAGAGGGTAAACTGATTCCCGTCGGTGCAGGCCTTTTCATCAGCGTGAAACCTTGCGAGTGCGGACCACGGATCGCGCGTCGCAATAGGGCTATCGGGACTCGATTCGGTAGAGATTCTGATCCGTTCGGATGAACAGAGCGCGGTCACTAATCGCGTACGAAGCCAGTGTTCGCTCGTTGAGGGCATTGCTCGCTAGTTTTTGGTATTCCTTGCCAGCCTTGAGGACGACACCCACGCCTTGTTCGTTCTGGATGTAGATCTTTCCATCGGCGTAAACGGGAGACGCTGAACAATTGCCCCCGATGCGTTCCTGCCAATGGAGCTTGCCGGTCTTCGCATCCAAGCAACTGGCCATCCCGGCATCCGAAACCATGTAGAGCTCATCGTCCACCAGCAGGAGGGAGGGTGTGTTGGGCGCGCCGCGGTTGGTTGTCCATGTCACGTGCGTGGCTGTGACATCGCCCTCGCCGTCCGGACGGATCGCCATGGTGATCGGGCGATCAAAGGCAGTGCTGATATAGATCATTCCGTGTCCGAACACCGGCCGAGGAACAACAGAATAACCATCGTACCGGACGCGCCAGATTTCCTTGCCGGTTTTCGGATCGTATGCGCAGACGACATTGCTGCCGGGGCTGATGACCTGCCTATGGCCGTTCACCATGATCAGGAGTGGTGTGCTAAACGAGAATTTCTTCGCCGCGTCAGAGACACGATCCACTTTCCAAAGTACGCTTCCATCGTTCTTGTTGAGGGCGACGACGAACGGTTCCTTAGCTCCATCGCAACTGAAAATGAGTGCATCGTCCACCAAAATAGGTGAGCCGCCGTTGCCATGAACGGGATCGTAGTTGAGTGACGTGTTGCGCCAAAGCACTTTTCCGTTCAAGTCGAGGCAAGCAGTTCCTAGATGGCCAAAGTGGACGTAAAGGCGATTTCCTTCGACAATCGGGGTGGGGCTGGCATGGCTGTTTTTGCTGTGGATCTGCGGGGCTTTCGCGCTCGGTGGTCCGAAGGCCTCTTCATTCCAGAGAAGCTTGCCCGTGGCCGCATCCAAGCAAAGGGCACGCAGCGAATAGCCGAAACTCCCATCCACAGGGACAGCGGCAGTCAAATAGAGATGTCCTCTATGAACGATGGGTGACGACCAGGACTGTCCTGGGATCGGTTGCTTCCACGCAACGTTATTGGTGTTGCTCCATTCGGTAGGGAGGTTGCGGGCGGTGGAGTGGCCCTGTCCGGTGGGCCCGCGAAATTCGGGCCAGTCTTCGGTTCGAGCCAAGCTAGCCACGGAGAGTGCCGCAGCGATTATTATGGTCAGTAAATGGTGTCTCATGATTCGGCTCGGAAAGGTGAGGTTTCCGATCTATCAGGTCAAGAGCAGTTAAAATCAAAAAATAGGCGTCATGCACAGAAGTGGGCTGGAGTGAAACTGAACGCGGCTGCTCGGAAGAGAGTTGGGAGCCGGATTCTCAGATATCAAGAGACTTCGAGCCAGCCCGCGCTGACTGGAACGAAGGTCCGATCTTTACGCGAGAATCCCTTCGACCACTTTTCCATGAACGTCGGTGAGGCGGAAATCGCGGCCGCTATATCGGTAGGTGAGCCGTTCGTGGTCCAAGCCCATCAGATGAAGAATCGTCGCGTGAAAATCGTGAACGTGGACTCGGTCTTCGATCGCCCTGAAACCGAATTCGTCGGTCGCACCGTACGCGATCCCGCCTTTCACACCGCCGCCTGCCATCCACATCGTGAACCCGAGGCTATGGTGGTCCCGGCCCTTTGCGCCCTCAGACGTCGGGGTGCGTCCGAATTCGCCTCCCCACACCACGAGGGTATCTTTCAGCAAACCGCGTGACTTGAGATCCTTCAACAGGGCAGCGATGGCTCGGTCGCTCTTGTTAGCATGGTTGCGGTGATTCGTAATGTCGGCGTGGTCGTCCCACGGCTGGCCATCTCCGTAGTAAATCTGAGTCATCCGTACACCGCGTTCAGCGAGGCGCCGGGCGATCAGGCAAGCGTTCGCGAATTCTCCGTTGCCATACATTTTACGAGTGGCTTCAGACTCCTTGCCGATGTCAAAGGCATCTTGGGCTTCGAATTGCATTCGGAACGCCAGCTCCAAAGAAGAGATTCGCGCGTCCAATTGAGGGTCTTGCTCGCGTTGCTCAAGGTGAAGACGGTTCATCTTTTGGAGTAAATCCAATTGGCTTTGCTGCGCAGGTTGCGAAAGATAGTGGTTGTTCAGATCGTGAATGATTTTCTTCGGGTCGATCTCTTTATTGTTAATGTGAGTGCCCTGGTAAATACCGGGTAAAAAACTATTGCTCCATAATTGCGGTCCGACCACAGGCTTGCCAGGGCAAAGCGCGACGAAACCTGGCAAGTTTTGATTTTCGGTGCCGAGGCCGTACGTTACCCAGGAACCGAGGCACGGCCTGATCGGCTGCATGTTGCCCGAGTTCATCATCAGCAAGGCTGGCTCATGATTGGGATTATCCGTATGGAGGGAGCGAATGACGCAGATGTCATCGATACAACTAGCGACCTCTGGATATAACTCGGTGATCTCGATGCCGCTCTTTCCGTAGGCCTTCGATTTGAACGGCGAGGGCATCAGGCCAGTCCCTTTCTTGCGGCCTGTCTTGAGTTGAATCGCGTCCGGAATTTGGCCTTGGTATTTCGCGAGAGCGGGCTTTGGATCGAAGGTGTCCACATGGGAGGGACCGCCATTCATGAACAGAAAAATCACTCGCTTCGCGCGTGCGGGAAAATGCGGCACCTTGGGATCGAGCGTGTGTCTTAAACCAGCCGCTCCTGGCGGGGTGGACTGGGCGAGAGTTGATGTCAGGAAACCGCTCTCGGACAGCATTGTTGTGAGGGCCAAGGCCCCAAAACCACCGCCGAGCCGACACAGCATTTGGCGGCGGGAGAGAATGGTATTTGCGGAGGCTGGGTTCTTGAGAGACTCATTCATAACACTCTGTGCGGCGGCAACTGATTTGTTCCTAAATTCTTCTGGTCCTGCTTCCGATTCCGATCGTTTGCGGAGGGTGGTCAATCCACATACATGAACTCATTAGCGCTCAGCAGCACCTGCGCGTATTGTTCCCACTTCGATAGAGCGGCACCACCGTCCTGAGTGCTATCGGCTTTATTCGTGGGCAATTCCGAGCCCTTGAGAAACTCCAATCCGAGTTTGAGTTCTTCGGCTGATGGTGGACGACCGTACGCCAGCAAAAACCCACGTCGAATCCAACTGTGCGGCGCGTTATCATCTGCGGCGTTCAAACGTTTCGCCAAGGCTTTGGCCTGCCGAACCATGAACTCGCTGTTGAGCACAAACAATTGCTGCAGCGGGACCGTCGTGATGGTCCTCTGATCGCTCGTGACATTTGGATCTGGAAAATCGAACAATCGAAGCAGCGAATCCAAGTCATGCCGACTGACAGTGCCGTAGAATGTCCGACGTTGGTTGGTGGGTGAAGCCAGTCCGATCGATGGGCCGCCCAACTTCTGGTCGAGATTACCCGCGACAGAAAGCATCGCATCCCGCCAAACTTCGATTTCCAATCGACGGCGATTCATGTGCCAGAAATATCTGTTGTCGGAGTCGATCTCGTTATTCCGCGAATCAAATTTGCTGCTCATCTGATAGGCAGCCGAGAGCATAATCATCCGGTGCATTGATTTAATCGACCAACCGGATCGAATGAACTGGTCGGCCAAATGATCGAGCAGCAACGGATGCGTTGGGCGTTCGCCCAGCAAGCCAAAATTGCTCGGTGTCCGGACGAGTCCCTGGCCGAAGTGATGCTGCCAGACCCGGTTGACCATCACTCGGGCCGTGAGTGGGTTTTGTTTATCGGCAATGGCAAATGCGAGTTCGAGACGTCCGCTTCCATTAGAGAACCGCGAAGCTTCTTTACGAGACAGGATCGACAGGAATCGGCGTGGCGCTTCTTCACCTGGTGTCTCCGTGTTGCCACGGATCAGGACGGGAACATCGGCGGCCTTGGGGCCCTCCTTCAACGCATGCGCAAAAGGGAATTTCGGCGGCGCTTCTTTCTTCAATCGCTCGAATTCAGTTCTCAGTTTAGCCAACTGCGATTTCGCAGCATCGGGCATTACCTTCTCGATCTGACTCCTCGGCACTGCGCACAAGCCGTCCTTGCCAAGGACCTCATCCACCGCTGCCGTTTGTGATTTGTCCAACGAGGGCTTAGCCAGTTTTTCTTTGTCCTTCTCGGCGGAAACGGCGAGCGCCGCTGCGTAACTTTCGTCCAAAGCGCTTCGCAGTTTCACGATGGATTCGACATACCTCTGAAACGCCTCCGCAAACTTGCGCGCCTCCGTGAGAGCGGACTCGTCCGAGGACAAATCCTTCTTGCCATCTTGGGCGCCAAGCATCTGATGCCATTGTGCCAAATGCGGACGCTCCATCTTGCTGTCGGGTGTCAAATACTTCACCCAGCGGTCGAGGGCAAACCCGTGGAGCCCCTCTGCCTTAGCCAGAGAATCAACAGATTTCTTGGGATCCATCTTGCGTTGGTTATGCAGTTTCCAAGCTGCCAGCATGTAACGTGAAATCTCGGGGGGAAGACTCTTGCTCAAGCGACTTGTCTCGCTTTCGATCAGTTTGTCGATTTCCTTGGTCTGCGATTGAACTGCTGCTTGCGACTTTTCGTAAGCCTCAACGACGGACTTCGGCGCGAGCGGTTCCTCGATGTACTCCGTGCTCGCAAAGACCCCGGCCAGTGCGTAGTAATCCTTCGACGAGATCGGATCGAATTTATGATCGTGGCACCGAGCACAAGCCACGGTGAGGCCAAGGAAGCCGCGAGTTAAGGTGTCGATCCGGTCGTCCAATTGGTCGAACATCTTCTTGTCGCCATAATAAACTGGGCCCAGCGCAAAAAAACCGAGGGCGGGCAATCGTTCCGTTCGGCCCGGGCCATCCAGCAGGTCGCCGGCGATTTGCTCCATCACAAAGCGGTCGTAGGGAAGGTCATTGTTGAACGCTTGAACGAGCCAGTCACGGTAGCGAAAGCCTTGGGGATACAATCGCGGCTGAAAACTATGCGCCTGGTCCTCGCCATACCGCGCGACATCAAGCCAGTGACGACCAAATCGTTCGCCATAATGGGGACTCGCAAGCAAGCGATCAACGATCTTGGCAAACGCGTCGGACGAGGTGTCTGCCACGTAGGCTTCGATCTCTTCAGCTTTGGGCGGCAGCCCGATCAAGTCAAGGTAGGCGCGTCGTATGAGGGTGCGCCGATCCGCGGGCGCAACCGGCCTCAAACCATGCTCCTCCAGCTTCGCGCTGATAAAATGGTCAATTGAATTCTGCGGCCATTCGGGGTTTTTCACCCGAGGGGGTGACGGAACACGAATCGGCTGCCAAGCCCAGTGCTCGCGCTTCTGCTTCTCTGCATCAGGATTCGCTACTTTCGATTCAGCCAACTTCGCCGCCACTTCTTCGGGCCAGGGCGCTCCCAACTTAATCCATTTGGCAATGTCCGCGATCACAGCGTCGGACAACTTGATCTTCGGCGGCATTTGCAGATCGGGGTTCGTATGGCGGATGGCCTCGATCAATTTGCTTTTGTCCGGTTCACCCAGAACGATCGCGACACCTGTTTCGCCACCTTTGAGCAGTCCGGCCCGAGAGTCGAGATAGAGATCTCCCTTGAGTTTCTTGGCTTTCTGAGAATGGCATTCGTAACAATGCTCGGCGAAAACAGGCCGGATCTTTTTCTCGAAGAACTCAACGCTGGCATTGTCCGATACGGAGGCTGCGGCCGCAGGTTTGGCGAACAGCAAGCACACGCAAAAAGTTTGGAGCCATCTTGTCATCACAACCTCTAATGAATCATCAAGACTAAGTGGTGAGCTAGCAGAGTCAAGTTTGGTGTCGGTTTAGTCAGCAGTTCCAATGAACTTGGCTCCCCGCTGTTTTCAGTGGAGCCATTTCCGTGTGCGGGCTGGAAGACTCACTCCGGAGGAGTGCCTGGAGTTTGGACATCTTCCGGCTACGTGCTGTTGTAGCCGATGAGGTTCGCAACTCCCATCTCCCGGAGAGGAGATTCGAGAATAGCCCACCCTTTGAAGGGTGGGATTAGGTCGTCAATAGCCAAAGTCCCGAAGGGACGGTTGAGCTATTCTCGGGCGAACCTTTGTCCTGAACAGACAGTAGGAGATGGCGCAGGACATTGGGGGATTCGGCCGTCCCTGCGGGAGACGAAGGCAGCCAATAGGTCCAAACTCCAGTCGGCCTGGTGGGATGAAAAAAAGGTCTTCATCCGCTGTGGACCTATTCCACTGAAAACAGCGGGGAACCATGAACCTCCCTGCGGACGCTTTTGCCGCAACGGGTTTTAAACACCGCCAGGAGGTTCCACCTTCAAACGGTCGGAAGCCCGAATCCGCCTTTACCGATCTCTCTTGAGAAGATGGCTCGCCAGAGCTTCCAGCACGCTGGACTTTCCTTTAAGCGGACGGAGAGCTGCGAAAGCGCGATCCGTCAGCCGCCTTGCAATCTGGCGGGATCGGTCGAGACCGATGATGGACGGATAGGTGGCTTTCTGAGCGGCTGCGTCTTTGCCCGCTGTCTTGCCAAGCTGCTCGCTGCTTTGTGTGATGTCCAAGATGTCGTCGATCACTTGGAACGCGAGCCCAACGTTGTATCCGAAATCCGTCAAGGCTTGCAGTTGGGATCGAGTGCAATTCGCGCTCATGCCACCAAGCCGGACGGCACAGCACAACAAGGCGGAAGTCTTCCGTTCATGAATATACTTCAATTGGCTAGCTGAAATAGCTTTGCCTTCGCCTTCCAAATCAGCGACCTGGCCTGCAATCAACTGCAAAGAACCGGCGGCATGCGTGAGCTCTCGAAAAACGGTTTGGTGTGAATAACGGGGCCATCCCTTGCATTGAGCCGCGATTTCAAAGGCCTGAGTTAAAAGGGCATCTCCTGCGAGGATGGCGATGCCTTCGCCAAAGACCTTGTGGCTGGTTAGTTTTCCACGGCGATAATCGTCGTTGTCCATGGCGGGAAGATCGTCGTGAATCAGGGAATATGTGTGAATGCACTCGACGGCGCACGCCAGAGGCATGGTGTCGAGATTATCTCCGCCGCAGGCCTCCGCTGCCGCGAGGCAGAGTGCGGGGCGCAACCGTTTGCCTCCGGCGAAAAGCGAGTATCGCATCGCCTTATGGATCGTGGCTGGCTTGGTTTGAGAACGCGGCAAAAAGCGATCCAATGCTTGATTCACGGCCAAAGTCTGGCTGTTGAGATAGGCTTGAAGGTCAAAACAATCGGGATGAGATGAACCGTCGCCGGAAGCTGTCGCTGACATTCGGAGGTTTTAGGTGAAGTCATGTCATCAATCAAGAGTGGATTGTTCATCTGAATGTTTCCGTTACCGCTAACAGGTTCTTCCCGCAAAAATGGCTTGTCGCTACCGCATCGTGAGATGATATGCTGAGAGGATGAAGCGATCTTGGGCCCATATTCTTTTGTGGTGCGGGCTGGCTGTTGTTCCGTTGAGCGCCATCAGTTTGACCAAGGATGGTTATCAGGTTTTTCCAGGGGAGAACATCCAGGAAGCTTTGCAATTGGCGGCTGAAAGCCAAACGAACAAAACCGTTATTGTTCACGCCGGCGAGTATCGTCCGAACAGCAAGCGTCAAGCCCTGATCTGGTTCAACAAAATGCACGATGGCATCCGGCTCGAGGCAGAAGGCTTGGTGACACTGACAGCCGCGAATGCGCAATTAGCCATTTCTTCGGAGCCGGGATTCCCTTCTGTGGTCAATCATGTGGTCTATTTTGGCGACGGGATCTCCTCGAACACCGTGCTTAAAGGTTTTCGGATCAGCGGTGCAAATAATTTTGTTACGAAGGCAATGACGAAGGAAATGGAGCCGGACAGGACTATTCCAAAAAACTTCTTTTTCTTCGCCGACGGCGGAGCAATTAAAATTTTTGGCCGATCCTATCCGACCATTCAAAATGTCGAGATCGTGGACAACTTTACCAACCCCTGCGGTGCTGGCATCTCCGTTCAGCATCAAGGATTCAACCAAGCATCGGTCTTAATTGAGAACTGTGTCTTTCTCAGAAATCGAGCGCAGGTGACGGGGGCTGCGATCGACCTCCTTGCAGGCAGCGCCGCCAGGGTGATCAACTGCTTGTTCGTGGGCAACGTTTCCAATACGGGCGAAGACACCGTCGCTAAGAGTTCGGGCGAACGGCCGTTCGTGAATAGCGGCGTCATGACCATCTTCCAGAATTCCCGCGCCGATGTGCGGAACTCAACGTTTACCGGGAATCGCAACGGGGTGGATGACATGGGGGGCCTGAGCAGCTATGCGAACTGCATCTTCGTTGACAATAGGCTGGACACGGGTCTGAAAGGATTCGCCCGGTACGAGCTGGCTGTGAATGCGGGTGGGAAAGTGCTTGGATGTTTTATCAATGGCACCGTCCACGATGTCCGCCACGTCGTGTCGGCCCAGGAGAACGTGCTGGAGGCACCGACACCCAAATTCAATAAGAGTTTTGTGCCTGAAGCGCCGGAATATAAGGGCGTCGGCTATCGTCCCGTTTCGTCGGATTTCGCCGCGCGGAACCGCTAATCAACGATCTTCAGTGATGGTGAGCAGCGTATTGATCGGAATTCCGTCAGTCAGCATTTGCCTTTTGCCGGAAGGCCAAAGCACGTCGATCCTGGCGATGTTGAGCGCGTCATCCAATCCGAAGTAGAGCGGCATGGAACTCTGCGAGAGGTAACCCGACTTCCCGTCTTGGTAGCGGGTGTAGGTTTTGGGGCCGCCCTGTCGCGCAACCTGGACTTTGATCGTGGCGCCGAGTCCATCACGGTTGGAAACAGTGCCGATGAGCATGATTTTCAGATAATGGATCTGTTTCTTGTCCGATAAGTTGCTGATCAGCACTTGAGGATGATCGTTCCATTCGTTGGTCACGATATCCAGGTCACCATCGTCGTCCAAATCCAATGCCACGGATGAGCGTGAACTGGTCGAACCCATTACCGTGACCAGCCCTGTCTTGTCGCGACAAAGCGGGTTATTCTTGTCTTCTCCGGAGCAGTCCAGAGTAAAGAATTCCTTTTCAATGCGGTTGGACTTGCGCGGCTCGACTCCCAGCACAAATTCGCTGTCCACGAATCGCTGACCGCCTTCGTTCAATAGGAGAGAGTTGATTGCGTAACGCAACGGGTAACCCATCCCCGCGCTCACGAAGACATCCTCGTAACCGTCAGCGTTCAGGTCGGCAACGCTGATGCCCCACGGCCAGTAAGTTTCAGCTCCGATCCTGTCTGATATCTCAATGAACGCGCGGTGGCCTTGATTTTGATAAAAGGCATTTCCCATGATGCAATTGGTCGCCCTCGCCAAGTTTTCGGCCGACCATTCAATCGAGCACCAACCCTCGCTTTTCTGCTTTTCGAACCCGGCGCTGTAATTCTTTTCTCCGGCTTTGATTTGCACTCCGGTCATATCCGAGTGCATGTCCGTCACGAAAAGATCCATCAATCCGTCCTGATTAAAGTCAAAGAACTTCACCCCCATCGAACCCCAGGGTGTTTTGGGAAAATAGGCGGCGGTTTTTTCCAAGAACCGTTTGCCGTGGTCATTTTCATAATACCTGTCCTCGCCCGACATGCTCAGCACGTAAAGATCGGGATACCCATCCTCGTTCAAATCGCAGAAGGTGGCGTCTCCGCTCCAACCGCGATGTTCGAGGTTCGTTTCCTTCGAAATATCTCTGAATTTTCCGCCTCCTAAGTTTTGGTAGAGAGTGCTCTGCTCACCGCGCGCCTCGAAACGCCATCCCTGAAAAGCGTCCCTGCGACCCAGATAAAAGCCTCCTCGCCCTTTGTCGTTCGTGGTGTATATCCCCACATTCGTCACGAACAAATCCACCAGCCCGTCGTTGTTAAAGTCAAAGAACACCGCGCCAGAGGAATGGCGGGCAGGGGCGGTGCGGCTGGGACCGAGGCCGGATTCCAAAGTGATGTCTTTGAATTTTCCGTGGCCGAGATTCTTAAACAAGAAATTCCCCATTCGGACCGTGGTGACAAGCAGGTCCGAAAGGCCGTCGTTGTCCATGTCAGCGAATGAGGCGGCGACACAGATTTTGTCATCGAGACCCACGCCTGCCGAGGCGGTGATGTCTTCAAACTTTCCTTTTCCAAGGTTCCGCCAAAGCTGGTTGCCCCCGATCTGATTGACGAAATAAATATCAAGCCGACCGTCGCTGTCCACATCAGCAACGGCCAGGCCGTTGCCATGATCGTAGTGGACAGCTTTGTAATTTTTTGCCGCGTCATCCACGGAATGATGTTCGAAGCCTATGCTGCTCTCCTCGTATCTTTCGGAGAACTGAAAGTCGTGAAAGCATTTCCAAGCCTTGGCGGCCTCGATCTGCTTTAGTTTGTTCCCTTCCAGCGAACGAAGCGTCAGCTCGCTCATCCCGAATGGGTTGATGACTTGTCTGGCAGCAGCGCTGTCCGCTCCAAAGAGATCCCCGGCGAAGCTCAGAATGATGAGAAGGGTTGCGCACTCCCAAGACCTGAGCGAGCGATTCATATTCATTGATTTCATTGGTTCTACCCTTCCTTTTCAGGGCTTCGATCAAAGGTGCGGAATGATTCCAACGCTTCGATTCGGACGAAAGTTATTTGCGTTCAGTTTCCGAGTTCACCCGAAGGTCCCATACATTGTCATCCACCCGCAAGGTCTGTTCCTTTCCTCCAGGCCAGCGAATCCACAAAGAAACGGGAGCCGCAGCGCAACCGAGCACTTGCACTGCGCTGTCTTGGGACCAGTAACCGGAACCGGCCTGGACGGTTCGGGATGGGCCTGTGTGACCACCTGCGTAGATCACGCGCATTTGAGCGCCCACGGCGTCCGGGTTCGCCGGTGGGCCATCGAGCACCACTCGAAGCCCTCGTTTGGCGCGCTGATTGACATACAATCTCGTGGCCGCATTGTTTTGCGAAACAGCCAGGTCCACGCGGCCGTCGTGGTTGAAGTCCCCGAGAGCCGCCCCGCGTTGTTCTCCCTCGATCTTGATCCCAGTGATGCTTGAATCCATCGCGTTGAATGTTCCGTTTCCGTTTCCTCGGAGCCACAGGCCGCGTCCGCTGTCATCGCGGGAAATGTCCGAGGCGTCTCCATAGAAGTTTTGGCTCAGGAACAAATCTTCAATTCCATCTCCGTCAAAATCTCCGACATTGATCGAAAAGACAGGCGAAAGCTGCGCCTCGCGCGGCAGTGGCAACCGTACGAAATGCCCGCCTCTGTTGAGAAATACGGCGGACTCAAGTTGCGTGGCTTCGACGATTTGCGCTTTCTGAAAGCGTGGGCCGAGGATGTCCTGTACCGTGGCTTTGGCGTAGCTTTGGTGCGTGGTGAAACGGACGGGTAGCTCGGGGAATCCAAGCGCGAGCCGAGTGCGATCGCGCATGGGAAGCCAGTTCTCCCCGCGTTGCCACGCTTCGAGAAGCTCGATGATGCCGTCGCCATTCGAATCATCATAATAAACACGCAGCGGGCTTGGTCGATAGAGTTCGTAGGATGT
>CAMAWP010000165.1 GCA_945861765.1 Akkermansia muciniphila | reverse complement strand
CGTGCCAGTCGTGAGGATTCGCGCGCGGAGACCGCCTCGACCGCGCAGCGCCGCCTCGGCACCTGGGCAAAACGCCTGCTCCATCCAGTAGCACGGACGGCATTCCTCAGTGCCGAGGAAGCGCACCCCTTGAACTTCAAATTCCTGGCCGATGAGTTTGTTCAAGTCCACGCCCCGTGTTATGACGTTTCGGCGGAACACCGAAGGTGGCTTATCCCAGATGCCGAATTGTTCGCAGAGAGAGTTGTACACTTCATCGGCGAAGAAGGTAATCTGGCATTTGTGGTTTGCATCGTGGACGAAGAACCGATCGCCCTCGATGCCTTGGCCAGCCACACAACGTGCCTCGCGCAGTTCACGGATTGGGTTTTCACCCGCGCGCCGACCGTGATGGCCGAGATAATTGTGCTCTGGCGACACATGTAAATGAAGCAGCTTAACCGACTCTTTCACGAAGACAGGATACGGATAGGCCGACGTGGCCAATTTGACGTCAATCAAGTCTTCGTGAAATCAGACTTGCAGCGGACAGCTCGCTCGGATTGATTTTCCTCCACAAACAAGCTGCCATGCCACCGCTCTCCAAGTTTAAACGGTTTGACGTGCGTCCTCTGCTCAAGCGCGGGCAAGAACCGCGCCCGCAAATCCTTCAGCGAGTCGATGCGCTCAAGCCGGACGAGGGCCTAATCATCGTCGCGCCTTTCCTACCGTCGCCGCTCATCGAACTCCTCGGCAGCCAGGGCTTCGTGTCGAAGATCGAGCACGGCGGAGAAGGCAGTTGGATCGTTTACTTCTGGCGCGAGAGTGACTAGGCTCGTGGCTGTCATGCCGAGCACATTGGCCGAATTCAAACAAATCGGAATGGTTTACGCGCTGCGCAGTTGTCAGCTCTTCGTTGGGATGTCTGTGCCCGAGTTGAACGACATCGTCGAGATTACTGTGGTGAAGCCGGTGCCCAAGGACAGCTACCTTTTCCATGAAGGCGATCGGTCGCAAGGCTTCTATATCGTCCAGACGGGTGCCATCAATGTACACCGCGTCAACGCGATCGGGAAAGAGCAGGTCATCCATGTCTTCCGTGCGGGCGAATCGTTCGCGGAAGGGACGCTCGCCACGGACAAGGGTTATCCGGCGGATGCGCGGGCGGTCGAACCATCGCAGGTCTTGCTTGTGCAGAAGGGCGGCATCCTCGCGCTGCTCCGACGCCAGCCCGAACTGGCGTTGCGCATGCTCGGCTCGATGAGCGCGCACTTGCGGATCCTGGTCGGTCAACTTGAAGACCTCACTCTCAAGGATGTCGAGACGCGCCTGGCCAATTGGCTGGTCAAACGCTGTCCCAACCCCGCCAGTGACAAGCCGGCGAAAATCGATCTCTCGATGACCAAACGGGTTCTTGCGGCGGAGCTCGGCACGGTCAGTGAAACATTCTCTCGCACGCTCGCCAGATTTCGCGAGCAGGGCCTCATCGAGGTCAAGGGCAAGACCGTCACAGTGCTTTGTCCGGCCAAACTCGCCGCGCTGCTCCGAAGAAACCTCGGCGAGTAAATCGGCGTCGATGCCTTCACTTCGCGAGTGAGCGCGCCTCGTTTTTCAATCGCGCCTTGCGTCCCTGAAAAGTGAGGCGTGACGCTCCCCGCCCACGATCACGCGCAGGGCATCTCTTCTCAGCGACGCTCGATCGCGCCTGCTGGCGACAGTCCAACATTGGGGGAGAAAATGGCAAAGGAGATGGAGCATTCGAATTGTCTTTTGCCGATGGTCTGCAAAGTTTATGAAGAGCACAGACCGAAGCCAACCGATGGGATGGAGTAATGTTTCAACCGCTTTTGTCAGAGGCATCGCTCGATCCATCGCGGTAGATCGGACTCTGCTTGACTCAAATCAAAGCGTTGGGTCCACGTCTCCCTTACGATCGCTGGAGATGAAAACAAAACATCTCCTTTGGTTCATCCTCCTCGGCACTGCTTCGATTCTCACGACTCTCGCCCAATCTCCCAAGACATCCGGTGGCCCGCTCGCAAGCGGGTCGAGCGGGGGACCCAGCCATCAGATTTACGATGCCCACTGCGCAGCGTGTCACGGAGGCAATGGCGATGGGAACGGGCCCGCCTCGGTGTGGCTCTTTCCCAAGCCGCGCAACTTCAACTCGGGGATGTTCAAGATTCAATCGACCCCGGCCGGGTCGCTGCCGACGGATGAAGATTTATTTGAAACGATCACGCGCGGCATGCCAGGCAGTTCGATGCCAAGTTTTACATACCTTTCCGAGGCGCAGCGCCGCGAGTCGGTTCAATACGTGAAGTGGCTTGCCGCGGTTGTGGACGCCTCCGGCAAACGGGTTAACAAGTTCGATGAGGCTAAGGCCAAGGGTGAAGTGATGCGCTCCGTCGTTGTGCCGCCCGAGCCGGGCGAGACGGTCGAGGCGCTCACCAAAGGCCGGGAACTCTTCACGAAGCTTGCCTGCAACACTTGCCATGGCGAAAACGGCACGGGCGATGGTCCTTCGGCACCGACGTTGAAAGACAGTTGGGGCCTGCCGCTGCCGCCGAGGGATTTCACCATTGGCTCGTTCCGCGGTGGATCCACCGGACGCGATCTCTATCTGCGGATTCAAAACGGCATGGCGGGCACGCCAATGCTCGGCTTCGGGCCTGAGCTGGTGAAACCCGAGGAGCGCTGGGCGCTGGTGCTTTACATCCAGTCGCTCCGCCGCAAGGACGCCGAGGTGAACGACATTCTGAAGCCGGAAGACGCGAACATTCACGCGAAGCGGGTCGCGGCGCTCCCCACGACTCCTGTTGATGCCGAGTGGGAGAAACTCGACAATGTTCGCGTCCCGCTCAACCCACTCTGGCCCGAACCGTACCCCGTCCCTGCCGTCGCTGTGACGGCGCTGCACGATGGCAAGAGAATCGCGATCCTTCTCCAATGGCGCGACGACATCGCTAATGGCGCGCCGGTGCGCGTAGAGGATTTCCAGGACTCCGTCGCGCTCCAGTTCTCTATGAATGGCACCACGCCGTTTCTTGGCATGGGCGACGCGAACAACCCGGTGAATATCTGGATGTGGAAGGCTGGCTGGCAACAATCGGCAGACGGTGACCGACAGGACGTGAACACGGCTCACCCGTCAATGCATGTGGACATGTATTTCGAGACGCGCGTGCTTTATCGGACCGCCGAGGCGGCGGGCAACCTCCAGTCGCGATCCGAAATCACTTCGCCGGTCGAGGACGCCAATGCTCGCGGCTTCGGCTCGTTCAAGTCACAGCCGGCGAGCAGCCAGAACGTCGGCGGCAAGGGGCTGTGGCGGGACGGCCATTGGAGCGTGCTGGTTACCCGCGAACTCAAGTCGAAGGACGCTGACGATGTAAAGTTCGTCGTGGCCAAGTCCGTGCCGATCGCCTTCGCGGTCTGGAACGGGCAGCAGCGCGATCGCAACGGGCGAAAAGTCATCAGCAACTGGTATCAACTCGTCGTTGATCCATGAGCGGAATCCTCATCTCAAATCTCAAATCTCCAATTTCAAACCAACATGAGCACCGATAACCTCTCTCGACGTGACTTCATCAAACGCAGCGGGCTCGCGGGCGCGGGCCTCACCGCCGCGCAGTTGCTGCCGCTCCGTTTCCTTCAGGCGCAGGTTCCCGACGACGGCGTGCCCAATCCGCTCGCGCACTATCCGAACCGTGACTGGGAAAAAATCTATCGCGACCAGTATTCCTACGACCACACGTTCTCCTGGGTCTGCGCACCGAACGACACGCACAATTGTCGCGTCACTGCACACGTGCGCAATGGCGTGATCGTTCGGATGGGCGAGCATTACGATGTGGGCACTTACGCGGATCTGTATGGCAACAAGGCTTCGTCCAACTGGGGCAATCGCCATTGCGCGAAGGGCTACACATTCCATCGCATCGTTTATGGTCCGTATCGTTTGAAGCACCCGATTGTGAGAATGGGCTGGAAGCGGTGGGCGGATGATGGGTTTCCATATCTCACCAAGGAACTGCGCGCGAAGTACAAGTTCGATTCCCGCGGCACGGACAAATTCCAGAAGATTGCCTGGGATGATGCCTTCACTTACATCGGCAAAGGACTCAAGGCCATCGCCACGCGCTACAGCGGCGAGCCGGGGGCGACGCTGCTCCAGGAACAGGGTTATCCGCCGGAGATGATCCAGGCGATGAGCGGCGCGGGGACGCGGACGTTGAAATTCCGCGGCGGCATGGGGTTGCTTGGCGTGCTCGGCAAGTACGGCATGTATCGCCTGGGCAATTCGATGGCGCTCCTCGACGTGCATGTGCGCGGTGTGAAGCCCGAGGACGCGAAGGCCGGCCGCAACTGGTCGAATTACACCTGGCACGGAGACCAGGCGCCCGGCCAGCCGTGGGTGCATGGGTTGCAGAACTCCGAGTGCGACTTCAACGACCTGCGCTCCTCGAAGCTCATCATCATGAACGGCAAAAATCTGGTGGAAAACAAAATCACCGATGCGCACTGGTTCATCGAGTGCATGGAGCGCGGCGCGAAGATAGTCATCATCGCGCCCGAATACGGCGCGCCTTCGACCAAGTGCGATTACTGGGTGCCGATCCGTCCCTCGACTGACGCCGCGCTCTGGCTGGGCGTGACGCGGGTGATGATGGACAATAAGTGGTACGACGAGAAGTTCGTGAAGGCATTCACCGACTTCCCGCTGCTCATCCGCGCGGACAACTTGAAGCGGCTGCGTGCCGGTGAAGTATTTCCCAACTACACGAGCACCTTGCCCGCCGAAGGTCCGAGCAAGAAGGTGCAGGGCATCACCGATGAACAGCACAAGAAGCTCGGCGATTATGTCGTTTGGGACAGTAAGTCCAATGGACCGAGGGCGCTCACCCGCGACATGGTGGGTGAGACGTTGTGGAAATCCGGCATCGACCCGACGCTCGACGGCACGTGGAAGATCAAACTCGTCGATGGCAGCGAGGTCGAAGTGAAGACTGCGTGGACGCAGTATCAGGTGCATCTCAAGGACTACGACGTCGATTCCGTCTCTCAGATCACGTCGTCGCCCAAGGAGCTGATTATTCAACTGGCGAAGGACATCGCGACGATCAAGCCGGTCTCGATCAATCAGGGCGAGGGTATTAATCACTGGTTCCACGCCACCGAGGCCAATCGCGCTGCCTACCTTCCGGTGATGCTCACGGGCAACATCGGGCAGAAGGGCGCGGGCTGTCACGGTTGGGCGGGCAACTACAAGGCTGCCCTCTTCCAGGGCAGCAAGCTGACAGGACCGGGCTTCAAAGGATGGGTCGCCGAGGACCCGTTCGAGCCGAACCTGGATCCGAAAACGCACGGGAGCCAGATTCACGCCCACGCGTATTCCAAGGACGAAGAGCCGGCGTATTGGAACCATGGCGACGTGCCGCTCATCGTCAACACGCCGAAGGAAGGGCGCAAAGTCTTCACGGGCCAGACGCACATGCCCACGCCGACCAAGGCGATCTTCTTCACGAACGTGAACCTGATCAACAACGCCAAATGGGCCTATGGCATGATCAAGAACGTCAATCCGAAGGTCGAACTCATCGTCTCCAACGAAGTGCAGATGACGGCTTCGATCGAGCAGGCGGACTTCGGTCTGCCGGCGAACTCATGGGTCGAGTTCCAAGATATCGAAGTCACGGCCAGTTGTTCAAATCCGTTTCTCCAGATTTGGAAGGGCGGCATCAAGCCGGTCTATGACTCAAAGGATGACTTGAGCATTCTCGCCGGCATCGCCAAAGGGCTGGCGAAGATCACCGGCGACAAACGCTTCGAGGAGTATTTCCACTTCGAGCACAAGGGGCAGCGGAAGGTCTATCTTCAGCGCCTCCTCGACTCCTGCACCACGACCGCCGGCTACAAGGTGGATGACATCATGGCCGGCAAATACGGCCCGCCCGGCGGCGCGCTGCTGAACTTCCGCACTTACCCGCGCATTCCGTTCTACGAGCAGGTGCATGACAACTACCCGTTCTACACCGACACCGGCCGGCTTCATTCTTACACCGACGACCCGACGGCCATCGAGTGCGGCGAGAATTTCATCGTCCATCGCGAAGGCCCCGAGGCCACGCCCTACTTGCCGAACGTCATCATCAGCACGAACCCGTGGGTGCGCCCAAACGATTATGGGATCGCGCTGACGGCCGAGCATTGGGACGACCGCACGGTGCGTAACGTGAAGATGCCGTGGGCTGAGGCGCAGAAGACGAAGAATTTCCTTTGGGAAAAAGGATTTCACTTTTACTGCCTCACGCCGAAGTCCCGCCACTCTGTTCACTCGTCGTGGGCGAACGTGGATTGGCATCTCATCTGGAACTCGAACTTCGGCGATCCTTATCGCATCGACAAGCGCCTTCCGAACGTGAGCGAGCACCAGCTTCACATGAACCCCCAGGCGGCGCGCGACCTCAATCTCAAAGATGGCGACTATGTTTATGTGGACGCCAATCCCGCCGACCGTCCGTATCTTGGGGCGACGCCCAGCGATCCGTTCTACAAGGTCAGCCGCTGCATGTTGCGCGTCACGTTCAACTCGGCCTATCCGTATCACGTCATCATGATGAAACACGGCTCGTTCATCGCAACCGAGAAAACGGTGAAGGCGCAGCAGACGCGGCCCGATGGCCTTTCGCTCACCGACGAAGGTTACATCTCGAACTTCCGCTTCGGCTCGCAGCAATCGATCAACCGCAATTGGCACATGCCGATGCACCAGACCGACACGCTATTCCACAAGGCCAAGGTGAACATGAGCTTCATCTTCGGCGGCGAGGCGGACAATCACGCCATCAACACCGTGCCGAAGGAATGCCTCGTGCGCGTATCGAAGGCCGAGGACGGAGGACTCGGTGGCAAAGGTGTTTGGAAACCCGGCACGGACGGCATGTCGCCCGACGCAGAGAACGACACGATGAAGAAATACATCGCCGGAAAAATGGGTGAGAGCGGTGGAACGAAGAGCTTTGAGTAGCGAATCCAAAACCCGAAATGCGAATGCCAAAGGAAATCCGAAATCCTAGAACTGATGAGCGGCCTTACGTTGCCGATGCGGGCAGGAGGCAGGTGAATCCGGCTTGCTCGAAGTGGCGGTCGATCGTGAATGCGTCCGTAATACCTTCGTCCTTCATCACGATGAAACTGGCGCAATCCACGAGTCCCCAAGCCTTGTCCGGTCGGTCGGAATACAGAAGCAGCGCGCGCTCCATGAGTGCAGGAGTGACGAAGACCACGCGAAAGCTTGGATGGGCTTCAATCTGTTGCAGGATCTCGACCAAGCGTGAGCGTGCCGTCGAACGGGCGAGGCCATTTCCAGTTTCTGCGACGACCCAATCAGTCAACACTACGGGCCGTCCTTCCGCTCGCAATTCCTTCCATCGCGCCAGAGCAGGGCGATGCAATGAATCATCTACATTAAGCAGCGCCACCCAACCATTGGTATCGAGAAAATATGCTCTACTTGCCATCGGTCACCTTGGGGTGTCCGTAGAGGTAATGGTTGAGATTGACCGCGAGGTCCGAAACACCGGTTTTGCCGGCATATTTGCCCATGTCGAACAACGGATCGTCTTCGGGTTGGCCTTTGGAAGTCTCCTTCTCCGGCACCGGTTCGGCTTCGACCCGGACGGTCGCTCCTTCAGGAAGGCTCGCCCCTGGCTCCAGCACCACGACGCCGTTTTTGATTGTTCCGCGATAGCTCATGAGATGCGAATAATTACCACGAAACAGCAGGCTCTGGCAAACGCCATCTGGCCCACTGCGGCAACACTCCCACACTCCAATCCCTCAACCCCTTGACTCATGCCCAAAGACGAATTCGATTTTGAAGATCCGTTGGAACTCAACGGCGTCGCGTTCCTCACCGAGGAAGACACCAGCGCGGAGATGGCCGAATGTTTCGCCGAGGAGTTCATGCGAATGGGTTACAACCACAAACAGGTGCTCGCCCTCTTCCGCAACCCCCACTACGTCGGCCCGAACATGGTGCTCTCGAACAAGGGTGAACCGTTCGTGCGAGACATTATCGTGGAGACGTTCGCCCGTTGGGGCCGGCCGGTTCAGTGGCCGACGACTACAGCCACAATCGATCATTCGATTCCCCCACCCGCCGGGGGGGAACCGCCGACAGCGGGCCCGGTCGAGGCCGTTCCAATTTACTTCCGCAAGCCTGGCACCTCTTGTGGCGAGATCTCGCCGTCAGCCGAGCAAAATGTTGACCTCTACGACAAGTTCACTGACCCGATGGGAAACTCCGCTCCGAAACTGAACCTTTAACTCAAGAACATCATGAGCAATGTCTTCAACTGGCAACTCGGGCGCGAGATGGACTTCCCTTACGAGGCGGCCTATCCCGACCAACAGTTCGCATTCGTCTTCAACCTCAACCGCTGCATCGGCTGTCAGAGTTGCACAATGGCGTGCAAGTCCACATGGACTTTCTCGAAAGGCCAGGAAGCGATGTGGTGGAACAACGTTGAAACCAAACCTTACGGCGGTTACCCCCATCACTGGGATGTGAAAACCCTCGACCTGCTCGAGAAAGCCAACCCCGGCGGCCAAACCTGGGGCGGCGCGCCGAAGGATTTGAAGGCGCCTTACGGCGAGTTCAATGGCAAGACGATCTTCGAGGCGGCGAAGGCCAACATCAGCCCCGAAGGCGCACAGAAGGCGCTCGGCTATCTGCCCACCGACGAGGAGTGGGCCGCGCCCAACCGCTACGAGGACAATCCGACAGGCTCGGAGAAAAGCCAGCGCGGCCAGATGTCTTTCACCGGTGGAGAAGTGACGCCGCAGCACAAGACCTGGTTCTTCTACCTTGCGCGCATCTGCAACCATTGCTCCTATCCTGCGTGCCTCGCCGCGTGCCCGCGCAACGCCATTTATAAGCGGCCCGAGGACGGCATCGTGCTTGTCGATCAGGAACGGTGCCGTGGTTACCGCAAATGCATGGAGGCGTGCCCGTACAAGAAGACGTTCTATCGAAGCACCACCCGCACGAGCGAGAAATGCATCGGCTGCTTCCCTCGCGTTGAGGGTCGAGACCAGGCCAGCGGGGGCTTGCCGATGCAGACGCGGTGCATGGCCGCGTGCGTCGGCCACATCCGCCTGCAGGGCCTCGTCCAGATCAACAAGGACGGCGGCTGGAAAGAAGATCGCTACAACCCGCTCTACTATCTCATCCACGTCGCGAAGGTTGCGCTGCCCCTTTATCCGCAGTTCGGCACCGAGCCGAACGGCTACTACATTCCGCCCCGCTGGGTGCCGCGCCCGTATCTCAAGCAGATGTTCGGTCCCGGGGTCGATGCCGCCATCGAGCGCTACACAATCCCCGATCGCGAACTGCTCGCCGTGCTCCAGCTTTTCGGCAAGGACCAACGCATCTGCTTCCGCTACGAAATCAAGGAAGGTCCAAAGGTTTTCGAGACGGAAATCCGCGGGAAGAAGTTCACGATGTACGACGACACGATCATCGGCTACTCGAAAGATGGCACGAAGATCATCGAGACGAAAGTTGAAGAACCATTCCATGTCCGCCCTGATAAACATGCCAACTCGATCTGAACCACAACGGAAATCCGAATTCGGTGTCGGCTGTTCGCCTCCGCGCCGTTCCATCTTCGGGAACTACAAACCGGACGGAGCGGCGGCATCCTTGCCGCCGGAGCAGAGGGCGGCAGAGATGCCGCCCCTCCTGGGTGCTGGTGCGGGCGATCGTTTAGCTGTCAACTCCGTCACTCTCCAATCCTCCATCGACGCCGCGCTCGCCCGCACGTTCATCTACCGCCTGTTGGCGAAGGCTTACGAAGATCCGGAGGCTGAAGGCTGGCAATGGCTCTCCAGCCAGCCCATTAAGTCCGCGCTCCAGTCCGCCGTGCAATCCCTGGCACCCACCGCTCCAGCCGCGTTTGTCCGCGCCGCTGCCGAACTCGCCAATCGGCTTACGCCGGACGCCTTCGACGACTTTCACTACACGTTCGTCGCTTGCTTCGGCCACACCGTGCGCGGCGATTGCCCGATGAACGAAATCGAGTACGGCGACATCAAGGCGGACCCTCTCTTCCAACCGCACAGACTCGCTGACCTCGGCGCTTTCTACGCGGCCTTCGGATTGGAGATGACGTCCGACGCCGCCGAGCGCCAGGACCACATCAGTATCGAACTCGAATTCATGTCCGTCCTCGCTGCCAAGGAAGCCTACGCCTTGGAGCATCAACTCGAGGATGAACATGCTGCTGTCTGCCGGGAAGCGCAGAAAAAATTCCTGCGCGAACATCTTGGACGTTGGACCCCTGCGTTCAGTCGCCGACTTGCCCGCATGGCTGGTGGCACGGCGCTCGGCGCCCTGGCTGACTTCACGTGCGAATTTATCACCGAGGATTGCACTCGTTTCAAAGTCACCCCGGGCAGCGAAGATCTCTTGCTTCGCCCGATTGACGAATCATCCGAATCGCTCTGCGCCTCGTGCGGCATCACCAACCTGCCTCCCGGCGTGACCAGTTCGCCCGTGGAGGGATGAGCGAAAGGGAAACGATGCACCTTCGCTATGATGACGATTTCGTGGAAGCCGCGGTCTTCCTATGCGCCAGCGGTCGCCGCCCATGCGCGCCCGCAATGCAAATCCGCCGATTCCACGCCGAGCGTGAGAAGTGTTACACGGTAGCCGATCCGGACGAGCGCAACGCAGCTTTTTTCGAAGTGCATCTAAGCTGGTTCCGCGAATGGGGCCTGGAACAACTACTCACCGGTTTACTCCATGAATATCCGCTGCTGCCGGGCGCCCTCAATGTGCTGGCCTTCCGGCAGGCACGCGTCAAAAACGAGGAAGGTGCGGAGATGTACGTGAGTGCCAACAAGGTCCGCAACGCCATGGTCGCCCTTCGCATGGATCGGTTGGAACGTGACGAGCCGTTACTTCGCTTCCTGCGCCACGAGTTCATGCATCTCCAGGACATGGTCGATCCGGCGTTCGCCTACTCTCCGCATATTCATCTGCCGACCCACAATCAGACTCAACAGCGAATCACGCGCGAACGGTATCGCCTGCTCTGGGATATCACGATTGACGGACGGCTCACTCGAAGGGGTCGTGACACGATCGCCAACCACGAGAAGCATCAGGCTCTTTTCGGCAGGGCCTTCTCGTTCTGGGTTGAGGACAAGCGCGACCATGTCTTCGAGTCGTATTGGAATGAACACACCCCGCGCCACGAAAACATTCTTGCTCTCGCGGCCGACCCGCGCGACCTGAACCACGCGCAAGAGCCGCTGCCTGGGGGATCGTGTCCACTGTGCCACTTCCCCACCTTCGAGTGGACTGACATACCAACGCTCAACCCGGAAACACTGTCCACTGTGCGCACGCAATTCCCCAGTTGGACCTCGGACCAGGGGGTGTGCAAACGTTGCGCGGAAATCTACGAGCTTGCCGGAAAATTTGAACTGCCCGCCACCATGGTTCTATAGCCGTGGTTTGGCGGGTTGTGAGAGCCACGTGCTGCAAATGGCCAAGCGGAACTCACAAACTCTGGAGCAGGCGTCCGTTCCGAAGCTCGTGAGTCCCTTCTTGAACCTTTTCCCCGAATACCCTCTGGGCGTTTCCTGCTGGCGATAAACCAGCAGATATTGAAAGCGAAGTCTTACAACGATCCAGCAACCAGGGTCGGCCTTAGAGCCTGTTTGGAAATCCAATTCATTCGTAGCAGCCGAGGTAACGAGGCTCAAATTTCTTAAACCTCTCGCGCCCTTCGGTCAGATCAGAGCTTCGTTACCTCGGCTGCTACGATTTTTAAAACAGGCTTTTAAACGCCGAATAGCCCGAGGTCCGATTGCCTATTGGTAATTGGATCGTTATTTCGCGCCCTGATCAATCCAAGCGCGAATCAGCCCGATTTGATCAGGTTTCAATGCCGGATATTTGTCCCGTTTGTCTTTGGGAGGCATCTCCATGTCTTCGACTAAGTCAGCGATGAAGTGGATTATTGGACTTTTCTCACTCTTTCCAGCAATCACGGCCGCTTCGTCGCTCTTCCCGCCTTTGATGGCAGCTTCGCGGCTATCGACCCGGTATTTGCTCTTGGGCTTCTCAGCCCCGTGGCATTTGAGGCAAGAGGTTTCGAATAGGGGCTTAATATCCTTCTCGAAAGTGACGCCAGCCTGCTTAGCTGCCGGCGGCAGCTTGCTGATATCAGGATCAGCCGCAAAAGCACTGATTGACAGGATCAAAGAGCTGATTCCGATTACAACGGTTTTGTTTGCCATAAAATAAGTATTCTTTTCCAAGACGCTCGAGAGCTTTTAAAAATTCAAATTTCAGTTGTCACAGACGAACCACTGCGTCCAAAGGTAACAACCACCGATGGAATGTTCGCTGTCTTATTTACGTGATTTGAGCTTTGTGACTTTTTCCCAGCGCCCGGTCTTTGCCGATTTTAGGACGGCATCACAAATGTACTGTGTTTCTAACGCATCACGGAACGTCGGGCTCGCCGGCTTTTTATTCGCCAAGCCTTGGAGGAAGTCGGCCACTTGATGAACAAACGTGTGCTCATAACCGATTTGCAGGCCGGGCACCCACCATTTGCCCATATACGGATGATCTCCATCCGTCACATGAATCGATCGCCAGCCACGGACAATCCCCGCGTCGCGGTGGTCGTAGTATTGCAGTCGGTGCAAATCGTGCAGATCCCAGGCAATGGAGGCGTGCTCGCCATTAATCTCAAAAGTGTAAAGCGCCTTGTGCCCACGGGCGTAACGGGTCGATTCAAAGGTTGCCAACGAACCATTGCTGAACCGGGCCAGGAACGCGCAGGCGTCGTCGATCCCAACCTTCTCCACTTTGCCAGTCAAGGTGTGTTTGCGCTCCTTGATAAACGTCTCCGTCATGGCGCTGACTCGATCAATGCTTCCATTCAGCCAGATCGCGGTGTCGATGCAATGAGCGAGCAAATCACCTGTGACCCCGCTGCCTGCGGCCTTCAGATCGAGTCGCCATAGGCCTGCGCCGCCTTGCGGCAAATCCGCGTTGATAGTCCAGTCCTGCAAGAATTTTGCCCGATAATGGAAAATCCGACCGAGCTTTCCCTCATCGATCAACTGTTTGGCCAGGGTGACGGCGGGAACGCGGCGATAGTTGTACCAAACCATATTCGGCACGCCGGCTTTCTCGATGGCTTTTACCATCTGCTCGCCCTCTTTGCCGTTCATCGAGAGGGGTTTTTCGCAGAGAATCATCTTGCCGGCCTTGGCAGCCGCCATCGCGATTTCCGCATGAGTATTGTTCGGTGTGCAAATGTCGATCAGATCAATGTCTTCACGTTCCACGAGCTTGCGCCAATCGGTTTCGACGGATTCATACCCCCATTTGGCCGCGAAGGCCTTGGCGTTTTCCTGATTTCGGGCGCAGACCGCTTTAAGAACTGGCTCGTATTCGAGGTCGAAGAAATTATTGACCTTCCGGTAGCCGTTCGAGTGGGCGCGGCCCATGAAGCCGTAACCAATGAGTCCGATGCGAAGTGGTTTCATAGTAATTTGTGAGTGCCGTAGAAAATCGGATCCGCCGCTCTCGCGCAAGCGCGAAGAACGAACAGGACGCTTTCATTGCTGCCATCCATGGTTTTCGCGCACCTGAATCATGGCGGCCAGAATGTCATTCCAGGTCTGTTGCTTCTTCATGACGTCATTCGAAAACATGCAGCCGTCCCAGCAGATGTGCTTGAACTTCTTCGTGACCTTGCCGGCTTCGTCGCGCAGCCAGTAGCCGGCATCGCGCGCAATGTTCAGCTTGCCATTCGGATCGGTCGCGAGGCAATGGCGGCCGGTCTTGTCGTGCGATCCGGAACCCCGCACGGTCGCATCATTCTGCGCGACGTGGAAATCAATCGTCCAGGGGCGGAGAGCTTTAGTCAGTTTTTTCATGGCCACATGGAATTTCTCGGGTTCCCAGCTAAACTTTTCGGGAACGATGCGATGCTCCGGCGCGTTGTACCCCAGCGTATAAAGGAGCGTGTGGGCCATGTCCGCCTGAAAGCCAAGATACTTCGGTTCCCCGACTTCCTCCAGGAGCTGAACCATGTATTTCCAACTGTGCATGCTGCCCCAGCAAATTTCGCCTTCGGCCGCGAGCCGCTCGCCATGATCCTTGGCGACTTTCGCCGCTTCCTTGAAGGTCTTCGCTATCTTCTTCGTGTTGCCTTTCGGGTCTTTATCCCAATCCGTAACGCCAGCCGCCGAGTCGATGCGCACGACACCGTAAGGCCGTACCCCGAGCTCCCGAAGCTTCTTAGCGATCCGACACGCCTTTTGCACCTGGGTGACAAAGTTCTTTCTATCCTCGTCGCTGCCCATGGCAGAACCGCCACCGGTCGGCGGCCACACTGGAGCCACTACCGAGCCGATCACAAAGCCCTTCTTGCGGATTTTATCAGCGAGCTTCTTCAGATCGCTGTCGCTGCTGTCGATGCTGACATGCGGGTCAAAGAGGAAAATGTCCACGCCATCGAACTTGACGCCGTTGACCTCCGCCTTAGCGGTTAGATCCAGCATGGTATCAAGGTCGATGCACGGTTCGGCACCGGGCGATCCCTTGCCGACTAAGCCGGGCCACATGGCGTTGTGGAGTTTTGGGAATTGGTTTTGGCTCATAACAGTGTCTTTCTACTCTCAATGTGTATTACAGAATCGGCACGTCGGTTTTCAGAAAGCTTGTTAACTCTCGAATAGCCGAGGATGAAAATTGAACCACAATCACTCGGTGCCGATCTGTATGCCTGTCGTCTATTTTTTCCATTCGGAGGTTCAAGATAGTTAGACCAAGATGCCTCATCCAATCAATGCCAAACT
>CAMAWP010000164.1 GCA_945861765.1 Akkermansia muciniphila | reverse complement strand
CCTACACTCCAAAGACGAGCCGTGCCGCCAGTCGAATACCACTGCCATAGGCTACCAGCACCACTAGCAGGAGTCGCATCCCGATTGTTAAAAATCAGGCCGGCGACAGTGCCGGAACTCGTGACACTGCCCGTCGTAGATATGTCGCCGGTGCCTTCCAGCTTGTTATTGGCGAAGTTCAAAAGAGTTGCCCCCGACGAGGGATTGACCAGCGAGGTCGCCGCCTTCGCCAGTTGCGCGTAGGGCGCGGCGAAGAACTGAATGCGCGGGGTGATTTCAGCCCCATCCACCGTGAGGCCAATCCAGCGGTCGGACGCGTCGGCACCGATGAAGATGCCGGATAGGTCGGTGGGGTGTTTGTCGGTGAATCCGGTCACCGCGCTTCCCTCGCCAAGCAGCACGCTGAAGTGGCCTTTATCGACGGTGACCACCTGGGACTCGGCCCAGAGAACATCCGCCGCGGTCGCGCCGGTGGGGGATTTGTAAATCTTAAAGATGACCGTGGTATTCGCCGGTGTCGTATTGCCGAGCGGCACGGGCGGATTGGAGGCGTCGGTGAGGAAGCCCTGGAAGGTCATTTTGCCCGGCGGACTGGCATTCGCCGCGTGGGCGGGGGTGACTGTGAGGAGTGTGAGGAGTGTGGTGAGCGCGAGCGCGGCCAGGCATCGGGATTGGAGTGCGTTTGGGGTTTTCATAGGGATGTTAATTAAAGTTTTGATTTGCGTTCTGGGTATGTAGTCCCGGCTTTAGCCGGTGGGGCGTCGGCAGGCCCGGACGCGCTGGAATGATTGACGCGCAGCCGCCTGAAGGCGGGACTACATGCGCGAAAACGTGCGTGAAGGTATGTAGTCCCGGCTTTAGCCGGTGGGGCGTCGGCAGGCCCGGACGTGCTGGAATAATTGACGCGCAGCCGCCTGAAGGCGGGACTACATGCGCGAAAACGTGCGTCAAGGTATGTAGTCCCGGCTTTAGCCGGTTGGGCGTCGGCAAGTCCGGACGTGCTGGAATGATTGACGCGCAGCCGCCTGAAGGCGGGACTACATGCGGGCGGAACTCCGTGCCTGAATCGCAAATTCTTCATTGGGTGGTTAAGGTTCCAATGTCACTGATGCGTTTAAGGACGAAGGAACCAGCGGTGTCGATCCGGCGGCTCTCATTGCCGCGGCCTTTAAGGGTGATTTCCTCGGAATACTGCCCGGTCATCTGGTTGCCACCAGAGACGAGACTAGCGAAGTCATTCCCCGGAGGCGTGAACGTCAGGGTCAACTTGCGTTCGCTATCGTACGATTCCACGCCGCGGGGCTCGGTGGCGTCGAATGTCGCGTTCAGGTTGTCGTGGTCGGGATGAAAACCGTGGAGGAACGGGTTCGACGCGTAGTCGCCGAAGGCCAGATTGACCTGGGCGTTGAGCGCTTGGCCCTGCGCGAATTGACCCGTGAACGCCCATCCAGCATTGCCGTCGGAAAACGGCAGATGCACGGCGCTGATCCGGCGCGCGCTGCTGAGCAACGCGGGATGCAGCAAGCTCTCTCGCGTGGCCACCACCGTGTTCGTGGCTGCGTCGAGCCCGTAATAGGCGCGCTGAAGCAGCCGCGTCTCGGTAGCGCTCTTGTGGACGATCAGCCGCAGGTTGAAGGGTCGGGCGACACTCCCCAAACTCGAGTTGGTGCTGGTGACAATGTATTGCCCCAAGGTCGGCGTGAGGGCCTGCCGATTCATGGACTGCTGGATTTGCCCCTGTGTTCGGACCACGTTCCAGAGTCGGACTCCGGCGATTCGGCCCTGGAAATAGGAGTCTTGGGCTCGGCCCACCCACTTGACCGGAAGCGCTTTGGGAGGTTTGCCGGAAAACGTGGCGGCGTCGCTGAGCTGCACGAGTCCATTGACATAGATCTTGAGCGTCGTCCCGTCGTAGGTTGTGGCGACGTGATTCCAATTGGACAAGATCAGCGAGAGACGGGCTGTGGAAGCACTCAACTGCGCACCCGCCGCCTCGGTGTAAGCGAAGCGAATGATGTTGGTTTCAAAGATGGACAGCGAAGGCGCTCGATTTCCGCTGGCGTCCTGGAAGCCCAGAAATCCGTGCAAGGCCGTATCTTGAGCGGTGGAATAAATCCAGGCCTCTTGAGTGAACGGGTTCCCCAGCACGGGTCCATCATTCAGCTCAACAAACTGTTGGGTTGTGGAATTGAACGTGAGGGTCGGGCGCTCGGAGGAGGTCGGCGGTCCGTTACCTGCGGGAAGCCACACTGGCGCATTGAACAGCGAGCCATAACGCTGGATTGTTCCGGGCGCGGAATTTTTCGCGACGGTGCCGCTACCTTCATCGAGCCGCATTTCCAGAAGCAGGCCGGAGGTGTCTGAGCCCGCGATGGACTGTTGAACCTGGGCGAGCACGGGCTGGTTATTGGTGTTCCGCTGGTAATTCTTCAGGTAATGCCTCACTTGGCTGACTAAGGCGTTCCCTACCCATAATCCGGAAGAGGAAGCCGGGCTGGCGGACACGGGCAGATCGATTTGAGTGTAGCCCAGGGAATCGGTCAGGCGCAGAATCCCGGCGTAGAGATCGCCCGGGTTGCCGGTCATAGCCACGCGATTGACGCCCAGAATTATTTCCGCTTCCGATCCCACCTGGCCTTTGGGCTTGAGCGTCACGGTTTGGGCGTTTGGGGAAAAGGTACTGAAGCTGTAGGTGAGATCGGTTGTGCTCAAATCCCCGCGCCGCAAGAGAGGCGGTTGGCCCGCAACCGCCGTCTGGCCGGAAGGCGCGGCTTCCGACGGGAGCAAGGCCAGCGTCAGCGTAATGTTGCCCGGGGTCGTGTTGCGCACACGCAACGAGTATTGCGAACCGGCAGCGCCGAAGTGAATGCCGGAGGAGTTTTGCAGCGCGATTTCAAATGCGCCGAAGTAGCGGTTGAACTCGTTCGCATTCCGTATCCAATAGGCTTGTCCACGCGTGACGCGCACCGTGTTGAAGAGGGCGTTGAAGAGGCTCGGCGTCAGATCGTTGTTGCCGTCGTCGTAGCGGTAGAATTCGCCGCCGCTGGCCAGGCGCTGCGCCGGACCCAGGAACGTGGAGAAAAACGGCGGACTACTGGCCGGGGTCGCGAAACCGATGAGATTGACCCCTTTGCTCGTCCATTCGTAGCGCGGCGGGACCGGCTTGCCTTGAATCGACCAGGTGTAATCGACCGTGCCACCGTTTTTCACCAAGTAAGCCGAGTTGCCGATGAGCCGGACGAGCGTGCTGGCTGGGGAGTTGGCCCGGTTCCAACTGGCCCAGTCGTTGCCACTGACGGGCTGCTGAGGGCTGTTGATGAAACGGTCTGGTGCCATGGTGGGGTTCCAGAGCCAGACCTCCGTTATCGGATTGGACGCGACCGCGCCGACGCTGGCATCGAGCGTGACGTGCGAGGCGTCCACGTGCAGGTAAACCGCGTTCCAGCCCGGTTTGACCGTGATGGTCTGGGTCTCCCACTGAGCAAAGGCGGTGGTGACCGCAAAGAATAGGGAGAAGGCGAAGAGGGACTTAACCGCAGAGATCGCAGAGAACGCAGAGAGGGAGAGGGCCGCCCATGCATGTAGTCCCGGCTTTAGCCGGTGGGGCGCCGACAAGTCTGCACGCGATGGATTGTTCGACACGCCGCCGCCTGAAGGCGGGACTACGTGCCGGGGGGCTTGGTGCAAGGTATGTAGTCCCGGCTTTAGCCGGTGGGGCGCCGGCAAGCCCACGCCCGTTGAATCGTTGGACGCGCGACCGCCTGAAGGCGGGACTACATACCTTCCCGTCTCTGCGCTCTCTGCGGTTGAATCGAGTTCGGTTCTCATAGCCGGTTCAAAGTTTGCGATAGAAGTACCACGCGGGTTGGGGATTCAGACGTTGCAAGGCGGTGACGGGCTGGCCGTTGGCTTTGCCGCCAAAGATGAGGAGTTCCGTCCCGGACCAAACGGCTTTGGCATCGCTGCGAGCCGTGGGATTGCCGGACGTATTGAGCGGCCTCCATTTGTTGGCCGTCACGTCGTAGGCCGCGCCCGTGGCCACCGTGCCGTTCCCATCTTCTCCGCCAAACACCAGCATTTCACTGCCGGTCCAGAGAGCGACGTGGCCCGCTCGCGCCGAGGGTGCCCCCGCCGTCGGAAGCGTTGTCCAGGCATCCGTGGCCGGGTCATAAAGGGCGCCATCACCAAAGAATGAACTCCCACTGCGTCCGCCCCAGACGATCATCTTCTGTCCCGTCCAAATGCCAGAGTGGCCGCTGCGGGCGGAAGGCGCGTTGACGGTGGCCGTGGTCTGCCATGATTGCGGCGTTCCGGCGGCGTCCACGAGCAATCGTCCGCCCGAACTGACGGGGCCAAGCGCGGCCTCACCGCCCCAAACGATCAAACGGGTGCCCGCCCAAACCGCCACAGTGGAGTGGCGCGCTTCCGGAGGGCTGGCCACAGTCAACGCAGTCCATTGGTTGGCGGCGGGATCGTAGAGCGCGCCGTCCGCGAGATAGCCTATGAGGCCGCGTCCGCCCCAGACAATCATCCTGTTTCCAGTCCAGACGCAGGCGTGATCGCTTCGGGCTGTCGGGGTGCCCGCAGTGTTGAGGGAGTTCCAAAGTTGCGCCGCAGGTTGGTAGCGGCCACCCGTATTGAGGTAGCCGCCGGTGCCGAATCCGCCCCAGACGATCATTTCCGTGCCGGACCACACGGCGCTGTGTGATTGCCGTCCGGACGGCGCGCCAAAGGTGGAGATGGACGTCCAGGAATCCGTGGTTGGTGCGTAATTGCCGCCGGACGCGGCGTAATTGTCCGAGCCCAAGTACCCGCCCCACACAACCATGTCCTGCCCGGTCCAGATCGCCGTATGACCGAAACGGGCTCCCGGCGCTTCGACTGCGGAGCCGCTTTTCCAGTCCAAAGCGGCGGTGGAATAGAATGAAACGTATCCGCTCGAGAGGATCGTGTTGTCTTGGGGGTCGCTCGAAACAACGGTCAATCCGCGACCTTCGGCCGTGTTGAGGCGATTGGAAAGGGTGGTGAGCTGCGCGCTCAAAGCGGCGAGCTGAGCCGCCACGTCCGTTCCCAGTTTGGGTGCTGTGACCGCACCGTCCGTCACAGTTGCCGAAATCAGAGAATAGCCGGCGCTGGAAACGCGTTGGTCGGGGGTGAGAAGCTGAAAGCCTCCAACACCATCATTGAACCAAACGCGCAGATAGACCGCGCTATTGGTGAACACGCCGGGCGGCAGCACCGCCATATTCGCCAGGCTGGTATCGCCGAGCATCAGGGAATAGAGCCCTCGGCTCACGGACACGGACACGCTGGCATCCGGCTCGCCATCGTTGTTGGCATCGGCGGCATTGCGCCAGTAGGTCTGAGTGGCACCATTGCTCACGAGCGCGAGCTTGAACAGGCCGGTGCCTTCAAACGCGGTCGTGCCGACGGAAATGCGACCCTGGTAATTCAGCAGACCCGGCACTTGAGCGGCGGCGGTGAAAGGAAAGACGGAGCAGAACCCTGCGAGAGCGAGCTTACCTGCCAATCTGAGCAAGCACTGAGGAAACGCTGATGACTTGCGTTGTCTCGCTGGACAATTTGAGTGCATTCGTCGGGTGATCTAGTCTAACCGCGTGGACAGCGCAAGCTTTGTCGCAACAATAACGACTTTCGTCGTCCCTCTGGAACACCCGCCGCAATCGCGGTTACGCCGGTCAGACCCGCTGGCACCGTGCGCTGGCCTTGAGCGTTGTCTCCCCACGCGGCCACGGTCCCGTCGGATTTCAAGGCCACGGTGTGATAGCCGCCTGCGGCAATCGCCGTCACACCGCTCAAACCCGCCGGCACCTCCTCCAAGCATAGCAAAACCGGCGCGCGGGAAAACCCCCACTGGCCAAATCGACGAGTTTGTGAGGGTGGGTTGATCTGCATGCTCACGCTGCCGAGCACGTATCGATGCAAGGATTGCATGTGGTTTGGTTTGTTCATTTGCGGGTTCCTTCCGTCAACGGATTGGTTATGGTTCATGATTGCGCCAGGCATTATTTTCACGGCTTTCTGTTCGAGCGCGCATACTACCAGGACAATCGTGAAATACTTATGAACGCCGGCGGATCTTTGCGTGAACCTGCGGTAGGGACGGATTCCACTCCGTCCCTGACTATTCCTCGACCTGCCAGAGGGGATTTCAGGGACGCGGTGGAACGCGTCCTTACCTGGTTTATCCTTAAAGCGGCAGTTGGATAGCCGAAAAAAACGAAAGATGACGAAAGAAAGGAAGTTCTGAGTCAGGCACCATTCACTCGGCAGGTGTGTGTTCGCGTTTGCGTAAAGCCCTCGAATTCTGTCGCTTCTTTCGTTTCTTTCGGCTGAACTGCTGTTTCTAGGTTTATGAGCAGACCTCTCCGAACTTTGATCACGCCTTGCACCCATGAACCCATCCCAGCCCCTCCCAGGAGGGGAGCTTCGTTTGAGGACGCGGTTTCCAGTTCCCCTCCTGGGAGGGGTGAAGGGGTGGGTTCATGAGCAGAATTGCTGACAGCATCGAAAGCGCGCTTGCGTCGGCGGACCGCTTGGGCTAGCACTACAGCGACACTTTGCTAGCACTCACTCGGAGCGCGGCGTTTAGGCCGCTTCAGCGTGCCGGCCGGCGCGTCCGAGTTGAGAAGCACGCTCGTTCGCGTTTGGGCGTCGAACACGCACTCCTCATCCTGATAGACCGTGAGGATGATGATCTGGGTGCAAGGCAACCGCGGTTTGAGCTGTTGGACGCACTCGATGCCCGATTGTTTGGGAAGCTGAACGTCCATGAGCACAACGTTGGGTTCGGTCTTGGGGAGATGCTCCAGAGCGGACTCGGCGTCGGGATAACTGCCGACCAACTCGAATCCTGGTGAACCGCCCACAAGCATCGCGAGACTGCCTCGGACGCGCTCGTCGTCTTCCACTAATGCCACTCTGATTACCATGAGAGGAGTGTGTTCAATCTATAAAATCTACCACCAATGCCCTACGCTCCGCCAGTCGCATAAACATGCGACGGCAATCCTCATTTTGGCGCGCATGCAATCCCGCCTCCAGGCGGCGTCGCGAGGGAGAATCCAACGCCGGTGGACTTGCCGACCCCCTCCGGTTGAAACCGGGACTACGTACCGCAACGCAGGAGGTTCCGACTTCAGATGGTCGGGAGCCAAAATGAGCGAACCAAGCGCGAAGCGCGCGTGGCAGGGCCGATGAACTGCGTTGCCGTACCCGAGGTTGCACGCCAAGAGGCGATGTTTCCAACCCGTTGCGGCAAAAGCGTCCGCAGGGAAGTTCATGGTTCCCCGCTGTTTTCGGTGGAATCATTTCCATGTCCGGGCAGGAGAACTCACTCCCGAGGGGAGCGTGGAGTTTGGACATTTTCCGGCCGCGTGCTGTTCTAACCGATGAAGCTTCCGACTGACATCTCCCGGATGGGAGATTCGAGAGTAGCCCACCCTTTCAAGGGTGGGATTGCGTCGCCAATACCCAAAGTCCCGAAGGGACGGTTGAGCCATTCTCGGGCGATCGTTTGTCCTGAACAGACAGTAGGAGCTGACGTAGGACATTGGGGGATTCGGCCGTCCTTATGCAATCGCTAATGCGAACCCGGCAGTCAACTGCCGGGCTATTCTCGAATCTCCCTCCGGGAGACGGAGGCAGCCAATAGGTCCATCGTGCGGCTTTTTTCTTGTGTCGATACCCCTGAGCGGCTATGACTGCGTTCACAGTGACAATGAAATTGCCAATCCTTAGAGCCATGGTTCGCAACAACTTGGATTCTGTGCGCGCCTTTAGGGTACGCCAGTCGCTCTGGTCTGATTTCCGAGTTAAATCTGAAGATTGCGTTGCAGCCTGCGAGAACACAAATGAGTCAGCAGAGTGATCAAAAGGTGGCGGCATCCGCCAAGGGTGGATTCTGGTTTATCATCCACCCCACGCACAAGGCCAAGGTGGCGTGGGATATGTTCATCAGCGTGTTGGTGATCCTCTCGGCTATCATCATCCCCTATCGCATTGTCTTCCATCCGGCTCAATACCAGTTCAGTTACTGGTTCGATCCCGTTTACTGGGCTGTTACCGCGTTTTTCTGTCTGGATTTCTTCCTCCACTTTAATACGGCCTTCTTTCGCAAGCAGCGTCTCATTACAGACCGCAAGGAGATCGCGAGGCACTATCTCAAGACCTGGCTCATCCCCGACGCCATCGCATCGCTGCCGATCGGCCCGATCATCCTGCTGTGCATCGGCACCACGAGTGGCGCGCTCCTTGCCACCGAAGTGATCCTGTTCGTGCGTTTGAGCTACTTGCTCAAGCTGGGCAAATTGTTCAACACGATCGAGAAGGCCCTCACTGCAAATCCCGCGATCATGCGGCTCATCCAGTTCAGTTTTTGGTTCGCGTTAATGGCGCACTGTTTTGCGCTCGGTTGGGTGGCCATCGGCGCCGCTGCCTCCATCGAGAAAGATTTCAATGTGATCAAGGCCTTGACGGACCCTGTGCCGTCCATCGAACGCTACATCCGCGCCCTGTATTTCATTACCACCACCATGGCCACTATTGGGTATGGCGATATCGCCCCTCACAAGGACAGCATCAAGGAACTGCTCTACACCATGCTTGTCCAAATTGTGGGGGTGGGGATGTATGGTTACGTGATAGGTAATGTGGCTTCCATGCTTGCCAACCTTGATATCGCCAAGGCCGCGTTCCGGGGGCGCATGGAGGAGATCAACGCTTACATGCGGTCGAAGTCCCTTCCACTGGCCATGCAGGCAAAGATTCGCTCGTACTATGATTATATGTGGGAAACGCATCAATCCACAGGCGAGGAGTCCACGCTCGACAAACTGCCTCTGTCGCTATCACTCGAGGTGCAGTTGTATTTGAACCGGGGAATCCTCACCAAGGTGCCATTCTTCAGGGATGCCGACGAAATTTTCATCAGGGAGATTATCACCAAACTCAGGCAGCACACTTTTCTTCCAGGTGATTTCATCATGCGCAAGGGCGAGTACGGCGATTGCATGTACTTCATTAACTCCGGTCATGTGAGCGTGCTCGTCAATGACGACAAGACGGTTGTAGCCGTCCTGGAAGCCGGCAGTCATGTGGGGGAGATGTCGCTTGTCGTCGGCGGAACTCGCAATGCCAGCGTGCGATCGGAGGAGTACTGCCAGGTTTATGAACTCTCCAAAGAGCGCTTCGACGAACTGCGCGCGAAGTACCCGAGTTTCAACGCCAGGGTGAAGGAAGTCGTTGCGGACAGGGACGCGGCCAACAAAGGAAAAGAGTAGGGGCGATCATCTGTCGCCAGCACGCTGATTCCACCTGAACGGATAATGTTGGGTGCGAGGCGCAGATCTCCTGACCCGCAGGCGGGATTCTTGCGCTGTTGGAATGTGCCCGGCCTTCTCCCTCACCCCAGCCCAGCAATTCTCTCCATGAACCTGACCTGGGAGCGCTGGCGTCTCGCCGGCGTGTTCCTAATTTCGCCACAGCAACTCGCCGGCGCTCCCAGGTTCATGGTCCCGATGCGGGTCCAATGTCGGAGGTGGAGGCTGCCCATGAACCGACCCACCCCTACCCCTCCGAGGAGGGGACCGGACAGAACTCGCCTCCCAGGAGGGGACCGGACGAAGCTCGCCTCTCAGGAGGGGCCCCGACAAAGCTCCCCTCCTGGGAGGGGTAGGGGTGGGTTCCGAGTCGCCCTGCGAGGAACGAATTTTTGACCCGTCCTCATCCGGCGATGCGCCCCCCAGTGCCAATTGATGGGCAATCCAGCCCTTGCTCACCGTCGTTTCCCGCAGCAACCATCGAGCGCGACTCTCACCGACCCAAGTCCGCCTCCCCAGCCCACCTTCGCCAACCTTTCGGAAGCGAAGAACCGCTCCTATTCTCACTGTCTGTTCAGGACAAACGATCGCCCGAGGATAGCTCAATCGTCCCTTCGGGACTTTGGCTATTGACTACCTAATCCCACCCTTGAAAGGGTGGGCTATTCTCGAATCTCCCCTCCGGGAGATATGGAGAGAGCCGTCGCATGTCAGCAATTCATTTTGGCCCAGGGCACCTTCCGTTCGCCGTATGTAGTCCCGGCTTTAGCCGGTTTTCACGGGGCGACCGGCTAAAGCCGGGACTACAAACCTCCCAAACTGAGAATTGCTGACCCCAGCCCTCTCCCGCTGGTAGAGGGAGCCCCTCAGTCCATCATTGAAAGGTCCAAAAGCGCCGGTCTTTCCGCAGACGGGAAACCATTCTCCCTCGCCCAGCGGGAGATGGCTGAGGCGAGAGAATCGCCGGGCGGGATGCCTGCGTCACCGCATCAATCGCGGAACAGCCTCGGCGCGAATTCATGCAGGCTGCGGCGCCAGGTCTGCCATTCGTGGTCGGTGCCGGGCGAGGAGTAGAAAACGTTCTTGATGCCGGCCCGGTCGAGCGCCTCGTGCATCGCGACCGTGCTTGCGTGAATACGTTCCTCCGCGGTGCCGGCACCGAGCCAGAGCAGTCTCACCTTTTTGTTGAAGACGGAGGCGTCGCGGAAAGCGCCGTTATACGAAGTCGCCACGTCGAACCCTTGGCGCGGAGGGCCGCTCATCGCGCCGATCCAGGCGAACTGGTCCAGATGCTTGAGAGTGATGTTGAGGGTTTGGCCGCTGCCCATGGAAAGCCCGGCCATCGCCCGATTCTCTCGATTGGACTCCGTTCGATAGGTGGCGTCGATCATCGGAATCAATTCGGTGAGCATCACTTCTTCGAACGCGGCGGTCGGCCCTGCAGTGCGGGTGAACAACGAGGGCCCGTTGGTTGAAACGTAGGCTGCGTAGCCGGTGTCCACAACGAGGATCATGGGCCTGGCGTGACTCGACGCGATAAGGTTGTCGAGGATGAAGTTCGCACGGCCTTGCTCGACCCAGCCGCGTTCATTCTCGCCCGCGCCGTGCTGGAGATACAACACGGGGTAGCGAGTTCCGATGTTCTTGTCGTAGTCCGGCGGCGTATAGACATGCGCGCGCCGCCACTTGCCAGTGAGCTTCGAGTAATACCAGCGCTCGCGCACCTCGCCATGCGGTACATCTGGCTTCGCGTCGTAGAAATCAACGCCCGCCTCCGGCACGTCGATACCGCTCGTCTCCCGCGCCCAGCCGAACCAGGCGTAGCTCGAAGGATCGTTCACGCGCAGTCCATCCACCGTGAACCAATAGTAGTGAAAGCCCGGCACGGCGGGCGGCGTGGTCACGGACCATGTGCCATCTTCGCCGCGTATCATTTCGAGCGGCTCCTTCACCAATCCCGCGCCACCTTCCAGCTTGACCTGCTTGGCGTTCGGCGCTTTCAGCCGGAGCGTCACGCGCAGGTCGGACGCGATGCGTGGATAATCCGCGTTGCCGACGTTGCTGGCCGCGCGGGATTCACCATTTATTGCACCCGTGGCGTTTGGTGATTCATCCAAGGCAGCTTTTGTTTGGATGGCGTAGCGCTGCCGCAGGGAAGCTATCAGGGTCTTCAATTCCGCATCCTCCAAGGGCCGCGCAACAATCATCAGGCGGGCGATCTCGCCATCGAAAGACTCGTGGCCCGGGTGATTGATCGCGTCGCGTTCCTGCCCCACCGCCATTCTTGAGGGATTGCCATTCGGGTTCACCTGGACTTCCACGCTCGCGGCGGAGTTCGCGTTGTTGACGAAGAGTTCCAGCTTCACCTTGCCGGTGCCGGCGGCCATGCGTCCGGCGACGATGGTGAATCGTCCGGTTTCGAGCTTGGGGCCGAAGAGCTGCTGATTGTTTGTGTCGAACCGGCCGAAGGTGATGCCGTTGCGCAGGCCCCACCAGAGTTTGTTGTCGTCGCTCACGTTGCCCCAGAGGCCCTCGTAGTTGCCGCCGTTTTTGAGGTTGCCGAAGAAGGAGTTCACGTCCTTGAGACCCACGCGCTGCTCGCGCATGGCAATTACGGCCAGCCAAGTGCAGCCGCCGCCTTGCGTGAGGGAGTCGAACGCGTCCTCATCGAGACACACGAGTTCCTGTTGCAGAAACACGAGTGCGCCGTGGCCGTTGAGTTCCCTGACGGCTTTGCGCAGGGTAGGACGGCCGGAGCCGGGTGTCTTGCGACCTTGATCGCGCGGCACAAAGTCTCGGGCCGCAGCCCCAGCTACCTGGTTTTGCCAAAGCGAGACTCGGTCGCCGTCTTCGACCGTGACGTCGCGATCGGCATCGAGATCGAGAACAAGGTTCTTGAGCGGCGGGCTGGGATCTTGGGCCAGCAGCGCGCTGGTCGCGGCCAAGAGGAGGGTGGATAGGGTTTTCATTTTGGTTGCTGCCAAGTTTCGGGATGGCCTTTGGGCGGCGGCGATTCGGCGCGGCTGAGGGCAAAGCGCGCGCCTTCCGGCTTGTCGTCGATCATGATGTTCGCCAGGCGCGCGCCTTTGCCGTAGCCAGCTCCAGCCCGCCAGAGCCAATGCCAGCGGTTGCCGATGACCTCGTGCAAACTCCAGGCATTCGACCGCAGATTGCGGTTCAGCACTTCCGTGAAACAGCCAGGGAATGGTGAGGTCATGGCGGCAGTGTAGGCAGAGCACACAGGCTGTCCAGCGACGGTTCTTCCAGAGTCGGCGTAGTGCCGGAGCGACTATCGCGCCGTGGCGGCTGGGGCCGGTGGCGTGTGTTGGATCAACTTGCTGGCCCACGCGATGAAGTGCTTCATGTTCGAGCGGTCTTCGTGTCCGCCGTCGTGCTGGCGCCAGCCAAGTTCGCCGTCGAGCAAGCTCGTGTTCACCTGCGGCATCTTGGCGACGCGATAGTCGTCCTTGTCGCCGACGTCACGCGCGCCGAGCAGGCGGAAGACAGGGCCGGCGGCGACGGTTGCCATGTAGCTGCCCTGCTGATCGAGCCAGTTGGCGTCGCCGCGCGCGGGAATGCCATAGCTGATAAAGGTCGGGCGCGGGGCGCACAATGCAATCAACTGGTGGGCATCCACCGGAAGATCACCGGCGTTCCTGCTACCGAAGGAGGATTCCGCGGTACCGTATTTCAGGAAGTTGCCCGCCATCCAGTGATACTCGCCGGAACCGGTGAGATTCTCCACTGCCTCGCCGAAGTTGCGGCGATGCAGCTTGGCTCCGCCTTCGCCGGAGGAACCGACTAGAGCCATCGCGAAGCGCGGCTCAAAGGCCAGGGTGACGAGGGCGGCTTTGCCGTAACGGGAAACGCCTTCGATGCCGACCTTCTTCGCGTCCACGGTCGGATCCGTTTCCAGATAATCCAGACCACGCGCCGCGCCCCACGCCCACGCGCGCAGCGAACCCCAGTCATCCGGCTTGCGTGGCTGGCCTTTGTTAACGAGTCCGATGATGCCTTTCCTCAACCCCGCGCCGTTGTCCGCCTGGATGCTCCCGGGATTGATCGTCGCATAGCCCCAGCCTGCGGCGATGAGTTGCTCGGCCGAAGACGGACCGGCGTTCGTGCTGCCGCCGAACGCGCCGAAACGATTCGTAGGCGCCGGCTCGCCCGGCCGACGTGGAAAGCCACCGCCGCCGAACATCATCAGCACCGGCACCCGTCCTTTGGCATCTTTCGGAGTGACGAGCGTCATCTGGAGTTTCACTTCAATGGACGGGCTAGCTGAATTGTCCGCCTGGCCGATCAGTTGCTGGGCGTTGACAGGAATCTCGCCCACGACCCGATCCATCGCCTGCGTGGCGATCATCCACGTCACCTTCGGCACGCTCCGCGGCACGCGCCCGATGATTTCGCGCTCGAAGTCCTCGATGATTTCGGGACGGCGTTGTTTCCACCACTGGTCGGCGGTCGTCACCTTCTGTCCGTTTTTCAACGTGAGGACTTCCGGCAAATTCGGATAAGGATTGGCTTTGGTGACATCGTAATTGGCGCTATTGGTCGCATTGGGGTTTCCGCTCGGACCGGGACGCAGCCGCGTGATGCCCAACTGGTCCTTCATGTTTTGATGATCCTGCTGGGTCGTCCAGTTGAGAGGAGCGGTGTCAGCACCGCTTCTGGCCGCAGGCTGGGCGGACAAAGTGCCGACGGACATCGCCACGGCGAGCCCGAGAGCGAGACAGGCGGACGTGCGAGAGGAGAGGTAGGTTGGATTCTTCATAAGTGAAACACGAGCGTTGATTGGGCGCTGGAAGGCCAAGGGTTGCTGATCTGCGTCAGTCATGTTGTTGCTCTGCAGGTGGAACTCGTCAGACGCTAATGCTCGACTGCATGAAGGATGAGGATGCCCGTCGTCAACAGAGCTGAAGATCGGTGAGCCGATTGCCTCAGCGACCAGCGGCAGCAACTGCTCGGCGGGCCTGGGATCGCCCGCATCAAAGACGCTGAGCAGTTGGGTGACGCCGGACATGTTAGGAAATCAAGCCAGTTCGCGAAATGCCAAGAAAAATGGTCGGGGCGGTGAGATTTGAACTCACGACCTTCTGAACCCCATTCAGACGCGCTACCAAGCTACGCTACGCCCCGAACCAAGATCATCAAACACTTCGACTGTTTCGTAATCCTCTCATGCGCCACGCATCCAAAAATGCGCCAAGCGTCTTAGAGAAATAGTATGACTGGACTATGAATTCAATCGTTTTTAACAGAATTCACGTTGGACACACTAAAGCCACTCACTCGCCAGGCGAAACCCACGACGTGTTTGATCTTCAAGGGCTCTTACGGCGACGGCTATCATCACTCCAAGAGGACGCGGTAGTATCGCAGTTCGAAGTTGATGGCTTCCCGGTCCTCGACGTTAAAGGTTCCGCTATTGTACGGGTTCACCGCCAAGCTCGTCCACGTCACCAGGTCAGTCGAGCTCTGGACCGTGGCGCGCTTTCCTTCTGGAACGCTCAGCCGAAACTGAAATACTCCATTGCCAAATTGCGAATCGGCAATCACCTGCAGAATGCTCAATAATGCGATATCGCTCACCACTGAGCCCGTTGGATTGGACACCGTGACCGTGAAATTCAGCGCCTCGCCAGCCACCACATTCGTTAAGACCAAGCTGCTGCTCGTGGCTTCCGCAATCGTCGATCCGTTCACCAACCACTGGTAGCTCAGTGGCTGGGT
>CAMAWP010000163.1 GCA_945861765.1 Akkermansia muciniphila | reverse complement strand
ATGAGGGAACAGTTTTCATCCGGGTATTCCGCGTGAACGTCCCCGGACGTCCGTTGATTTGCGGAAAGCGATCCCGCCGGTTCACACTGCCGACATGAAAACATTTTGTCTGGAAACACCGCCGAGACAAAGAGTGAGGTGTTGGTGGGTCACAGATGCCTTGGCTGTCCCGGCCTGTGCTCCCGCACTTCCGCAGCAACGACAACCCCTAACCGATCGCTAAGATTCCCACCATGACCGACTGGAAACGTAAACTCCTCGCCTTCCTCCACGACCCGCCGCACAAGCCCCGGGCCATAGCTGCCCATGAAGATCAGAGGCAGTCGTTCCTGAATCGCCTCGGCTTCGATCCTGACGCACTCAGGGAATTCAACCGGAGCAATGATTGGCAGGCCGCAGCAGCCGACCGGCTGGTTTTTCCCGATCCCACCAAGAGCGGCTTGCGAGTGGACTGGGCGGCGAACGATTACGAATTCCGCCATCCGCTTGGCGGAGGGTGTCTCACGCCGCGGCAGTTCCCCGCCACGGCGGCAGGTATGGAAGAAGCGTTCGTCAGTGCGCTCGACGGCATCGCTCCTGACTCGGACGACTGGAAGTTGAAGTTCATCCGCTCCTGGCGACTTTGGCCGGAGCGCAGCGCACGCGAGAAGGCCGCGCACCTAGCCTACATCGTAGCAGACACCCGCATTCCCGACCACACGTTGTGGCACCACAACGCGCTGGCTGCGGCCTTCACGGCCACAGAGGGAAAGCCAGCGTTTCTGCTCTTCCAAATTGGCCCGGTGCAGGACTTCATAGCCCAGGCGCGCAAGACGCAGGACTTGTGGTCAGCGAGCTATCTACTGAGTTTTCTCATCGCGAAGGCGATGCTCGCTGTTGCGGAGGCTATTGGCCCGGACTCCATCGTGTTCCCGCAATTGCGGGGCATCCCCCTCGCCGATTTCCATTGGTGGAGGAAAGGCTATCTCGACGACCAGAAACTGCGCGCAAGCCATTCCAACGAGCTGCTCACGCCCAATCTGCCCAACCGCTTCCTCGCCCTGGTTCCCGCGTCCCGAGGTGCAGAACTGGCCGCATTGGCGGAAGCTGCGGTTCGTGGGACTTGGGCGGAGATCGCCGCCAAGGTCAAAGTTTTCCTCGACACTCAACTTAGCGGCGCATGCCCAGGTTGGGACAAGCACTGGCAGGCACAAGTGAATCGGTTCCCGGTAGTTGACTATGTAGTTCACCCGTGGACGGACACCGCCACGGCTCTGTCCAACGCCGCGAATGCCACGCCTCCTTTGCACGGGGGTTGGGAGAAACACCCGCTGAATCTCGCGGCTCGCTGGGCGGAGGAGTTCATCCCGAAAAACGAACGCGAGAGTTATGGACCGCGCTCCAACGCCGGCTTCGCTTGGGCGCTGCACTTCGCCGCCACGGACTGGAAGTTCACAGCGTGCAAGAACGCCCGTGCGTTCGCGCCTTGGCAGCCTGCTGGTCAAATGGATTCTGATGGAGTGCCCAAGGATCACCTCGACGGGAAGAACGAAGTGCTTGGGGGGACTGAGCATGAGCGGTTTTGGGAAGTGCTCCGCCTGAAATGCCCGCGACAGTTCAAGGGTTCTCAACTCTATGGCGCACTATCCGTCATCAAGCGGCTCTGGCCTGACCAGTATCTCAAGGACGCCCTCGATCTCGACCGGGCAAAGCCAGTGTTCGAACCCGTGAACGAGATTGCCCAGATTGACGACGCCATTGATGCAGAAGGAGACGAGGCAGAAACCTACTACGCCGTCATCGCGATGGACGGCGACGACATGGGCCAATGGGTCAGCGGCGTGAAGGCCGCGCCGCTCGTCAACAGTCTGGCCGAGAAGGCGCAAACCTATTTCCGAACTCACTGGGCAAAAGGCGCGGAAGGGTTGCCGTCCGCCGCCGAAGTGCCTCGTCCGCTCTCCCCCGGTTACCACGCCGCGCTTTCGGAAGCTTTGTCGAACTTCAGTCTCTATTGCGCCCGGCCCATCGTCGAAGCTTTTGACGGCCAACTGATCTACGCTGGCGGTGATGACGTGCTAGCGATGACTCCTGCCAGTACCGCGCTCGATTGCGCGCAGGCTCTCCAACTCGCTTTCCGCGGAGTTCATCCCGACGACAAGGACGCCGGTGCTTCCGCAGCCGTGAAGCGCGTGCTGAATGATCTCTTCGACTATTCACGCCACACGGATGGCTTCGTAACCCTGCGCAAGTCTGAACGGGGAGACGTTGGCCGTGCTGAGCACCTCAAACCCAACTGGCCTCTCGTGGTCATGGGACCGAAGGCCACCGCGTCGGTCGGCATTGCCATCGGCCACGTTCGCTCGCCGATGCAGGACACCATTCAAGCTGCTCGCGATGCCGAACACACTGCCAAGTCCGTGACTGACAAAGGTGCTTTCTGCCTCAGTATCCTCAAGCGCTCCGGCGAGTCAGCCTCCTTTGCCGCCCAGCTCAAACGGGGCGTGGCTGGCGTGTGGGCGGAACTCAGCAGCGGCGTTCTCGACCAGACTGGCCGGTTTGCCTATCGCTATCTTCAGTTGACTCGTCCGTTGCTGGCTTCGACCGCCAAGGACAACGACGGCGGTTGGGAGAACCCTTGGACTTCCGACTTGAAGAGTGCTGTGGAAGCCGAATTGCGTCATGTGTTGAAAAAACAGGCAAACCAAAATCCAGCCGATGCCACGAGCACCGCCCGGCGTTGGACAAACGATCTTATCGGAGATGACCTTTCCCATCCCGCCCTCTCCCCTCGTGACTTCATCCACTTCTGGATGGCCTGGGCTTTTGTGAACCGATTGAAGGAGCAACCTGACATCAATGAACGCTGACGCCATGAACACCGTCCTCATCGAACCCACCGATCTGCTGTTCTTCCGCGATGCCATACCCATGTCCGCCGGACAGGGCAAGGGCGCGGGTTGCCGGCTGCCGTTTCCCAGCACGTTGCATGAAGCCTTTCGCGCCAGCCTGCTCCGGGCCAATGGCGAAACGACCGGCGGCAAGAAGGAGGAAGGCCGCCCGCGCAACGCCGACCGCACGGGCAACTGGCACACCCAAGGCCACGATGGAAAGACGTTCATCGCCACCAAAGCATTCCGCTCGCTCCGCACCATCGGGCCGCTCCCGTGGCGCAAGGACACCGGACTTCTTCTGCCAGTGCCCCTCGATGTCGCGCGCAAAGACAAGAGCATCGCCCGCCTGCAACTCTGGCGCGACTCCTCGATTTCCGCACAGCAACATCCCGAAACACCCGGCGGTTATGCGCCCCCTTGCCTGCCCGTCGCGGTGACGCCACCCGACAAGAAGCGGCAACTGCACGGCTGGTGGACCACCGAGCAGATGAAGCATTATCTGCATGGCTCAACGCCACCGAACGGACGCGGGTTTACTCCCACCGCAACGGAAACTCTCTGGGTGGCCGAGCATCGCGTCGGAGTGGAGATTGACCCCGGCTCCTTTGCTTCAAAGGAAGGACAGCTTTATGCCGGCACCTATTTGCGCGCCGACAAACACACCCGGTTAGCCGCCTGGATCGAAGTCGCCGACCCGGACAAAGCCAGGAATGGCGAGGCCGATGCCCGGCGACGCGAGCGCGAGCAACTGGACGAACTCGACTGGCTCCTTCTCGGTGGCGAGTTCCGGCTCGCAAGATTGCACAAGGAAACCGTCCCCTTCGCCGAATTGCAGCAGCCTCCTGATGCGCCTGCTGGTGACGGCCCGTGTCTTCTCAAATGGGTGCTGGTCACACCAGCCATCTTCGCCCACGGCAGCCTGCCGGGGTGGTGTTGGAACGGGAGCGACGGTCGCCCGTCCGGCGAAGTGCGGCTCGGTGTATCGAAGCGAAAAGCAGACTGCGAATCGCTTCCCGGCCGCGCTCAACTCATCTCCTGGTGTCTCGGCAAGCCCCGCACTGTCTCCGGTTGGGATGTCGTGGAAGGCCGCGCCAAACCCACCATGCTGGCGGTGCCGGAAGGCAGTGTTTATTATTTCCTGTGCGAGAACCGCGCGACCGCCATTGGCTTGGCGAAGAAACTACACTGGCAGCCGCGCTCCGACTTCTACGGCGAAAAAGGCTGCGGCTACGGCCTCGTAAGCTTCCACGTGCGAATGCACGCCAGTTCGATCAAGATCGAAGAGCTCGCCAGGGAGGTATTCCAATGATGCTTCGAGAGAGAACAGTCGGCCTACTCGATCTCATGAAATGGATCGAGCACCTTGACTCCGTCGTACACCTGCCCGTGCGACAGGTCTTCCGTGTAAAGCGTCGCCGCGCCCAACGTCTTCGCGGCCGCGAGGATGGCGCCGTCCCAATAGGAGATCTGGTAACGACGTTGCAGCAGCACCGCGTTGCGGAACAGCGGAAAGGTCACGGGCAACAGCGGCAATTGCACCAACCGGTCAATGAACGCCATGGCCTCCTCCCTGGACATGCAGCCTTTGACCAGGTGTGTGGCATTGGCGTAGAACTCTTGCACCACCTGCATGGATATTACGAAATCCTCCTGCTCCAGCAATTGCAGGGCTTTCTCCTTCTTGCGGACCTCTGCGGGACTATTCGAGACCGCGTAGAGAAGGACGTTTGTGTCAATGAAAACGGTGGCCACTGTAGGTCCGTTCGCGGGTGGGTTTCTCTCCGACCGTCACGCCTGTCTTCATGGAGCGGACATAGGCGACCAGTTCGTGGCGCGCAAGCGCGCGGCGGCTCGCATCCGGTTCACCGGGGCCGAGGCTCAAATTCTGCGCGTACTGCTTCAGCAGCCCGTCCACCGTGGTCAACTGAGAGGCAGCCAGCTTCCCCAACTCGGCGAACTCTACATCATCCAACGACACCAGAACCGTTTTCATGCTGGCATCCTACCGACAGCCTGCTCCGCCGTCAAATTCTTGTCCGATCCCGCAACGCTCAACCAAGAACCTTCAACCGCATACGGCACGCCCCGGACGTCCGAACTTTGGCCAGTGAACTCTTTAACCAGTAAAACCAGACCATAACGAACAACATGAAACGACATCTGTTAACCCTTTACACGCGCACCCCGTTGCATGTGGGCAGCGGCACCTCCGTGGACGTGGTGGACCTGCCCATCATGCGCGAACGCATCACCGGCTTCCCTGTCATCCCCAGCACCAGCCTCAAAGGCGTGCTGCTCCAACGGGGCCGCGAAGTCTGGAACGTTCCGCACGCCACCGGCAACGACCTGCCCGAACAGGCGAAAATTCTCTTCGGTGGAATCGACGAGACGAAGAACGCCAACGGCGAAAAGGAACAGAAATCCAATGCCGGCTGCGTCCAAATCATGGAGGCCAAGATTCTGGCCTTCCCCGTCCGCTCTCTGGCCGGTTGTTTTGCCTGGCTGACTTGCCCGGCTGTGTTGGAACGATACCAGCGCGACACGGGCAAGAAGTTCGACGTGCCGCAACCAGGGAAAGACCAAGCTGTGGTCACTGGCGACTGCGCGCTGACAATTCCGGGACAAGCCCAGGTTATCTTGGAAGAATACGCCCTCGCAACGCTCCCGTCGGAGGCGATCAAAGCCAAAGGCGTCGCCGATGCCTTGAAGACCGCCTGCGCAGATCCCCTTTGGATCGAATCCCTTGGAAAACGTCTGGCGGTCTTGAACGACGAGAACTTCCAGCATTTCGTCACCACCTGCACCGAGGTGGTCGCCCGCATTGCCATCAACCCAGCCACGCGTACAAACACGGGCGGCGCGCTTTTCAATCAGGAGAACGTCCCGTGCGAAGCTGTGTTCTACAGCGTTCTCAGCGTTTTTCCTCCGCGTCGCAACGGTGTGGCCGCCGATTTCAACGCCAACACCAAACTCGCGGAACTGCTGCCCGCCCAGAATCCGCCCATCCTCCAGATCGGCGGCGACGAAACCACCGGCCACGGCCTCTGCGAAACCAAACGGGAGGAACTGCCATGAAGACACTTGCTCAAATTCGCGCGGCAAACGCTCTCAATGCCAGCCACGTCAAAGGGATGGGCCTCGGACAGAAAGGCGGCAACGCACTCAGTCGGTTTCCCATGCTCATCAAGACCGACGGCCTGCTGGCGGCCGGAGCTTTCGCCATTGAACTGAATGCCAAAGGTGAACCTAAGCAGGAAGGCGCACGACTGATCGTGAACGCTGTTGCCGAACACCTTGCTGCCGTCGGTATCTGTAAGGCAACCGTGGCGAGAGACCTGGTAGAAGAACTCGCAACTGCCGCCGACGCTTCCCAACTTCGCCGCGCCACCGCTGAATCGCTCGCGTTCCTGAACTACCTCAAACGCTTCGTCGCCTGACCATATGCTTGCCGTCACCAAACCCGTGCAAACCGCTTTGGGCCGTTGCGATGCATGGCAACTGCGTCTCGACAAGTTCAGCTTCGAGCGCGACGACGATGCAACCGCCAAGACCGAGTCACTCAAGGACGTTCTGGCCTGCTACACGGAGCGTTCCGTCGGCCATCTCAGCCATGTCTGTCGGTCGAAGAATCGTTTCATCGAGTCTCTCAAGCGCCACCATGGCACCCGCTTCGGAATCGTCGAATTGTTTGCTGAAAGTCGGCTGCTGCTGCACTTGGGCCGCGCCAGCGTGCTGGAAAATGTCGGCCTCTGCGCTGACCGCACCACCGGGTTGCCGCTCATCCCAGGAACCTCCCTCAAAGGTGTCCTGAGCACATGGGCCTGCTGGGAGGCCAACCAGAAGCCGGACGGCTCGTTCAACGAAGGCGCAACATTTGTTCAGCACCGCAGACAGTTCTCAAAGGACTTCGCCCGGCGGGTCTTCGGAGACGATTCTCAGGACGGTTCCGAACATGCCGGGGACATCATTTTTGTAGGCGGCTTTCCCGCCACGCCTCCAAATCTGGGTCTGGATATTGTCAACCCGCACCACGAGCCAGACGGAAGAGATAAAACCAACCTGACCCCAAATGTTTTTCTCTGCGTCGAGCCAGGTATCACCAAATGGCATTTCGTCTTCTACGTCCGCCCCGGTGCGCGGGACGCCGCAAAGCTCCTTCAAGTGGCCTCTGACTGGATTACCGAAGCTCTGACCCAAATCGGCATTGGTGCCAAGACTGCGGCGGGTTATGGTCGTTTTCGCCAGCCCAACGAAACCGACAAGGCCGCTCAAGCCAGGGAAGTCGAAAAGACCAAAGCCGCCGAAGCCGCCGCCGCAGAGCAGGCCAAAGTCGCTGCCGAGAAAACGAAGCAGCAAGCTGCTGCCCAAGCTTCGCTGATGATCGACTACCCAAATCCGGCCACTTTCCGCAACAAGGTGATCGACAAACTCAATCCCGGACAACTGGACCGCCTTCAACCAGAGATTGTGGCGCTTCAAAAACCTGAGAATGCCGCCCAGTGTGAGGAACTGAAAAAACTGCTGGCCAGCAAAGATTACAAGGACATCCGCAAGCGTCTGCGTGACAAACCCTGGTTCCCCAAAGAGTGGCTTCCACCGCAATAAACACCATGCACCTCGCAACCTCAGAATTCCGTTTCGTTTTGCTGACGCCGTGTTTCAGTGGCACGGCCGAAGGCAGGGAAGCAACTCACAGCGAACTTCGTGTTCCACCCATCCGGGGTCACATCCGATTCTGGCACCAAGCGGCTTTTGGCATGGACTCCGCCAACCGCGTCTGGGGAAGCACCAGCGGCAACGAAGGCCAAGGCAGCCGGGTGGCTGTCCGTATTCTGTCTGGAACCGCCCCCAGCCGCCTGCCCGCTCAACTGTTGCCGCACAAATCTCATGGCCAAGGCAGCCGTGCGGCGCTGCCAGCGGGGGCGACCGCGAGCCTTCAACTTCAAAGCCTGCCTGCTTGCACCAACGACGATTGGGCGAAAGCCGACGCCTCCACAAAACTCTGGTTGCTTGCGGGCACCCTTGGCTACCGCGCCAACCGCGCCGCCGGAAGCGTCTGGCCCGAAGAGAAATGGACACCGAAATCACGGGAGGAGCTTGCCCACCTGCTCGCTCCGCTGATTGCCAGACCCGTTCAGCCTTGGGGTGCCGCATTGGTCGCGGAATCAGCCAACAAGCCTTGGTCTGACCTGCGCGAGGCTGCGTCAGACACGCCAATGGGTCCGCCGCATTTGTTCGGTAATGCCCAGCTACGCAAACCTTCTCCTGTCAGATTCAAAGTCATTCGCCTTACCTCGGGTCTCTGTTTGCTGGTGGTGGTGCCATCGAAAAACTCTATCAAAGAGGCGGAAAGAGCGCTGAAATCAAAACCCGATCCGCATCGTTGGAATGACCTCGACGATTGGCGGTTTCTGTGACCAAAACTGTCTCCTGTCTATTTCCAATCCGTGCTAACTGTTGCCAACCATGATCCCCATCCCCCTGCACGAAGCTAAAACCCGCTTTTCCGAACTCGTCAAAGCCGTCGAGGAGCGGGACGAAACCGTCGTTCTCTGCTGGGACGGCGTTGCAGTCGCCGAAATCCTCCGCCGCTCCGTCCGCGATCTGACCCCGGACCCGCGCCTGCGGGTCGAGTTCGCTCCGAGCTATGATCCGACGGAACCTTTGCAGCCCGATGAACTCGCGGACTGGATGCGATAAACTTCCCGCTGTGCTTCCCCTGATGAATCACCCCAAAATCAGAAATCATACATTCCCTGCCCCATGAACGACCCCGAACCTGATCAAGACGACCCTCTCTGGAAGGTTCTCAACGAGCAGTATGGCAACATCCTTCACCTCTACCAGCAATACGCCGCCAAACGGCCAGTGATGCTGTTCGATGTCCAGGAGCAACGGGCCTATGCCTATCCCTGCCGCGGCTTCGCGGCGGATTTGCCCAAAAATCCCAGGCATCCATGCAACAGCAATACCAGGCCGCCTGCGCGGAGGGCAACATGGTCGTGTTCATCCGGGACAACGTGGAACGGCGGTTGGTGTCCTACAGCGTGCCCATCGGAAAAACACGAACGAAACGCCACGCCGTGAAATCGCAAATCATAAATCCGAAATCATAAATCATAAATCGAAAATGTTCACCTCGCCGTTGGATTTCCTCAAAATCTTAGCCAGCCAGTTTCGCCAGGCCGGCATCCGTTTCGCCATCACCTCCGGCATGGCCTGCGTCCATTATGGGCTTCAGCAAACCACCAAGGACTCCGACTGGATCATCGCGCCGGAGGACTTCGGCAAACTGCGCGACCTGTTTGAATCGTTGGAACAGGGCGGCTCGCCTTGGCGCGTTTCCTACCGCAACATCTTTGGCGCTCCGCTCGACATCGAATTCATGGCGCACGGCTGGACCAGCCATTTGCTCGTCACCGAACCGAACGGCGCGGAAAACAAGGTGGACATATTCGGCAAAGCTCCACGGGTGCGTCACGTCGCCCTCGACCCAGAATCCCCTGATTTCGCCGACCGCGACGTGGTGGCGCAAATGAAACGAACCGACCGTCCGAAAGACTGGCCCATCGTGGACAGCCTGGGATGGCAGTTGATGGGGCGCTCGCGCAGCCAGTCCCTGGTTCACCTCCAAGACGCCGCCAAGCTGTTGTCGGTCTGGCCGCAATCCGATGCGGAGGCCAGAGGCATTGCCGTCCGGCGACGTCCGTTGCTCCGGCTTCTGGAACGTGAGAATGACCCGGACCGGCTGGATGGCTTTCTGCGCCTCGAACGCCTGCTTTGGGAGTGCGTCAACGCCGAGCGGCACGGCCTTTACACGCGCGCATGGAAGGACTTTTATCGCTCCTGGCAGAAAGAACCCGGTTTCACCTGGCCGTCCCGCGAGTCCTTCGCCCGGCAGCATCAACGCCTGTTGCTGGCCGCGCGCGGCCACGGATTGCCACGCAACCCAGTTGACGCCTTCGGGCGCGAAGCCATAGTGACGAAGGCCCTGGATCGTGCAGTGGTCAAGGCTCAAACCACGCGCGAAATCCTGAAATCGATTGAGCCGCCGTTGGAGGAAATGTTGCCATGAAAATCGTCCGCGCCGAACCGGAAATGGAATACTCCGAGGAATATTACGAACACCTCGCCAAAACGATGGGCGATGAAAAAGCCGCCTGGGCTCGACTGCCGCGCGCCGAGCGCGAAAAGGAATTACGCTGGTATCATGAAAACTTCAACACGCCCGACGACCTCGCCGAATGGCCCCCGGAATTGGACGGTGGCGTCTGGAATCCTTGAACGTCATTCAAAATGAATCAACGATTGACTCGGGCCACTCCTGACCAGGTTTCAAAATCTCGAATCGCCAATCTGAAGTCAGAAATGAAACAACTCCGCATCGGCACCTTCGGAATCAGTCTCCTGACAAACTTCGCCCGCGAGCCAAAGGTGGAGGCGAATGAAGCGGGCTGGCGGATGCAGGCCCACTCCGGCTTTGACTCCTGATCGCCATCATGGCAATTTGCCAGCATGATCAAGACCCAAGTCCAGATTCCGGATGATCTCTACCGCGAGGCCAAGCGTGTGGCGGCGGATTACGAAATGAGCTTTGCCGAAGTGGTCCGCCGCAGCCTGGAGCGTGCGCTGCCTGGGTATCCGCCCCGGAACAGCGGGTGGCAGCCACCCGAACCGCTGAGCCTTGGGATGCGCGGTCCGATCGGCGACGATGAGTGGCGGTTGCTCGCCAATGAACCGGACTACGTGCCGCGCCGCCTGAGCAAACGCCGCAAATGACCGCCGTCGATACCAACCTGTTGTTTGCCTGGCTGAATCGCGACCACGAATGGGTCTCGACGCCCTCACGAACTTAGCTACCCTTAGTCTATGATTACCGTGAACACCCATGAGGCCAAGACGACGCTCTCGACCCTGCTGGCTGCCGTCAAAGAAAAGGGTGAAAATGTGATTATCTGTCGCAATGGTAAACCTGTTGCCCGGCTGGTCCCCGCTAGCGCGGGTCACGTCGATCATTTTCGCATTGATCACAGACTCGCCGGGAAGTTCATGGAAGATCCCGTCGCCGGTGTGGCTGAGGAAGCCTGGCCGAAGGAGTACCGGTGATCCTCCTAGATACTTGCACGTTGCCCACCTTGCACCGCGACCCGGCCGACCGCTTCTTTATCGCCACGGCTCAGGAACACAACCTGACCCTGCTGCTCCCCGATCCAGCCATCCAACAATATCCCGATCTTAAATCCCTTTGGTGAGCCGATGAAGAGCGAAAAGAAATCACAAAACATGAATCAGAAATCATAATTTCCCATGAACCAGTTCCATATCGTCACCGTTGGAATCAGCCTGCTGACCAATTACGCCAAAGCATCCAACCTGCCCTTGGAAAAAGTGCTGCGCCGCCACAAGCAACTGGAGGAATTCATCAAGGCTGATCCCCGCGCCGCGTGTTCGGAGATCAATTCACTCGAAGCCCGGACTGAGCTGCTGCGCAAAAAGAATAAGGGCCTGGCCGTGACGCTCGTCTATTCAGCCACGGCGGGCCAGGAAAGCCGCCTCGCCGCCCGGCTCATTGGGAATTTTCTGAAAGTGCGGGGAGTCGAAGTGGCCGAAATCAAACTCAAGGACATCGGCGTTCCAGCAAACCCGCAAACCGATCCCGCCGAAGCCGCGCGCTTGGCAGAGGCCGGCCTCATGCGTCTGTATGACACCCTGGAAGCCCATGTGCAGAAGCTGAGGAAGCGGCATCCCGATTTGGAGATCGCGTTCAATGCCACCGGCGGATTCAAGGCCGAGACGGCGATCCTCTACGGCTTGGGCTGCGATCTGGGAATCCCCGTTTACTATCTGCACGAGACCTACAGAGTTCCTATTACCCTGCCGGTGTGCGCGGTGCCGTTCTGAATCTATGATCTGTGAATTCTGATTTCGGATTTAAGTCTGAAATCAGAAAGCGCAAATCTGAGATGCCCATCGCCCTCATCCAACTCATCAGCGAGCAGACCATGCAGAACTTGGTGCCCGTGCTCGCGCTCAAGCCGGCCAAGGTTCTCCACCTCGCCACACCGAAGACCACCGCCCGTTCCGCCAATATCGTGGAGGGCGCCCGGCAGGCAGGAGTCACGACCGCAGTGGAAAACATCCGCCTGACGGAGATGCCCTCCATCCCGGAAACCTCCCGTGCCGTGCTGCGGGCCATCGAATCCGCTCGTGCTGAGGAGCTGACCCCCGTCGTCAACTTCACCGGCGGCACCAAGCTGATGTCCATTGGCGCCTACGAAGCAGCGATGCGAGAACAGATCGTCTCGCTCTACGTGGACACCGACCGCCAGCAATTCCTCGATGGACATTCCGGACCCAAGCTGAACACGGTGTTGGGGGATGATTTCAGTTTCACCTCGCTGCATCAGGCTCTCACGGTGAATGCCATCGCGGTGGCCAATGGGCGTCAGCGGGTCACCGGCGGCCGCGCCTGGCAGCCCTTCCTTTCTCTGGTCGGACATTTCCTGAGATCGGCAGCCGACGAGAAGTCTGCCTGGGAAACAGTTCACGGCCCGCACGGAGTCTGCCCGAATGGACGGGAACCCCGGCGTGCCGGCGATTGGCTGACGTTGCTGGGTCGTCCGTTGCCGCTGCCGTCGCATGTCGGCGAACTGGCCTTGGAAAGCGGACTCCTTCGGGCCGATGGCGCAAAGCTCCTGCTACCGGACAGCACCCGCGCAACGCTGGAAGAACTCGCCCGCGCCGAACGCCCGGCTGCGGCCGACTATTTCGCCGCTGTGCGCCCACTCCAGTTCACGCTCGCGTTTCTGTCGGGTGCGTGGTGGGAAGTGGCCGTGTTCGAGGCTGCTCATCGCAGCGGCCAGTTCCGTGACCTGCGGTGGTCGGTGAACGTGGGCGAACGCCAGGGAGGTTTCGATCCCGAGGAAGACATCGTGGGCGTGGATGGTGTGCAAATCGCGTTCTTCTCCTGCAAGCGTGGCGGTGCCAGGGCCCGTCTCGTCCCGCTGCTGGACGAGCTCGACAACCGTGCCCGCAGCCTCGGCGGACACTTCACCCGCCGCTTCCTGGCCATCTTTCAGCCACCATTCGGCCAGAATGCGGCCAACCTGCAAAAGCGGGCGAAGGAACTAAGTGGGATTCAGATTGTCACTCCGCTGGACCTGGAGAATCTGGAAGTCTTTGCTCGGAAGAACCGCTGACGCGTCGGAGATCAGATGACTCCAGCCTATCTACCCCTCCGCGCGCTCCAATTCGGTCTAAGTCTGCGATCCTGCTGCGGATCGCGACGTCTCCGAACGTCCGGACGCGCGACAAATTTGCTCCATTGCCTTACTCTTCTCCCATGATGACTGACTCCAACATCACCTGTCCCAACTGCAGCGCCGAGTTTGCCCTTAGCGAGGCTGTCTCCCACCGCTTGCGCGACCATCTCCTGTTTTTGATTTAAACCAGCCATGAAAAAACGCACCACACTCCCGGGCAAGCCTTCGCGCCCGAGCCGAGTCCAATCCACCACGCTCCAGCAGAAATCAGAATTCATAAATCACAAATCTGAAATCGTTTTTCTCGCCGTCACCGGCATGTCGCCCGCCGTGATCACCGAGACTTTGTGGGCGCTGGCGCACCCGCCCGCAGACACCGGCGAAGCTCCCTTGCTGCCGCACAGGATCGTTGTGCTTACCACCACGGCAGGACGCCGTGAGGTGGAGGCGCAATTGTTCACACCCCGGCCGTCCTTCGGCGGCGTCGCCGTTTGGGATGCCTTTCGCGCGTCGCTCGCAGCGGAGGGCTTTGACCTCTCCGGTCGCCTTCGCTTTGGCACAACGCCCGATGACATCCGCGTTTTCACGACGTCGGATCGCAGCTCCGGCCGCACTGTCGAACTGGACGACATGCGAACGCCCGCGGACAACGAAGCCGCGGCCAGCTTCATTCTTGAGCAGGTGCGTGGATTTGTGGAGGACCCGGACAAGGTGGTGATCGCCTCGCTTGCGGGCGGGCGCAAAACCATGAGCGCTCTGCTCTACGCCTGCTTCTCACTGATCGGGCGCGACACTGACCGCCTCACGCATGTGCTCGTCAGCGAACCTTTTGATCAGCTTCGCGAGTTCAACTTCCCGGCGCAGCCCGGCGGCTCGCTCAAGCACCGGGATGGCACCGACCATGATCCCGCGGCCGCCCGCATCGAGATCGCCGATGTGCCATTCGTGCCGCTGCGCTATCTCTTCCCGCGCGAGTTGGGCCGGCCCGCCGGCGGCTTCATGCGCCTCGTCGAGTCATGCCGCGCCGGGGTGCGCGCCCGCGTGGCCGAGGGGTTGAAACTGACGGTCGAGCGCTCCCGCCCGGAGATCGAAATCAACGGCAGCCGACTGCGCCTGGCACCGCGCGAACATCTCGTGCTCCTTTTCATGGCGGAACGCGCGAAGAACGGCGAACCTGCGTTTGCGTTGCAGAAGGACAGCCTCGACGCCCTCGGCGAGTTCCGCACCGAGCTTGCACGCGGAGCTCCGAGGGACGATTGGTCCGATTGGCGTCGCGCAGACTCGCTCAAGTCCGCGATAGAGGAACAGGATCTGCGGCGCGCCCTCTCCAGCCTCCGCGAAAAGATTCAATCCCTCGGCGGCGATGCCGCTGCGCTTGCCACCTGCCTTCCGGCGCGCGGCCGCTTTTCCCTCGATATGCCCGGGCCTCTCATCTTTCTCAAACCATGAGCGAAAATCCCGCAGTTGATTAGCCACGGGAGAGCGCAGAGAGCGCGAAGCGAAGTGAGGACAGACGCTCTTCAAACACATCCGTTCGGCGAAGAAGACTGTTTGCGAAAACTCCTCTATCTTTGCGATCTATTCGTTCTCTTGCGGCTCAAGTGCTTTTTCTAAGCTGATCCCGCCCCACGTCCGCGGACGTCTGAATCCATTCTTACTCCACGATCGGGTCTATCCTGCCCCCGTGCAATTCGAACTGGCAGCAACCGACGGGGAAGAATTCCTGATTTATCCTAAAAACAGCAGTTCAGCCGAAAGAAACGAAACAAGCGAAAGAATTCGAGGGCTTGACGCAAACGCGGCCACCCACCTCCCGGGTGAATGGCAGATGCCTCAGAACTTCTTTTCTTTCGGCATTTTGCGTTTCTTTCGGCCATCCAACTGCCGGATTAAGGTGTGCGCCAGCGAAGCTGGCATCAACGTGGGTGAAAGTCCCACCCGTCGAATTAGGCTGTTCACGACGGAAAAGCTTGTCCACGGAGCAGCCGTGAGGCCAGGACGTAAGCCGGACAAGTC